>CANQBW010000022.1 GCA_947589565.1 uncultured Clostridia bacterium | reverse complement strand
CTCAAGTCCGAATAACGAGAAACCCCTCTTAAAAGGGAATTTTCAAAACATTGAAAATCCCCCCTAAAATCCCCCCCCCATGTCTTAGGGGGGAAACAGAAAAATTAAAACGAGTGCGGCGTGAACGCCGCACATACATTTAGAACGTCCCGTCGATTGCTTAGGGGATTCCTCGATTCCGCTACGCTCCACTCGGAATGACAGTGGGGAGCGACGCTCAGAATGACATCGCTTTCCGCTTTTCATTCCGAAGCGAAAAGCGAAAAAAACTCTTTACTTTTGTGTGAGATTGTGATAGAATAGTTCTCAAGAGGAAGAAAGAACGATGCGTTGTATTTATTGTAATTGTACGGAAAACAAAGTCATTGATTCCCGCTCGGCGGATGACGACAGATCGATCCGCCGCCGCAGGGAGTGTTTGGGTTGCGGAAAACGTTTCACGACCTATGAGATGATCGAAATGTCACCCATTCTCGTCGTCAAGGCAGACGGGAACCGTCAGGCGTTCGATGTTGGGAAGATCAAGCGCGGCATCATCAAGGCGTGCGAGAAGCGGCCCGTGCCCATCGAGAAGATCGACGCCCTCGCCGATGAGATTTCCAAGAGAATTTACAACTCGATGGAGCAGGAGATCAGCTCCAAAGAGATCGGGGAGATGGTCATGGAGGGTCTGAAAGAGCTCGACGAGGTCGCCTATGTGCGGTATGCCTCCGTCTATCGCTCCTTTAAGGACATCAATTCCTTCATGTCCGAACTTCAGCGCATGATGGAAAAAAAGGAATCGGACGGCAAACATGAACAAAGTTAAAGTCGGAGATGTGGAACTCGGCGGCGGAAAGATCGCCGTGCAGAGCATGACGACGAAAAAGGCGAGCGACGTGGAGGAAAGCGTCGCTCAAATTTTAAGAATGGAGCAGGCGGGCTGCGAGATCGTCCGCACGGCGGTCGTCGACGAGGAGGACGCTCGCGCGATCGCAAAGATCAAGGAGAAAATCCATGTTCCCATCGTCGCCGACATTCATTTTTCGGCGCGGCTCGCCGTGCTCTCGGCGGAAAACGGCGCGGATAAACTGCGCGTCAACCCCGGGAACATCGGCGGGGAGCGGGAGCTGAAGCTCGTCGCCGACGCCATCAAGCGGCACAAAATTCCCGTGCGCGTCGGAGCCAACACTGGGAGCATCGAGAAGAGTTTTTTCGAAAAATACGGCTGGAGCGCGGACGCACTCGTCGAGAGCGCCCTCTCTTCTGCAGCGCTCTTTGAAAAGTACGGCGTCGAAGACATCGTCATCTCCGTCAAGGCGTCGGACGTGCGGCGCACGACGGAGGCCTATGAAAAATTGCACGCGCGGGCGGAATATCCCCTGCACCTCGGCGTGACCGAGGCGGGCGCGGGGGAACAGGCGCTCATCAAGAGCAGCATCGGGATCGGCGCACTGCTTCTTCAAGGGATCGGGGACACCATTCGCGTCTCTCTGACGGCGGAGCCCGAGGAAGAGGCGCGGGCGGGACATGAAATTCTGCGCGCCTGCGGGCTTGAAAGGGACTATGTGCAGGTCGTCTCCTGTCCGACCTGCGGCAGGTGCCGCTACGACTGCATGGGGCTCGCCCGCCGCGTCAACGACTATGTGAAAAATATCCGCAAACCTCTGAAAATTGCGGTGATGGGTTGCGTTGTCAACGGTCCCGGGGAGGCGCGGGACTGTGATCTCGGCATTGCGGGCGGCGACGGGACCTGCGCGATCTTCCAAAGGGGAGAAGTGATTGAACGGGTGGAGAAGGAGGAGGCGCAAGCCGTCTTTTTTGCGCGGCTTGACGAACTTTTAAAATGAGAAGCGAGGAATACCTTTCGAAAATCAGAAAAATTCCCGGACTGCAGCGTGCGGTCCTCAAAAAGATCACGGTGGAGAAGAATACGGCGACCTTTTTCCTCGTCACCGATCTCAACTATACGGCAGAGGACGTCTCTTCCGCCGAACAGGTGACGGCGGAATTTGTGTCCGCTCCTCTGACGGCGAAAGTCTCCGTCGTCAAATCCATTCCCGACCCTGCGGGCGTCCGTGCGGAGATTCTCAAAATTTTCAAGGAGAATTTCCCCTCCGCGGCGGCGTTTATCAGGCCCGAGGACGTGGAGACCTACGTCGACGAGTGCGGGGGAAGATTCTTGATCCACATCGGAAAGGAGGAAGAGGAACGGTTCGGGAAGGGGGGAATTGCGGACGAGATCGCAGAGCGGCTCCGCCGCACCTTCTGCGGACCCTGGAGCGGCGGGATCGCCGCGGGAGAGCGCCCCAAAGAGGAGATCGAACACGAGAGCATCGGGGCGGCGGAGAGGATCATCGCTCCCCGCATGTTCCCCATCTGCGAATATGTTGCGATCGACGGCGCAAATCCCAAATATGCTCTCTGCTGCGCCGACCTCGAGGGGGAGAAACTCTCGGTCACCCTCTGCGGCACCATCACCTACATCGAGGAGCGCAGGACAAAGAGGGATAAGCCCTTCTTCCGCATTTCGCTCAAGGATGAGAGCGGCTCCGTCCAGGCGAATTACTTCACGCGGCAGAAGACCCTCGAAAAGATCCGTTCCCTCAAGGCGGGGGACAGCATCTGCATGACGGGGGACCAGACCCTCTTCAACGGAAACTATTCCTTCACGGCGAAGAACATCGACTTCGGTATGCCGCCCAAGGACTTCGTCCTCGAGGAACGCGAGGGAAGGGCGGTGCCCGAGAAATACATAAAAGTCTTTCCCGAGCCCTTCGAACAGCTCGAACAGGCGAACCTGTATGAGGATACCTCCATGCCCGAGGAGTTCAGAAAGACCTCCTATGTGGTCTACGACCTCGAGACGACGGGACTCAACAACAGCGCGGTCGGGCAGCTGATGGACAGGATCATCGAGATCGGTGCGGTGAAAATTTTCGAGGGACGGGTGACGGAAAAATTCTCGACCTTCGTCGCCTGCCCCGTCAAACTCACCGACGAGACGAAGAATCTGACGGGGATCACCGACGAAATGCTCGTGGGCGCTCCCGAGATCGGCGAAGCCATCGCGGATTTCTACAAATTCTGCGACGGGTGCGCCATGGTGGGACACAATAGCGTCAACTTCGACTTCAAGTTCGTCAAATACTACGGCGAGAGGGAGGGATTCCGCTTTACGCAGAGGCAGTATGACACTTTGACCTTCTCGCAGGAGATGCTGCGGCTCAACAACTACAAGCTCAACACGATCGCAGCTCACTACGGCTTCGATTTCAACCATCACCGCGCCTTCGAGGACGCATTCGTGACGGCAAAGATCTTCATGCGGCTCGTGAAAGAGAAGGGCGGATTGCCGCGCTTCTGAAAAATCGGTGAAAAACCCCTCAAAAACGCTTGCAATTTTTCTCTCTTCCTGTTATAATGTGGTTGCTTAATCGATGAAACGACGATTGAGAGCGGGTCTCCGCTCTCAATAATTTTATGAGGGAGAAATGGCGAGAAAGACGGATGCCGAAACGGAGGAGTTTTTAAGGCCCATCGCACAAGAGTTGGGACTTGAACTGCTCGAAGCAAAATGGAGCACGCGCGGGGGGGAGTTGTCCCTCTCCGTCACCGTGGATCGCAAGGGCGGCGTCGATCTTGACATTTTGGAGAAATTCCATCACGCCGTGGACGGCCCTCTCGACGAGTTCGACCCCACGGAGGGAAAGCCCTATACCCTCAACTGTTCCTCGGCGGGACTCGACCGTCCCTTCCGCACCGAGCGGGATTTTCTCCGCCACTTGGGAGAAAAGGTGGAAATCAGGCTCTACGCGCCCGAGGAGGGGAAGAAAGTCTTCGAAGGAGAGCTCATATCCTATTCGGGAGAGACAGCGGTTATCGCAACGGAACAAGGGGAGAGAAGTTTTCCCAAGGAAAAGATCGCCAAGGCGAGCTTATTTATCGAGATATAAACAAATCTGTAAAACAGGAGAAAATACAAATGGTCAACAAGGATTTCTTCGCCGCGCTCGACGAATTGGAACGCGAAAAGGGCATCAACAAGCAGATGTTTTTCGAGGCGCTTCAGAGCGCTCTGTCCTCCGCATACCGCAAACAGCGCGAGGGAGAGACGGGGATCGTCAAAGTGGACGCCGATGAAGAGAAGTGCTCTCTCCGTTTTTTACTGACGCATACGGTTTCGGACGCGGAGGAGCTTCAGGAGGGGGAAATTTCCCTCGAAGACGCCCGTCTCATCAAAAAGAGCGCGAAGCCCGGAGACGTTCTGCAGGAAGAATTTATTCCCAAGGACTTTTCGAGGATCGCGGCGCAGACCGCGAAGCAGGTCATCATGCAGAAGATCCACGAGACGGAGCGGGACAACACCCTCTCCGAGTTCTCGGATAAAGAGGGCGAACTCGTCACCGGTCTCATTCGCAAGGTCGACATGAAGAACGTCTATGTCGAACTCGGCAAGGGACAGGTCGAGGGACTCATGCTCCCGCAGGATCAGGTTCCCGGCGAACGGTACGAGGTCAACCAGCGGATCAAGGTCTTCGTCAAGAGAGTTCGCGGGGGGAGCAAGAGCGCACAGGTTTTGGTTTCCCGCAGTGCACCCGGGCTCGTCAAGAGGCTTTTCGAGGAGGAAGTTCCCGAGATCAAACAGGGCTCCGTCGTCATCAAATCGGTGGCGCGTGAGGCGGGTCACAGGACCAAGATCGCCATCGCCGCCATGGACAGCAAGGTGGATCCCGTGGGCGCCTGCGTCGGCAATAAGGGCGTGCGCGTCAACTCCGTCGTGACCGAGCTCGGCGGCGAGAAGGTGGATATCATTCTCTGGAGCGAGAATCCGCTCGAGTTCATCGCAAAGAGCCTCTCGCCCGCGACGGTCGTCTCCGTGACGCAGATGTCCGAAAAGTCCGCGCTCGCGATCGTTCCCGACGACAAACTCTCCCTCGCCATCGGCAGAGAGGGGCAGAACGCCCGTCTCGCCGCAAGGCTCACGGGCTGGAAGGTGGACGTCAAGAGCGAATCGGCGGCAGCCAAGCTCGCGCTCGCCGCGGAGGCGGAAGCTGCGGAAGAATCCGAGCAGAAGGAAGAAGAATGATCAAAAAAGAGCCGATGCGCACCTGTATCGCCTGCCGCGAGGAAAAACCCAAGCGGGAGATGCTGCGCATCGTAAAGACATCGTCGGGGGAGATTATGCCCGATCTCTCGGGAAAGGCGGCGGGACGGGGGGCCTATCTCTGCTCAGATCCCCGCTGCGCCGAGAAGCTGAAGAAGAATCGGCTTTTAAATCGCACCTTTTCCTGCGACGTCCCGCCCGAAATTTACGAGCGCGTCTTAAAGGAGCTTCATGCAACGGAGTAAGATCGAGACCTTTCTCGGCTTTGCGCTGCGTGCGGGAAAACTGACGCTGGGCGTCCACGCCGCAGGCACGCTGCGCCGGGCGGAGCTGCTCGTGGCGGATGAGAGCGTCGCGCCGAACAACCGCAAGGAGATCGAAAAACTGCAGAAAAAATTCGGCTGCGAGTTGATCTTCGTGCAAAATTTAGAGGGAATGACCAACAAGGCACAGTGCAAACTCGCCGCTGTGCGCGATAAAAATTTGGCGGAAGCAATAAAGAAGGCGCATGGGGAATGTGCGCCGAAGACGGAATGAAGCGAGGCTTTCGAGAGAGGCTTCGTCGGAGGATACATGGCATACGATAATATCGAAAAACTCAATACAGTATTGGAAGACAAGGGTCTTCGTGCGCTGTCGAAATCCGTAACGGCAAGCGAGAGAAAGCTCAACGAGCTTTTAAAGAAGCTGACCGAGATGGAGAGCGCCGCCGCCGCAAAGCAGGCAGAGGAAGAGCAGCGCGCGCTCGAGGAGCAGCAGCGGATCGAGGAGGAGTCCAAAAAGGCGGAGGAATCCCGCGCCGAGGAGGCCGCAAAAGCTGTTCCCGAGAAAGAGGAGCCCAAACTTAAGGAACGGGTCGCAGAAAAGAGAGAGGAATCTCAAAAAACGGAACCCTCTTTGCAGAGTGCGCCCTTAAAAGAGAGAGAGCCCCGCAGGGAGAGCCGTCCTTCGGACGTGCGTACTTCCGAGCAGAGACCCGCTGCCCCCCGTCCCAATCCCACATACCGTAGCGAGACGCGTCCTTCGGACCGTCCTCCCCGTCCCACCTTCCGTCCCGACAGACCGGCTCCCGGTCAAAGACCGCAGGGGGGACTTCGTCCCGCGCCCGCGGGAACGAGACCTGCAGGAGCAAGACCTTCGGGAGGGTTGGGAATGCGTCCCGCCCGCCCCGCACCGCAGACGCCTCCGCCCGCGCCGCGCCGCGAGAGTCCCAAAAAGTTCGAAAAGACCTATTTCGAGAAAAAGCCCGAGAGCAAGCGTGCGCTCCAGAAGCGCCAGGGCGCGACGGTCGGCGACTTCGACGAGGACAAGAGCGGCTACAGAAAGGCAAGATTTGCGAAGAAGGGCGTCAAAAAAGAGACCCAGGTCATCAAAATCGACCATGCGGTCGTCACAAGCAAGGAAATTCCCATCAAAATGCTCTCCGAAAAGCTCGGCATTTCGGCGGTGGAGATCACCAAGCGCCTCTTCCGCGAGGGCGTCATGAAGACGGTCAACGAGTCGATCGACTACGACAACGCGGCATTCATCGCGCTTGAACTCGGGATCGACCTCGAATACAAGCCGGAGGCGACCGCTGAGGACGCGCTCTTAAAAGAGCACGGCGAAGATGTGAGCGAAAATCTCGTCCCCCGTGCCCCCGTCGTCACGGTGATGGGGCACGTCGACCACGGCAAGACGAGCCTTCTCGACGCCATCCGCAAGACGAACGTCACCGCGGGCGAGGCGGGCGGGATCACGCAGAGCATCGGCGCCTACACGGTCACCTTCGAAAACGACAAAAAGATCACATTCATCGATACGCCCGGCCATGCGGCGTTCACGGCAATGCGGGCACGCGGCGCACAGGTGACGGACATCGTCGTCCTCGTCGTCGCGGCGGACGACGGCATCATGCCCCAGACCGTCGAGGCGATCAACCATGCAAAGGCTGCGAATGTGCCCATCATCGTCGCCATGAACAAGATGGATAAACCGCACGCCGATCCCGACAAGGTCAAGCAGGGACTCATGAAGGAGAACCTCGTGCCCGAGGAGTGGGGCGGCGATGTCATCATCGTTCCCCTGTCCGCAAAGACGGGAGAGGGGATCAAAGATCTGCTCGAAAACATCTATCTGGTTGCGGAAATGCAGGAGCTCAAGGCGGATCCCACCCGCAAGGCGAAGGGCGTCATCATCGAGGCGCGGATCGACAAGGGCAAGGGCCCCGTCGCGAGCGTGCTTGTCCAGAACGGCACCCTGCATACGGGCGACAACCTCATTTCGGGCACCACGATGGGAAAAGTCCGCGCCATGATCGACGACAAGGGCAGAACGGTCAAGGAGGCGGGCCCCTCCACGGCGGTCTCCGTCCTCGGACTCGAGGACGTCCCCAACGCAGGCGACACCATCTTTGCCGTCGAACAGAGCCTCATGAAGCAAGTTTTGGAGGAACGCAAGAACAAGCAGCGCGAATCCATGATCAAGGAGACCTCCAAAGTCACCCTCGACGACGTGTTCGCGCAGGTCAGCGAGGGCATGAAGGAGCTCAATGTCATCGTCAAGGGAGACGTGCAGGGTTCCGTCGAGGCGGTCAAGGCGAGCCTCGAAGAGCTTTCGAACGAGGAAGTCAAGGTCAAAGTCATCCATGCGGCGGCGGGAGCCGTCAACGAGAGCGACGTCATGCTCGCCGATTCCGCGAATGCGATCATCATCGGCTTCAACGTGCGTCCCGACAGCAAGGCAAAGACGCTCGCAGAGCGCAGCAAGGTGGATGTCAGAAGCTACCGCATCATCTATGAGCTCATCGACGACGTCAAGGCCGCCCTCAAGGGAATGCTTGCGCCCAAGTACCACGAGGTGTATATGGGAAAGGCGGAGGTCAAGCAGACCTTCAACATCACGGGCGTCGGCACCGTCGCGGGTTGCTATGTCACGGAGGGAAAACTTGTTCGCGGCGGAAAACTCAGAATTTACCGCGACAACATCATGATCGTCGAGGGCGGCGTCAAGCAGCTCAAGCGGTTCAAGGACGACGCGAAGGAAGTCTCGGGCGGCTTCGAATGCGGCTGCGCGATCGAGGGCTTCAATGAGATTAAAATCGGCGATTTTATCGAATGCTATATGATTGAGGAGATCAAAGCATGAAACCGGCGAGAACAGACCGCCTGAAGAGCGAATACCAGCGGGAAATTTCCCGCATTATAGCAGGTCCTTTAAAGGACCGGGAGCCCGAACTCAAGGGGCTCATCAGCGTGACGGAGGCGGACGTCGCCCCCGACCTCAAGACCGCGAAAATTTACGTCAGCATCTACGGCTCGAGCAAGGAAGAGCAGACGGAGAGTTTTCGGATCTTAAAGGAAAACGCGGGCTTTATCCGCCGCGAACTTGCAAAGGTCATGGCGATGCGCACCGTTCCCGCGCTCACATTCTTGGAGGATTCGAGCATGGAGTACGGCTCGAAGATGGACGCCCTGTTCGAAAAATTAAATCATGATGGAGACGGCGAATGAACACGGTTTCAGAGATCGCAGAAGTTTTCCGAAAAATCAAAAGCGCGGTGATCTTCACGCATACGCGCCCCGACGGTGATGCGATCGGGAGCGCACTTGCGCTCCATCGCGCTTTTTTGTTGCAAAAAATCAAAAGCCAGGTCGTCATCGACGGCGAAATTCCCGCAAAATTTTCCTATTTGAAGGATATCGATTGTATTCTGCCCCGCCCCACATTTGATGCGGAGTGCTGTGTCTCCGTGGACGCGAGCGACGTGACCCGCCTCGGCGACGCGCAGAAGAGCTTTCTTTCGGGGGTCAAGAAAGGCGCCCTTTCGGTCAATATCGATCACCATATTTCCAATACAAAGTTCTGCAAATACAACTATGTCTGCGAAAATTCGAGCAACTGCGAGAATGTTGCGGCGATTCTGACGGAGATGGGAGTCCCTCTTACGGGAGAGATCGCAACTGCCCTCATGACGGGGCTCGTCACAGATTCGGGAGGATTTACGCACGGCGATGTGCGCGGAAATGCCTTCCGCACGGCGGCGGTGCTCGCAGATGGGGGCGCGGACGTCAATCAAATTACATACGAGACCTTCCGCCGCCAGAGCAAGGCGCGCGCCCAAATGTATCTGGAAACGCTGTCCCGTCTCCGCTTTTTCCATGGGGACAGACTCGCCGTCGCGCTCGTTCCCGAGAATGTTCTCAAAAAATACGGCCTCAAGCAGGACGCAACCGAGGGATTGGTGGACTTCGCCCTCACGATCGACACGGTCGAGGTCAGCGTCTGTATCCTCGAAGTGAAGAGGGGACAGTACAAGGCTTCTTTCCGCTCCAAGGGAAAGGTCAACGTCAACGAAGTCGCCGCCGTCTACGGCGGCGGGGGACATGTCCTCGCCTCCGGCTGCATGTTCTTCGGCGAGATTGAGGAAATTCTCGACAAACTCTCCTACGTCGTCCTACAGAGATTGGGGGGCGCATGACGGGGTTTTTAAACATCGACAAGCGCGAGGGGGACACCTCCGCATATGTCGTCAACCGCATCAAAGCCCTTGTCAAATGCCCCTGCGGACATATGGGAACCCTCGACCCCTACGCCTCGGGCGTGCTCCCCGTCGGGATCGGCAACGCAACGCGGCTCTTCGACCGATTTTTGGAGAAAAAGAAGCGCTATCTTGCCAAATTTCGCTTCGGCGTGACGTCGCCTACCCTCGACCGCGAGGGGGAACTCGTCTTCGGCGGAGAAGTCCCCAAAGAGGAGCAGATCGAGCGGGTTTTGCCCGAACTGACGGGCAAGATCGAGCAGATCCCGCCCATCTTCAGCGCAAAATTCGTCAACGGCAAGCGGAGTTACGAGCTGGCGCGGCAGGGGGAAAAGGTCTACCTTGCGCCTCGGCGGGTCGAAATTTATGATTTTCGGCTCCTTGAACGAACGGCGCCCGACGAATTTTCCTTTGAGATCGAGTGCGGCGGGGGAACCTACATTCGTGCGCTCGCGCGGGACCTTGCGGAGAAACTCGGAACGAATGGATATATGAGCGCCCTGAGAAGGACGCAAAGCGGCGTCTTCGATCTTCAAACCGCAGTTCCTCTCGAAAAATTGACGAAAGAAAATTTTCAGGACTTTATCATTCCCACCGAGGAGGTCCTGCCCCTTCCGGTCCTCGAAATTTCCGATGAAAGGCTCTACCATGGGCTGCAAATTCCCTGTGAAAGAGCGGACGGAGAGTACAAGCTCTACCGCGGCGGGGAATTTTACGGGATCGCCGCCGTCAAGGACGGACTTGTTCGGACGGAGAAGAAATTATGCTGATCCTTAAAGAGGGGGATAAAATCGCGGAGCCGTGCACCCTTCTGCTCGGCGGCTTCGACGGGCTGCATTTGGGGCACCGCGCCCTTTTGGAGCGGGCAAAAAAGGGACTTCCCGTCGCTATCACGACCATCTTCGGCGGCAAGGGCTCTGCCCTCTTTACAAAGAGGGAGCGGGAGTTTCTCTTCGACTGCGCGAAGATCGACTATTTAATCGAATGGGAATTTACGAACGAGTTTCAAAATCTGTCCGCGGAAGAGTTCTGCAAGCTCCTCTTTTTGCGCGTCGATCCCGAAATCATCGTCTGCGGAGAGGATTTCCGCTTCGGAAGGGGAGCAAAGGGAAATTCCGCGCTTTTAAAGGAGCTCGCGCCCTGTCCCGTCGAGGTCGTACCCGCGGTAAAAAGGACGGAAGACGGAAAAATTGCGACTTCTTCTTGCAAGGAACACCTCTTAAAAGGGGAACTATCCCTTCTCAACGCCTGCCTTGAGACGGAAAATTTTTACGAGAGCGCCTATTTTATCCTGGGAGAGGTCGAGCACGGACGGGCGGAGGGGAGAAAGTACGGCTTTCCGACGCTCAATCTCGCCGTTCCGTCTCACAAATTGCTTCCGCCCGACGGCGTCTACGGCGGGTGGACTGCGACGGAGAGGGGGAACTTCCCGTCCATCATAAATTTCGGCGCACGTCCCACCTTCGGCGTCGGGGAGCGAAAGATCGAGGCGCATCTTGTCGGCTTCGAGGGGGACCTCTACGGCAGGACGGTGCGCGTCTATCCCACCGAGTTTTTGAGACCCATCCAAAGGTTTTCCTCTCCGGAGGAACTTCAAATACAGCTTCAAAAAGACAAGGAGAGATTCTGCAAATGATAAAATTCGGACCGAGCGGCAACTGTGAGGCGTTCTATGCGGCGGGCTATGAGAGGACGGAGGAGTCCGCGGAGTTTGTGAAGGAGAACGGTTTGGACTGCTTTGAGTACTCCTTCGGACGCGGCGTCCGGATGAGCGAGCAGACCGCAAATGCAATCAAAAAAGCTTTTGAAAAGCAGAGCGTTGAAATTTCCGCCCATGCGCCCTATTTCATCAACTTCGCCAATCCCGACGACGAGATGGCGGCAAAGTCCTATGAATATGTGCTCTCCACCGCGAAGGCGATCAAAGAGATGGGGGGAAGGCGGGTCGTCTTCCATCCCGCAACGCAGGGGAAGGATACAAGGACCATCGCCTTTTCCCGCACCCTCGACCGCGTGAAAATTCTGCGCGACTACCTCTATCTGAACGGATATCAGGATCTTATGTTCTGTCCCGAGACGATGGGAAAACTCGCCCAGATCGGCACCATCGAGGAGATCGCGGAAATATGTCTGGTCGATGAGATCTTTACCCCATGTATCGATTTCGGGCATGTCAACGCGCGGGAAGGGGGCTCTCTGAAGACGGCGCGGGACTATGAAGACAGGCTCTCGTACATGATCGACCGCCTCGGCTTTGCGCGCATGGAACACTTTCATGTGCACTTCTCCAAAATTCAATATGGGGCAAAGGGGGAGATCCGTCACCTCACTTTTGACGACGAGACCTTCGGCCCCGAATTTGAACCCCTCGCGGAGGCGCTTTTGAAACTCTCCTTAAAGCCCTATGTGATCTGCGAGTCCGCAGGCACCCAGACGCGGGACGCAAAGTACATGAAGACGGTCTATTTGTCAATGTCGGAGAAAAATACATAAAAAACCATTGACTTGAACGGAAAATTTTGGTATAATTGCGGTATGTTAAACGAAAAATTATTACGTATTTATCAACAAGCGGGCGTTGACGCGCTCTACATCGAGTCCGATTTTATCCGCAGATACCTTTCGGGGTACTATGCGACGGACGGTTGCATCATTCTCGACGGGGAAAGCTGCAAGTTTATCGTCGATCTTCGCTATTTCGAGGCGGCGGAAAAGGCTTTGAGGGGCACCTGCGTCGAGGCGGTCGAGGGCACGATCATAACTGCCAACGAGCTCTTAAAAAAGTATCACACCATCGGCGTTCCCTATCCCTATACCGATCTGGAGCGTGCAGAGGCGCTGAAAAGTATGGGCTTACAGCTCAAGGACTGTATGCCGGCGCTCAAAGCTGCGATGCTCATCAAGACGGACGAGGAACTTTCCCTTCTTCAGAACGCCTGCGACATCGCGGAGGACGCACTCCTTGCGCTCATGCCTCAACTCAAAGAGGGCATGACGGAGCGGGACGCAAACGCCCTTCTCGAGTATGAGATGCACAAGTTCGGGGCGGATTGTCCCTCCTTTGCGACCATTCTCGCCTTCGGGCCCAACGGCAGCGTTCCCCACCATGAGACGGGGGACAGCAAGCTCAAGTTCGGCGACATCGTCCTCATCGATTTCGGCTGCAAGGTCAAGGGATATTGCTCGGACTGCACGCGCACCTTCCTCTACGGCGACGACGGAAAGCACGGCGAGTTCAAAAAGGCGTATGCGGAAGTTCTCAAGGCGCATGAACTTGTCAAGGAAAAGCTCGTCGCGGGCATGACGGGACGGGAGGCGGACGAGATCGCCCGCGCTTCTTTGAGGGCTGCGGGGCTCGACAAGTACTTCACCCACTCTTTGGGACACGGCATCGGACTCCTGATCCACGAGTTCCCCCGCCTTACGCCGAAGAGCGACGAGGTCATCGAAAACGGCATGGTCTTTTCCGACGAGCCGGGCGTCTACCTTGCGGGCGAGTATGGGATCCGCATCGAGGACAGCTGCTACATGAAGGACGGCAGAACGCACTCCTTTATGCACAAGACGGATAGAAACTTAATAATTTTGTAAACTGAAAGGAGAAGAAAGTTATGGCACAGATATTGGCGGGAGACATCAGAAAGGGGACAACCTTCGAATATAAGAGCGGCGTCTATACCGTGACGGAGTTCCAGCATGTAAAGCCCGGAAAGGGCGCGGCGTTTGTCAGAACCACGCTCAAGAATGTGGTCACGGGACAAGTTCTCTCGGATGAGACCTTCAACCCGACCGCAAAGCTCGAGACGGCGCAGGTCGAGACCAAGAAGATGACCTATTCCTACAACGACGGCGAATTTTACTACTTCATGGACGAGGAGTTCAACATGACCCCTCTCAACCGGTCCCAGGTCGAGGACGCGCTCAAGTATATCCGCGAGAACGACACGGTCACCGTGCGTTTCCTCTATGACAAGGCGTTCTCGGTGGAGCCCGAAAACTTCGTCGAACTCAAAGTCATCGAGGCGGAACCGGGCGTCAAAGGCAACACCGCGACCAACGTCACCAAGGCTGCGAAAGTCGAGACGGGCGCAACCTTCCAGGTCCCCATGTTCGTCGAAGAGGGCGACACGATCCGCATCGACACCCGCACCGGCGAATACATGTCGAGAGTGTAAGGTGAAATTTCTTGCGCAAAGGGTCAACCGCGCAAGGCTCTCGGTGGACGGCGAGATCGTCTCGGAGATAAGTTTCGGGCTTGTCGTCTATTTCGGCGTAAAGAGGGGGGATTCTTTGGAAAATGCCTTAAAATGCGCCGAAAAGCTCGCCAATTTGCGCGTGTTTGAGGACGATGCGGGAAAGATGAACCTGTCCGTGCGCGACGTCAAGGGAGAAGTTCTCCTCGTCTCGCAGTTTACGCTGTACGGCGACTGCAGCCATGGGAACAGACCTTCCTTCACCGAAGCGGAGCAGCCCGAGAGAGCCAAAGAGCTCTACGAAGCGGCTGCGGCGCACCTTCGCTCGAAAGATGTTCCCGTCAAGATGGGAGTCTTCGGCGCGGACATGCGGATCGAGCAGGACAATCGGGGGCCCGTCAGCGTCATTTACGAAACAGATTGAGGCTATGCCTTAAAAACCCGCTGATTCGTCGGCGGGTTTTGTCAAAAGTGCAGGATGGGGTCGAAAAACGGAGGGAAAATGGGATTTTTCGAAAGGATCGCACAACTCTTTTCACGCCGCAGGGAGCTGACTTTGGGCATTGCCTTCGGCAGCGGCGGCGCAAAGGGAATGGCGCATTTGGGCGTTTTGAAAGCCCTCGAGGAGGAGGGTTTCCGCTTTTCCTATGTGACGGGGACCTCCATCGGGTCCATCGCGGGCGCAATGTATGCAAAGGGCTACACCTCCGACGACATGGTCAAGATCATCGGAGGAGTGACCAAGCGCGAGTTCTCCAAGGGACTCAATCCATTTTCCGACCCCGCCTTTGCGGAAAATTTCTTGAGCAGATATATCGAGGGCGACTTTGACTCTCTGCCCATTCCCTTCGCCGCATGGGCGACGGACGGCGAGACGGGCGAGGGCGTCCTCTTAAATCACGGAAAGATCGCGCGGGCACTTGCCGCCTCTTCGGCGATCCCGCCCTATTTCCGCGGCGTGGAGATCGACGGAAGGAAACTCTACGACGGCGCGTTCACCAATTCTATCCCCTGCGACGTCTGTAAGGACATGGGCGCGGACTTTGTGATCGGGGTGGATCTCTCCGCCTACGAGACGCCCGAGGAAGAAAAGAGCAAGCTTTCAAGGCTGTTCGGGACGGCGATCTCCATGATGACGCCCGTCAAGTACAAGCCCGACTGCAAGAGCCGCGGGATCGAGAGCGCGGATTTTCTCTTCCGTCCCAACCTGAAGGGGTTCCGTGCGACGGACGTCAGCCGTGAGGGGTTGAATCGCATGTATGAGATCGGCTATGCCGAGGGCAAGCGGGGCATCGAGGCGCTGAATAAAGCCATCGAGGAGAAGCGCCGCACGCTCAAGCGCAAGAGAAGAAAATGAAACGTCATCTCCATCTCAAAAGATTCAAACGGTATTTTGTCACGGCGGGGATCGCCCTCTTTCTGGCGGTCATCTCGACCGTCGCCTTTTTGATCCCGCCGAGAGGATGGATGTCCGCCTACGCCATTCCCGAAATCGAAAAGGGAGAAGTGAGATTGCACTTTCTGAATGTCGGACAGGGCGATTGCGAGATCGTGGAATTTTCGGACGGCAGCGTCTATGTGATCGACGCGGGCGCCGGCAAATTCAACGAGGAGAATCATTTGATCCGCTACCTCAAGAGCCTGAAGGCGAAAGAGATCAACATGATCCTGACCCATGCCGACTCCGACCACTACGGCGGATTTTCGGAATTGATCGACATTTTTAAGGTAGATCGCTTTTATCTGCCCGCTGTCTCATCCGAGGACAACGATTATACCCGTCTGCTCAAGACGATCGAAAGCGAGGGCTGCGCCACGGAGACGCTCACCCGCTATTCGACGATCGACTGTGCGGACGGGTATTTTGTCTGCCTCTCCCCCTTTGCGGAGGGAGAGACCGATCACAATAATTCCTCCGCGGTGCTCTATCTGAGCTGTTGCGGGACCCGTGCACTCTTTTCGGGAGATATCGAAGCCTCCCGCGAGAGGCGGCTTTTGCGGGAGTACCAAGCGGACAGCAACATCTTCAACGCGGGAGAAAAAGTTGTGGACCTTGAAGACATCGATTTTCTGAAGGTTGCCCATCACGGTTCGGCGGAGAGTTCTGCCGAGGAATGGCTGAGTTTACTCAGTCCCCGCGCCTGTTTTCTCGAATGCGGCGAAGGGAACTCCTATCACTTTCCCCGCGCGGAGACGATCGAGCGCATCGGAAAGGTCTGCGGCGAGGATGCGATCTACCGCACGGACGAGTTGGGAGACGTCATCGTGACCGTCAAGGATGGAAACTATCGAGTGGAGGCGAGAGAGAACTTATGAAAATTCTGACGGCGGGGGAATCGCACGGAAAGGGGCTCTGCGCCATCGTCGAGGGACTCCCCGCGGGACTCAAAGTCGATCTTGAGAAGATCAATTTGGAGCTTGCCCGCCGCAGCGGCGGCTTCGGAAGGGGAGCGCGGCAGCAAATCGAAAAGGACCGCGTCGAATTTCTCACAGGCGTGTTTGCGGGAGAGACGACCGGAAGTCCCGTCACCCTTTGGATCAAAAATCAAGACTTTTGGGAGAAGGTCTATGCGGGGGAGGAGAAAAGACCTCTTTCTCGGCCCCGTCCGGGACATGCCGACCTTGCGGGAATGCAAAAATTTCTTATCGATGACGCCCGCACCCTCTCCGAACGCGCCTCGGCGCGGGAGACCGCGATCAGGACTGCCGTCGGCGCTCTCTGCAAGCAATTTCTCGAAGAACTGGGGATCCGCGTGACGGGCTTTGTGCGCTCTGTTGGGACTATTTCTTGCGAAGGAGAAATTCCCTTTGACGAGATCGAAAAGCGGCGGGGAACCCTTCTCGGAATGTCCGAGAAAGAAGCGGAGAAAGAGGCGGTCAAACTCATTCAAAGCGCAGAAGAGAGGGGAGATACCCTCGGCGGAATCGTCGAACTTCGCGCAGCAAAGCTCAAGGCGGGATTCGGGAGCTGTATGTCGGCGTCCCAAAAACTTGATGCGAAAATTGCGTTCGCCCTCATGAGCGTTCAGGCGATCAAGGGCGTCGAGTTCGGGCTGGGCTTTTCGGCGAGCGAGAAAATGGGAAGCTGCGTGCAGGACGAAATTTTCTGGAAAGAGGGAAAACCTTTCCGAAAAACCAACCGCGCGGGAGGCATCGAGGGCGGCATGACGAACGGCGAAGAGATCGTCGTCCGCGCCGCGATGAAGCCGATCCCCACGTTGAAGAGGGGGCTCAAAACCATCGACATGCAGACGAAAACGCCCGCCCTCGGTGCGAGCGAGCGGGCGGACGTCTGCGCCGTGACCGCCTGCGAAGTGATTTTGGAAAATGTCCTCGCGACCGTTCTTCTTGAGGCGGTCTCCGAGCGTCTCGGCGGCGATACGCTGTCCGAATGGAAGGAGCGGTATGAAAAACTTCTCTGAAATTCTCTTCCGCGACACCCCGGAGCAAATTTTCGACGAGATTTCTATAAAAAGCGCCTTTCTCTTCACCGATGAAACTGTCCTCTCCCTCTATGGAAACTTTGCTCTTCCCTTCTTTGCGATGCCCGCGGGGGAGAAGGGTAAGACGAAGGAGACCTTGTTTTCCCTTCTTGAAGAAATGGCGAAGGCGAAGATGGGGAGGGATTCTCTTCTCATCTGCATGGGCGGCGGCGTCGTGACGGACGTGGGAGGACTCGCTGCAAGCCTCTATATGCGCGGAATTTCCCATGTGCTTGTCCCCACATCTCTCTTGGCGCAGGCGGACGCCTGTGTCGGCGGAAAGACGGCGATCAACTTTTTGGGCGTCAAAAATCTGCTGGGAAGCTTTTATCCCCCCGAAAAAATATACATTTCCCCTCTGTTTTTGGAGACTCTTCCAAAGAGGGAACTCGTCTGCGGGCTCGGGGAGATCGTCAAGTGCGCCGCGCTCGAAAAGGAGCTTTTCTCTCTCCTTTGGGAGAATCGGCAGAGGCTCACCGATTTGGATTTTCTGAAAGAGGCGGTCCCTCTGTGCGTTCAATTCAAGTCTCGAATCGTGAAAGAGGACCCCTTCGACAGGGGAAAGAGAGTGTGCCTGAATTTGGGGCACACGACGGCGCACGCCCTCGAAATGAGCGGGAACGGGCTTGATCACGGGAAAAGCGTCCTCTACGGGCTCGCCCTCGAACTTGTTTTCGCAAAATCTTTCGGGCTGAATGAGGAGTTTGCAGAGCGTCTGAAGGAGCTCATCTTCCTTGCGCTCGGAGAAATGAAACAAATTTCCATGACAAAGTCCGAGCTCTCGGCAGCTCTTTGCGACAAGAAAAACATGGGCGGAAAAATAGGACTTGTTATCGTCACAGATGTGGGGGAGTTTCGCAAAATCGAGATTCCCTTCGAGGAATATGCGGAGAAAATACTTGGGGAGATGAAAAAGCTTTGAAACTTGCGGTTGTCGGAAGGGACGTCTCTGGTTCGATAAGTCCCGCGATGCACTCCTTTCTCTTTTCTGCTTTCGGAAAAGAAATCCGCTATGACAGGCGGTCGGTTCCGCCCGAGCGCTTCGAGGAGGAGATCGAAAAGATTTTTTCGGAGTACGACGGCTTTCATGTCACCATGCCTTACAAACGAATGATCCTTTCGCACTTAACGACAATTGAGGGAATCGCGGAGCGCTTGAAGAGCGTGAACACCGTCCTCTCTAAGGACAGAAGGGGATTTAACACGGACTATGACGGCTTTTCCTACATGCTTTCTTCGGCGGGCGTCCCCGTTGCGGGGAAGAGTGCGCTCGTCCTCGGCGCAGGCGGCGCGGGAAGAAGCTGCGTCGAAAAGCTCAAGGAGCTGGGCGCGAAGGTCTCCCTCTACGGGAAGTATCCGCAGCAGCTTGCGGAAGTCTACGACGATTTGGGCGGCTTTACGCCGCTCTTGAAGATGGACGATAAGAAATATGATCTTGTCGTCAACTGTACGGGCGTCGGAATGAACGACACGGTGGGAGAACTTCCCCTCGTTAAAACGGACAAAGGGGAGCAGCCCTTCTCGGCAAGGGGAGTAGGGTGGGCGATCGACCTCATCTATTCGCCTAAGCAGTCCGCCTTTTTGAAAGAGGCGGAAAAGCGGGGCGCAAACACATTGAACGGAGAGGCCATGCTCTTCTACCAAGCCTACTTGAGCGACTGTCTCTTTCTTGGAAGAAATCCTTCCTTAAAAGAGGGAGAGACGTTTTTTCGAAAATACTCGGAGGAAACAAAATGAAAATTTTAATTGTCAACGGCGTCAATCTGAATTTGACGGGAAAGCGGGAGCCCGAGATCTACGGGAGCGAGAGCTTAGAGGAGATCAACCGGGAGATCGAAACTTTTGCTTTAAGTCGCGGCGCGGAAGTTGAGTTTTTTCAGTCGGACATCGAGGGGGAACTCTGCCGCAAAATTGGAACGGCGAGCGGATTTGACGGGATCGTTCTCAATCCGGGCGCATACGCGCACTACTCCTACGCCCTTCGCGATGCGATCGCGGCGACGAAGATCCCCGTCGTCGAAGTCCACATGAGCAACCTCTGCGCAAGAGAGGAATTTCGGAGCCGCTCGGTTCTCAGCGCCGTCTGCAGAGGTACGATTTTCGGGTTCGGCAAGAAGTCCTACCTTCTCGCCGTGGAGAGTTTTCTGAAATGAACCTCGTCCTGATCGGATCTCCGGGGAGCGGAAAGACGACCGTCGGCAAACTTTTGTCCGAACGGCTCAAAACAGACTTTGTCGACACGGATGAGCGCATTCAAACCCTCTTTGGGGATATTTCGATGATTATCGAAATAATGGGACGGGAAAAATTCCGCCGGTGCGAAAAAGAGGTCGTCAAAGTTGAGAGCACGCGAAAAAACGCCGTGATTGCGACGGGGGGCGGGGTCGTGCTCGACGAAGAGAACGTCTCCCTTCTCAAAGGCGGCGGAAAGCTCTTTTATCTTCGCGCGAGCGAGGAGACCCTCTATGAACGGCTGAAGGAGACGGACGATCGACCCCTTCTTCGCGGGAACATGCGGAAGAAGCTCGGGGAACTCATGCGAGAGAGAAGTGCCCTCTATGAGGGGGCGGCGGACGTGATCATCGAGGCAAGCGGAACGGCGGAAGAGACGGCGAAAAGGATCGAAGGAATCTGGAGGAAAGAAGGATGGGCAGAAAGGTCTTAATTACGGGCGGCACGCGCGGGATCGGGCGAAAGTGTTGCGAGCGGTTTTTGAAGGAAGGCTCGGAGGTGACGGCGACCTATTGTCACAGCGAAGCCGACGCGGAGGAGGCAAGAAAGCAGCTTCCTGCCGTAAAGTTTGTCAAGATGGACGTCTCCAAAGAGGAGGAGGTCAAAGCGCTGCTCGAAGGCATGGAACGGCTGGATGTTCTCGTCAACAATGCGGGAATCGACCTCTATCGGCAGGTACAGGACACGACCTGGGAGGAATGGAGGAGGGTTTTGGACGTCAATGCGGGCGGAACCTTTCTTATGACCAAATATGCCGCAAAAAAGCTCATGGAAAGTGAGGGAAGCATCATCAATATCGGTTCTGTCTGGGGTGAGACGGGAGGGAGCTGCGAAAGCGCCTATTCTGCCTCGAAAGGGGCGATCATGGCGTTCACAAAGGCGGTCGCAAGGGAGCTTGCAACCATGAATGTGGTCGTAAACTGCGTCTCTCCGGGCGTGATCGACACAAAAATGAACGCTTTTCTCTCAAAAGAGGAGAAAAAGGCGCTTGAAGAGGAAATTCCCCTCGGAAGATACGGAACAAGCGAAGAAGTGGCCGAAATTGTCCACTTTTTGTCCCTTCAGAGGTATATTACGGGGCAAATCATCCCCATCAACGGAGGATGGAGAGGGTAGAGGACGAAAAAGCGGCAAAAAAGTCGGGGACCTTGAAAAAGGCCCCCGATTTTGCGTTTTTCGGGGTTTTGCATAGTATTATGTCACACATACTAATATCTATGTCAGACATAATCAATACTATGTCTGACATAATTCGCAATAGTATGTCTGACATAGTATTTAAAATTACGGAAAATCATCAGATAATTTTATAAAACAAAAGAAATTTTGCTTGGTTTGGAAAATTTTTATAAATTTCAAAGGAGTTTTGTTCTCTTTCGTCGAAATAATAAAATGGTCATGATGAAAGAGAAGACGTACTTGAAAGAGGAGCAATTCTTATCGGAATTTGCGAAAAAATCGGTCGATAGCAGGGGCAGAGCAAAAGAGGAGACTTCCTGTTCCATGCGCACCGATTTTCAGCGCGACAGGGACCGCATTATCTATTCGAAGTCTTTTTTAAGACTCAAGAACAAGACGCAGGTCTTTTTCGCGCCGGACGGGGATCACTACATGTCGCGGCTCACCCATACGCTCGACGTCAGCCAGATCGCCCGTTCGCTTGCGCGCTGTCTCTCACTCAACGAGGACCTTGCGGAGGCGATCGCCCTCGGACACGATTTGGGGCATACGCCCTTCGGGCATGTCGGCGAGCGGGTCTTGAATAAACTCGCTCCTTGCGGATTCCGACACAATGAACAGAGCCTGCGCGTCGTGGACAAGCTCGAAAAGGACGGCGCGGGACTCAATCTTACATACGAGGTCAGGGACGGGATCCTTCGTCACACGGGAAGTGTTTCCCCCTGCACGCTCGAGGGGGAGGCGGTCGCGCTTGCCGACCGCATCGCCTAT
This sequence comes from uncultured Clostridia bacterium, assembly GCA_947589565.1. Lineage (GTDB taxonomy): Bacteria > Bacillota > Clostridia > Christensenellales > Borkfalkiaceae > Gallimonas. Next base: position 5,842 of record CANQBW010000022.1, on the reverse strand, counting down.
ATCAATCATGACATCGAGGACGCGATCCGCGCGGGATTTCTGCGGGCGGACGAGCTTCCCGAACGCGCCGTCAAACTCTTCGGAAAGGACACCTCGGCGCGGATCAACACGGCGATCACGGACATCTTCGAGACTTCGGACAAAAAGCCCTATGTGCGAATGTCCGAGGAGCGGAGAGAGGCTCTCGATGAGCTCAGGCAGTTCATGTTCCACAGAGTTTATGAGCGGGCGAACAAGCTCATTCAGGAGAGCGCGGAGAGAATGCTCGGCGAGCTCTACGACTATTTTACGGAACACCCCGAGAAGCTTCCCAAGCTGTATCGGGATCTTCTCGAGAGCGATCCCTGCGACCGCGTCGTCTGCGACTACCTCTCCTCGATGACCGACCGCTATGCGATCAACGTCTTTAAAAATCTCTTTGTGCCGAGGGAGGGGAGCGTATGAAGGACGGGTTTGCGGATTTCATTTCCCTTTTAAAGCAAAAGAACGACATCACGGAAGTCATCGGCTCCTATATAAAACTCGAGCGTCGGGGCTATAATTATTGGGCGTGCTGCCCTTTCCATCACGAGAAGACCCCTTCCTTTTCCATCAATGCGGCGGAGCAGTTCTATCACTGTTTCGGCTGCGGCACGTCGGGGGACGTGATCGCCTTTGTCAAGAACTACGAAAACGTCGACTTTTCCCATGCCGTGGAAATTCTCGCAGCGCGTGTCGGGCTCGAGGTGCCCGCCTTCGACGATCAGAACCGAGAGGAGGTCCGCCGCAGAAAACAATTGAGGGACAGGCTTCTCCTTCTCACGAAGGACGCCGCGCGGTTTTACCTTGCCAACCTCTATTCGGGAAAGGCGCAGGCGCACCTCGAATACTTGGAGAGGAGAAAGGTGCTTCCCTCGATCATGAAAAAATTCGGGCTGGGCGCCTCCCTCGACTACGATTCCCTACCCGACTATCTTCGTCAGAAGGGATACACGGCGGAGGAGATGGAGCAAAGCGGCGTCTGCGTGCGCAGCGAGCGCGGAAGGCTCTGGGATGCGCAGGCGGGGCGGCTCATCATTCCCATCATCAATAATTTGGACGAGGTCATCGCCTTCGGCGGACGGCTCCTCGAAAAAGCCGACCGCGCAAAGTACAAGAACACCAAGGACACCATTCTCTTCGACAAGCGGAAGAACCTCTACAACATCAACTTGGTCAAGCGGCTCCATCGCGCGGGGGGGATCCCCTATCTCATTCTCGTGGAGGGGTATATGGACGTCATTTCCCTCTATCAGGCGGGGTTTGAAAACGTCGTCGCGAGCATGGGGACTTCCCTCACGAAGGAACAGCTGCGCCTCTGCAAGCGTTACAGCGAAAACATCTATATCAGCTACGACGGCGACTTTGCGGGGCAGAAGGCGAATTTAAGGGGACTCGGCCTTGCCGAACGGGAGGGACTCAAAGTCAAGATCGTTCCTCTTCCCGACGGGCCCGACCCCGACGACATCATCCGCGAGCAGGGGGCGGAGGGGTACCGAAAACTTCTCGACGAGGCGATGCCGCTCATGGATTTTCGAATGCTCGCCGCAAAGAGAAAGTTCGACTTAAATACGACCGAGGGGCGGCGCGAATATGTGAAAGAGGCGCTTTCGACCATTCGCGAATCGGAGAGCGAGGCGGAGAAAGAGGAGCTCTTAAAGCGGCTCTCCGCAGAGACGAACTTGAGCCTCGGGGCGCTGAAGAGTGATTTGGGCAGCGAACAGCCCTCGGCGGCGCCCGTGAGGGAGCCGGAGGAGCGGCGCGAGGACTCCTCCAAGGACGACAAGATCGCAGAGCGGTTTATCTTAGCTGCTTGCCTCTTCCAAAAGCCGTACGCGCAAAATTTCCCCATCGAACAGCTCATCTTCCGCGATCCGACGCAGGAAAAGATCGCCTCGTACATCGCGGAGGAGTGCGACAGCAAGGGAAAGCCGAGCCCGAACGGACTCTTCGAGCTGGGACTCGACGAGGGAGAGGTCAATTCCATATTCGATCTTGCGACGGGCAGCGAACTGGACGGCGATCATGCGGAGAAGTATTTCCGCGACTGCGTTTTCGCCGTCAGACGGAGGAATCTGTCCGATCAGATCGAGGAATGCAGAGCCGCTTATGAAAAAGCAAAATCCGCCGAGGAAAAAAGAGAGTATCTGGAGCTTCTCGGCGAGCTCACGAAAAAACAGAAGCAGCAGAGGTAACTATGGAGATCACGGAACAACAACTCAACACAATGATCGAAACGATCGCAGAGCCCTACAAGATGAAGGGGAGCATTTCGACGAATGCGCTCATCGACGAGCTAGAAAAATACGACTTGAGCCCCCAGCAGATCGAACAGTTCTACAAGCGTCTGCCCGAGCTCGGGGTCATGATCTTCGATGAGGACGAGCGCGACAAAGAGCTCTTCGAGCAGGCGCTCTCGGACATCGGACTGGACGATCCCGTCAAGATGTATTTAAAGGACATCGGGCGGGTGCCCCTTCTTTCCACGGACGAGGAGATCGAACTTGCAAAACGGATGCAAAACGGCGACGAGGCGGCAAAGCAGCGTCTCTCGGAGGCGAACTTGAGGCTCGTTGTCTCCATCGCAAAGCGGTATGTGGGAAGGGGAATGCTCTTTCTCGACCTCATTCAGGAGGGAAATCTGGGGCTCATGAAGGCGGTCGAGAAGTTCGACTACCAGAAGGGCTTCAAATTCTCGACCTATGCGACCTGGTGGATCCGTCAATCCATCACCCGCGCCATCGCGGACCAGGCGCGGACGATCCGCATTCCCGTGCACATGGTGGAGACCATCAACCGTCTGACCCGCGTCTCGCGAATGCTTTTGCAGGAGAACGGAAGAGAGCCCACGCCCGAGGAGATCGCCGAGGCGATGGAGATCGACGTCGCGCGTGTGAGAGAGATCCAAAAGATCGCGCAGGACCCCGTCTCTTTGGAGACGCCCATCGGCGAGGAAGAGGACAGCCACCTCGGCGACTTCATCGAGGATGACAAGACGCAGACCCCCGGCGATTCGGTCGCCTTCATCATGCTCAAAGAACAGCTTTTGAGCGTACTCGACACTCTCACCCCCCGCGAGGAGAAGGTCCTCCGTCTTCGCTATGGGATCGACGACGGCAAGCCGAGGACCCTCGAAGAGGTCGGCAGGGAGTTCAACGTCACGCGCGAACGCATTCGCCAGATCGAGGCAAAGGCATTGAGGAAGCTCCGCCATCCCTCGAGAAGCAGAAGGCTCAAGGACTTCCTCGACTGATGGACCGCATTGCGGAAATTTGCTCTGCGCTCAAAAAGGGAAAAGTCCTTGCGGACGTCGGCTGCGATCACGGCTATTGCGCCCGCCTCGCCCTCAAGAAGGGACTCTTTGAGAAAGTCTACCTCTCCGACATCAGCGCGGGAAGTTTGAAAAAAGCCGAAAAGCTGCTTGAAAGAGAGATAAAAGAGGGCAAGTGCGTTCCAGTCCTTGCAGACGGCATGAAGGGACTTCCCCCCGATGTGGACACCCTTCTCATCGCGGGTTTGGGCGGAGAGGAGATCGTGCGCATTCTCGAGGAGGGCTATCTTCCCGAACACTTCGTCTTTCAGCCCATGAAAAACGCCGAAAAGGTGAGAGAGTTTCTCGTCAAAAGAGGAGCGCACATCGGACGGGACGATACATTCTTTGCGGACGGCTATTTTTATGACCTCATCGCGGGAGAAAACTACGGGGGAAGCGAGTATACCGCGCGGGAACTCGCGTTCGGAAAACAGAATCTGCGGGAAATGGGCAGGGACTTTTGCAACAAGCTCCTTTGCGAGTGCGAAAAGATAGCGTCCTATCTCAAAAGAGAGGACATGAGTGGCGAAAACCGCTCAAAGTTGGAGCAAAGACTTGAAACAATGAGGGGGATCTTAAATGAAACTCACTGAACTCTATCAGGCGATCGATGGTGTTGCGCCCTTTTCCCTCTCGGCGGAGATGATCTCCCGCTACGGGGCGTACGACAACAGCGGCATTTTGCTCGACTTCGGGGGAGAGATCGAAAGAGTTCTCTTCTCCCTCGACCTCTCTCTGGCGGCAGTCAAAAGGGCTAAAGAAGAAAATGTAAACTGCATCGTGACGCATCATCCCGCCATCTATGCGCCTCTTAAAAAGATCGAGGGGGATTCCGCGGTCGGCATGTGCGCACGGGCGGGCATTTCGGTGATCTCGGCGCACCTCAATTTGGACGCCGCGCCCCAAGGGATCGACGAGAGTCTGATGGAGGCGCTCGGCGGAAATAAGGCGGAGCGGATCATGCAGCCCCTCACGGGCGGGGGATACGGAAGGGTGTACGGCGTGCCCCCTTGCACGATGGGAGAATTTCTCTCTCATATCCGAAAGACGATGCACGCCGAGAGAATTTTAAGCTACGGGGACTTTCCCGTGGGACGCGTCGCAAGTTTCTGCGGCGGGGGATTCGACGCGGAGGCGCTCGCCTTTGCGGAGGAGCAAAGTGCGGATACGATCGTCTCCTCGGAGGGGAGACATCATCTGATCACGGCTGCGGTGGAGAAGGGAATGAACGTCGTCCTTTTGACGCACGCGGCGAGCGAGGAATACGGGTTTTTCGCATTCTATCAGAGAATGAGCGGAAAGCTTGAGGTTCCCTGCGCATATCATGCGGAGAAGAAGTTTTTGTAATCAATTTCAAATCAGGAAGGAAAGAAGATGATATCGAAGGATTTATTGGAATATCAGGAAGTCGACGGAGAACTCAGAAAGATCGAACAGGAAATTTCCTCGTCCGAAGAGCGGAAGAAGTTTCTGCAGGCGAAGAAATTCATGGAGAGCGCGGGCGAAAAGCTCGAGGCGCAGGATAAGCACGCCTGTGATTTAAAGGCGTTTTCCGAAAAGCTCAAGGCGGAGTACGAGGAGATCGACCGCGCGATTTCGGAATATTCCGAACTCGACGAGATGGTGGAAAACGGGGGCGACATCGGCTTCTATAAGAAGAACGTGCAGTCGCTCATCGACCGTCTGCGCTATCTGAAGTCGGAGATTCAAAAATTGACGGAGAACATCGAGTCTGCGACGGAGGAGTTCCGCAAGATGAAAAAGCAGACGATCGCGATGCAAAAACAATATAAGGAATATAACGAAAAGTTCAAGGAAGTCAAAAACGGACGTTCGAAGGAAGTCGCCGAGATCACGGCGCGGCTCGAGGGGATCGCGAAGCGGATCCCGCCCGAAATTTTGGCGCACTACAAGGCGAAGAGAAAGGAGAAAATCTATCCCGTTGTCGCGCCCCTCAAGAACGACCGCTGTATCTGCGGAATGGACTTCCCGCTCGCACAGCAGGAGGCGCTCTCGGGCGGCAGAGTTGTCGAATGCGAACACTGCCATCGTATTATATATAAGGAATAATGCGCTCGGGAACGTAAAAACGTTTTTTTGTGTATGATGATGGTATGCAATCCACGCTTGCCGTCATTTCCGCGGGGAAAATTCTGAAAAATTTGCGGGCGATCCGCGCGAAGACGAAAGTCCCGCTCATGGCGGTCGTCAAGGACGACGCCTACGGGCACGGAGCCGAATGTATTTCCCTTCTTCTCGAGCCGCATGTCGACAGTTTTGCGGTCGCGACCGTCTCGGAGGGGATCTCTCTCCGCACCGCGGGGGTGAGAAAGGAAATTCTCGTGCTCACGCCCCCACTCTCCGAAGAGGACGCCCTCTTTTTGTCCGCCCATGAATTGACGGCAACGGTCTCTTCCCGCGAGAGCTTTGAGATCATGAGAAAGGCGTCGAAAGAATACAAACAGCCCCTTCGGTTTTCTTTAAAAGTCAACACGGGAATGAATCGTTACG
>CANQBW010000021.1 GCA_947589565.1 uncultured Clostridia bacterium | reverse complement strand
CGGCGGAAGATCCAGTCGAGCACGCGCATATTGTCGCCAAATCCCGGCCAGAGGAAGTTGCCGTCCTTGTCCTGGCGGAACCAGTTGACGTTGAAAATCTTGGGCGGATGGGCGATCTTTTTGCCCATCTCGATCCAATGCGCGAAGTAGTCCGCCATGTGATAGCCCGCAAACGGCTTCATCGCCATGGGGTCGTGGCGCAAGACGCCGACCGCGCCCGTTGCGGCTGCCGTCGTCTCCGAACTCATGATGGAGCCGACGAACACGCCGTGGTTCCAATCGCGGGACTCATAGACGAGGGGCGTCGTGGTCGCCCTTCTTCCGCCGAAGACGATCGCATCGAGCGGCACGCCCTCTTTCGAATAGAACGCCTCGGAGAGGCAGGGGCAATTCTCGGCGGGAGCCGTAAAGCGGGAGTTGGGATGGGCGGCCTTTGTGCCGCTGTCCTTCGTCCACTCGTTGCCGAGCCAGTCGATGAGCCTTTCGGGGGGCTGTTTCGTGAGTCCCTCCCACCAGACGGTGTTGTCCTCGGGGTTGATGGCGACGTTCGTGAAGATCGCCCCCTTCTTGGTCGCGGCGAGCGCGTTGGGATTGCTCTTCTCGTTGGTTCCGGGCGCGACGCCGAAGAAGCCGTTCTCGGGGTTGACCGCCCAGAGTCTGCCGTCCTTGCCGACGCGGATCCAGGCGATGTCGTCGCCCACGCACTCGAGCTTGTAGCCCGCGTCAAGATACTTCTTGGGGGGGATCAGCATAGCGAGATTGGTCTTTCCGCAAGCGGAGGGGAAGGCCGCCGCCAGATATTTCTTGTGGCCGTCGGGATAGGTGACGCCCAGAATCAGCATGTGCTCTGCCATCCAGCCCTCCTCTCTGCCGAGGCAGGAGGCAATGCGGAGCGCGAAGCACTTCTTGCCCAAAAGGACGTTGCCGCCGTAGGCGGAGTTGACCGAAATGATCGTATTGTCCTCGGGAAAGTGCATGATGTATCGCTTTTCGGGGTCCACGTCGCACTTGCAGTGGAAGCCCTTGATGAAGTCGCCGTCCTTGCCCAGATAGTCGTAGCACTCGGTGCCGACGCGGGTCATGATCGCCATGTTGAGGACGACATAGATGCTGTCCGTCACCTCGATGCCGATCTTGGAGAAGGGAGAGCCGACGATGCCCATCGAATAGGGAATGACGTACATCGTCCTGCCCTTCATCTTGCCGCGGGCGATCTCACCACAGAGGTGATACGCCTCTTGGGGATCCATCCAATAGTTGATGGGACCTGCGTCCTCTTTGTTCTTGCAGCAGATGAAGGTGCGATCCTCGACGCGGGCGACGTCGTTCTGCGCCGTTCTGTGATAGTAGCAGCCGGGGAGCTTCTCCTCGTTGAGCTTGATCATCTCGCCCGTGCGGACCGCCTCCGCGCGAAGTTCATCAAGCTGTTTTTTGCTGCCGTCGATCCAAACGATCTGGTCGGGGCAGGCAAGTTCCGCGCTCTCGCGGACAAATGAGAGTACTTTCTTGTTTTCGGTCAATGCCATTTTTCGAATCCGTCCTTTCCTCGTGAATTGATGAAGGGCTATATTCCCCTTCTACTCTATTATAACACAAAAAAAAGTTTTTGCAACAAAATTATAGAATTTCGACGAAAATCTTGCCGCGCAATATTTGTCGTCGAGGAAATAGACTTCCGAGTTCCCACAACTTGATCCTCTTCATCGTTTCAAACGACAATGTGCGTCCTGTGGGGCGCAAACAGGGAGCGCTGCCGCAGAATGGCGATTCTGCTCCGCGCAGCAAATTTAGAACAAAGAACGAGATGTTTCGACTTCGCTACGCTCCGCTCAACATGACAGTGGTGAAAAGCATGTCATTCTGAGCGAAGTGACGTAGCCACGGAGTCGAAGGCGCGTCGTTCTATTGAGAATCTATACGCGCCTCACGAGCCGTAGGCGAGTAAAGTGAGCGCATCGAACGGGAATCCCCTAAGCAAGCGACGGGACGTTCAAGAAATTTTATACCCTGCATTCGTTTGAAAACAATTTTTTTCGTTTTTAGGGTGCTATAATGGATTATGGTATCCGTTTGTCGCAACAAAAAGCCGTTTGGAAAATTTTTCCCACGGCTTTTTGGTTTATTCACATTCTATCGACCGAGGGGATTCCTCGACTGCGCTCGGAATGACAGGAAGACGAGAAAATAAAAAGCGATGTCATGTTGAGCGAAGTCGAAACATCCCCTAAGCAAGCGACGGGACGTTCAAAAATTCTATACCCTGCATTCGTTTGAAAACAATTTTTTTCGTTTTTAGGTTGCTATAATAGAAATATGGTATCCGTTTGTTCGCCACAAAAAAGCCGTTTGGAAAATTTTTTCCACGGCTTTTTGCGTGTTTTCTACATTCTCTATCGGGAAAAACAGAAATGCCTGTAAACCGAATAAAAAGCGGTGCGGGGTCCGGGACACAATACTCGCTACGCTCGTGCGACCCAAGGAAAAAACAGTAGAAAGGTCGAAGCGCAAGTGTCCCGGAATTTTTTTTGGTTACTTTTTTTGTATTCGTAAAAAAAGTAACAACGTTCGTCATGCGGAAATGAAAGTGTTCAAGCGGTTGGTCGCTTGCTTAGGGGATTCCTCGACTATGCTCGGAATGACATGGAGGCAAAACGCCTTTCCGGCGTCAGAGGAAGATTTTCGTCGAAATTTATGCCTCTTCGATGGCAATATACTCTCCGGTGTCGGCGTCTTGGAAGACAATATAGTACCCCTCCTCCTCGTCGTAGGGGGAGGCGGGGACGAAGATGGAAGCGTCCTTGACTTCTTGTGGGGGCTCCGTCTTCATGGCGACGCAGAGATACCGCGGCTGACCCTCGGCGTAGACGATCCCCAAGAGTCCGTTCTCCGCCTTGACCCATTCGGAATTGGGAAAGACGCTCTCGAGGTGCTCGTCGCGGGGGTATTTTTGCATCGCTTCCTTCAGTTTCGGCGCGATCTCATGATAGTAGGCGAGCGTTCCGCGGGTCGATTCGAAGGGATGCACGCTCTCGTCTGCTTCATTTTCGCATACACGATCCCCCGCGCACGCAGGGTCTGTTTCTTTCGGATCTTCGCATACATGGTCTGCATTTTCAGAATTTTTCCAAACGTCTCCGTAGTAGTCGACGTCTGCGATTGCCTCGTCGTCATAGTCCCTCTCCTCGATTTTTTTCTCCTCTTTTGTCGGGATGGGGTCGGATTTTTTTTCTAAAAGAGGCTCAGGCTCTTGCTTTATCGGCTTGGGGACAAACGCGGGATCGTTTTTCGAAAACAGCTTTAAAAGTCGGGAATAATCGGCAGGTGCGCCGCCGCAGGCGCCGAAGGCGATGGGCTCCGCCTCGCCGCGCACAAAGCAGACGAGGGCGCAGAATCCGTCCCGAATGGAGAAGTCCGCAGGCACGCGAAGCGGCTCGTTCCCCCTAAGTTCCAGGACAAATTCTTTTCCCCCTGCCGAGACGGCGAGCGCATAGCGGCCCTCTTTCATGGGTGCGAGCGCGGGAATGCGCGGCGTTAAAATGAGTTCCGAGCCCAGCCGCTCGGCATACACCGCGCCCGTGAGCTGAGAGCCGTCCGCGGAGAAGCCCTTTCTGATCTGTTTTAAGATACACAGCCGTTTTTCGTACATGATCCACCTCTTTTACCATGACAGAATATCATTTTTTCATAGAAGAAGGGTGGAAAATATCGTAAAATAACGTCGTTTTTTAAAGAAAAAAGCGGCGCCGTCCGCTTTTGCGGACGGCGCATTCATGTTTTCAGTTTATGAGCTTTCTATCGACCGGGGGGATCCATTCGACTTCACGGCTACGCCGCTCCGCTCAGGATGACACGTTTTCCCCGTTGTCATTCCGAGCGTAGTCGAGGAATCCCCTAAGTGAGCAGACAGCAGCCCTTTGTTCTAAATTCACTGCGCGAGGCAAGGTTCCCTTGCCGGAGCGGCACCCCATTTGCCGAACCCCTTCGGCTTATTGTTGTGAAAGCGACCGCGAGAGTTATTTAATCAAGGCAAACAAGCTCATTTCTTCGAACGTAAATATTTCCGAAGGAAAGATTTCGTTCGAATCATTTTATAATGTCTACCCAGCCGAACTTATCCTCGTATCTGCCGCTCTGAATGCCCGTGAGCTCGTCGTAGATTTTCTTGCTGATGTCGCCCATCTCGCCGCCGTTGACGACGTACTCCTTGCCGCGGTAGCCGAACGCGCCGACGGGAGAGATGACCGCCGCCGTGCCCGTGCCGAAGATCTCTTGCAGGGTGCCCTTTTCGGCGGCGTCCGCAACTTTGCGAATGTCGACATTGCACTCGCGGACCTTATATCCGTGCGAACGCAAAAGAGCGATGACACTTCTGCGGGTGATTCCGGGCAGGATACTGCCGCGGAGCGCGGGAGTGTAGACGATTCCGTCCATCACAAAGAAGATGTTCATCGCGCCGACTTCCTCGACGTAGCGGTGATACTTCGCGTCCAGCCACATTGCCTGGTCGTAGCCCTTCGCGCGCGCCTCTTCGCCCGCCTTCATGCTTGCGGCATAGTTGCCGATGACCTTGTGTCCGCCCGTGCCGCCCTTCGCCGCGCGGGTGTAGTGCTCCTCGACGAGAAGCTTGACGGGCGCCAGTCCGTTCGCGTAGTATGCGCCCGCGGGGCCGACGATGACATACATGAGGTAGGTCTTGGAGGCGTGGACGCCGAGCGCGGGCTCCGTCGCGATCATCGTGGGACGGATATAGAGGGCGGTACCGTCCTCGGTCGGGATCCAATCCTCGTCGATGAGAACGAGCTGTTTGATCGCGTCATAGACGAACTTCTTGTCGAAGGTCGGCATACACAGACGCGCCGCGGAGTCGTTCATTCTGTCCAAATTGTCGTTGAGACGGAACATGCGGATCTCGCCCTTCTTGTTCTTGTACGCCTTCGCGCCCTCAAACACGCCCTGCGCATAGTGCAGCACCGAGCTTGCGGGAGAGAGGCTCAAGTTCTGGAAGGGTTGAATGCGGGCATTCGTCCACTTCGTGCCGTCGTACTCCATGATGAACATGTGGTCGGTAAAATATTTGCCGAAGCCGAGTTTTCCGGTGGGCTTTTCCTTTTTGGTTTCGCTTCTGATGATTTTAAGTTCCATGACTTTATCTCCTCAAGCGTATTTACGCTTTTTTTGCCTTAGCAATTTCCTTCTTGAACATTTCGCCGAGGTGGCTCATGCCGAGGTCGATCTTTTCGACCGTCGCGTTCGAGAAGTTGAGACGGATCATATTCGTGACGTCCGCATTGGGATAGAAGACCTGACCCTGGATATAGGCGACATCGTACTTGATCGCCTCGGGCGCGAGTTTGGTCGTATCGATGGGCGCGTCAAAGCCGCCCCAGATGAAGAGTCCGCCCTGTGCATTGATGAAGCTGAACTCCTCGGGCATGTATTTTTGGATCGCCGCGATCATCGCGTTCTTTCTCTCGCGGTAGATGGGAAGGCTCTTTTCGATGTTCGGGAAGAGGTAGCCGCGCTTCAAGTACTCCGCAACGATGAGCTGGGAGAGGTTGGAAGTCGTGACGTCCACGCCCTGTTTGCCGATCGTGAGTTTGCGGATGACCTCTTTATTGCCGACGGCGACGCCCGTTCGAAGACCCGGCGAGAGGACTTTGGAGAAACTTGTGAGGTACACGACGTTTCCCGCCTTGTCGAAGCTCTTGATACTCGGGACCCACTCGCCCTCGAAGCGGAGCTTGCTGTAAGGGTCGTCCTCGAGGACCATCACGCCGTATTTTGCGGTGATTTCCGCGATCTGTTTTCTGTTCTCGATCGAATAGGTCTTGCCCGTCGGGTTGGAGAAGGTGGAGACGACGTAAATGAACTTGGGGTGGTGTTTTTTGATCTTTTCTTCGAGGTCATCGAGCTTGAGGCCGTTCTCATCTGCGTCCACGCCGACGATCTTCGCCTGGTAGGAGTCGAAGATCTGAAGGGCGGTGAGGTAGGTGGGATTCTCGACGAGGACGACGTCGCCCTTGTCGAGGAAAATTTTGGACATGAGGTCGATCCCCTGCTGTCCGCCGCTGATGACGAGGGTCTCGTCGAGCGAGACGTTCTCGATGCCCGCGGTCTTCACATACTTGATGAGCTCTTCGCGGAAGGGAACAAAGCCCTCGGTCGTGCCGTATTGCAGGACGGCGGTCGCCTTTCCCTCGCTCAAGAGTTCATGCGCGATCTCCTGCACCTCTTTCTGAGGCAGACACTGCGTCGCGGGGAATCCGCCCGCAAAGGAAATGATCTCGGGACGGGTGAGAAGTTTTAAGATCTCTCTCGTCGCCGCGCCGTTCATCTTTGCCATTCTTTCGCTGTACCGATATTCCATAAATCAACACTCCTTGATTTTTTTAACAACATGTTTCGAACGAAATCTTCCCTTCGGGAATATTTACGTTCGAGGAAATTGACCTGTTTGCCTTGAATGGGTTGGTCCTCTTATTCGTTTTCACAACAATAAGCCGAAGGGGTTCGGCAAATGGGGTGCCGCTCCGGCAAGGGAACCTTGCCTCGCGCAGTATTTTAGAACAAAGGTCGAGATGTTTCGACTCCGCTTCGCTCCGCTCAACATGACATGAGGAGGGATAAACCGCCCGTCCGGCGGGAGGACAAGGATATTCCTCAGTCCTGAATAAGTCCCAACTCTCTCGCTTTTTGGGTGAGTTCGTCGCGGAACTTGGGGTGCGCGATCGAGATGATCGCCTTCGCTCTGTCGGCGACGGAGAGTCCTCTCACGTTGACCATGCCGTACTCGGTGACGAGGTATTGAAGGTCGTTTCTCGAGAGGGAGACGGTCGCGCCCGGCTTGAGCTGGGGGACAATGCGGCTGATCTCGACGCGCTCGTCGCCGTTGCCCGTTCTGACGTTCGCCGTCGAATAGAGCGCGATGAACGCCCTGCCGCCCTTCGCCATCTGGGCGCCGATGGCGGTGTCCATCTGTCCGCCCGTGCCGCTGTACTGCTTGGAGCCGAGGCTCTCGCTGCAGCACTGGCCCGTGAGGTCGACCTCGAGGGTCGTGTTGATGGAGACCTGGTTATCGTTTTTCGCGAGCGTCTCATAGGCGTTGCAATAGCTGCAATCCATGACCATAACGTCGGGATTGTTGTTGACAAATTCGTAGACCTTGTCGGTGCCGAGGACGATGCTCGTCACGATCTTGCCCTTGTGGAGGGTCTTTTTGCTGCCGTTGACCACCCCCTTCTTGGCAAGTTCGGCGATGCCGTCGCTCAAAAGTTCGGTATGGATCCCCAAATCTTTTTTGGTCTCGAGGAACTGCACGACGGAGTTGGGAATGGAGCCGATCCCGATCTGAAGATTGTCGCCGTCGTGAATGAGTTCGGAAATATACGCGCCGATGGTGCGGTCTTTTTCATTGATGGGTGCGGTTTTGTCCTGAACCATCGGGAAATCGACGGGGACAAAGTAATCGACGTCCTTCTCGTCGATGACGGCGTCGCCGAGCGTGAAGGGCATGTTGGGATTGACTTCCATGACGACGGTCTTTGCCCGCTTCAGGACTTCGCGGTCGTAGATGTTGGAAAGACCGAGCGAAATTTTTCCGTCCTTGTTGGGCGGGGTGCAGGTGCCGACGAAGAGGTCGGGATCGCCGCCCGCGCAGATGGTGATCGCCGTCTTTCTCAGGTGTGTCGGGCAATAGGAGACCGTCTTCAAGACGCCCTGCGCCGCGCGCATGGGTCCCGAAAAGAAAACGCTGTTGATCTTGATATGGTTGCCGTAGTCGGGGTTCTCGAGGAAGGGATAGGAGCGCATTGTGAGGCACATCCAGATGCTCAAACCCCTGTCGCGGTCGAGAATTTTATGCAGATTGCTCAAAAAGCCCTGCGGTTCGACGGTTGCGTCGCCGACCGCGATCTTATAGTTGTCTTTGACGAGCGCAAGCGCTTCGTCGACTGTGATCGTCTTTGCCATGATATTCTCCTTGCATACGTTCATTGACATTATAATAAAATCCGCCCGCAAAGTCAAATGAAAAACGACTTTTTTTCGGGTAAATTTCATAACAAAGGACGAGATCCTTACTCGCCCCTTTTAAAAACGAGATGTTTACTTCGCCCCTTTTAAAAACGAGATGTTTCGACTCCGCTTCGCTCCGCTCAACATGACAAAAGGGGCTCGTGCGCCGCGCTTGGATAAAAATAGAACGGCGCGTCGTCGACTCCGCTCAGGATGACAGAGGTAAAAAATGCGCCGCCACGAATGTGGCGGCGCATTTTGCCCTTTGTTCTAAATCCCATGGTGCGAGCAGGGTTTCCCTGCGCTGCACGCCCCAATTTGCCAGCTTGCGGCTTCTTGTCGTGAAAGCGACCGAGACGACCAACTAATTCAAGGCAAACAAGCCCATTTCCTCGTCGACAAAGATCGCGTAGCGAGCTTTTCGACGAAAAATTTATAGAAGTAACGCAAATAAAGCGTACAGCCAATGGGCGGAAATGCCGGCAAGCAGTCCGCCGAGGGTGTGATAGAGGATCGAGCTCGTGGTCAGCCCTCTAAAGCCCAAACTGTCCATCATGGCGACATGGGTCGAGAGGTATCCGCTCCAAAACATGCACATGGATGTGAAAACCGCGATCTCGGTCGCCGTATAGACGCCGTCGCCGACGAGGCCGACGGCTGCGCCCGCGCTGCCGAGTGCGGTGATCGGAATGCTGATCGCGGACGCCGTCTCGAATCCGAAGAGGGGTTTGAAGACGACCGCCAGGGCGTTTCCGATCCAGGGGAGAAGTCCCACGCCCTCATGCGCCGCGCCCGTATACACGCCCGCCGCGCTCGGTCCGTCCGTCAAGAGCATGACGATGTTTGCGATGATGAGAACGCCCGGGATGATGGCAAGGCCGACTTTGACGCCGCCTGCGCCGCCCTCGAGCAGGCTGTCGAAAAACCGTTGCACATAGCCGCCTTTTCTGACCTCTCTCTTTTTCATCATATCGAAGGCGTGCTCCATGGCGGGAGCGGCCTCCTCCGTCGTCCCGAACAGCTTTTTGGACTTATGAAGCATGAGACGGGTCGCAAAAATGCTGCCGATGAGTGCCCCGACGACGCCCATCGCGACGGCGAGCCCCACGGAGCCCGAAGTCGCCTGCTTGCCCGCCATCGTGATGACGACAATGAGCCCCATGCCGAACGCGGTGCCCAAATTCGTCAGTCCAGCGAGCTGATATTTCTTGAAATATCTCCTGTACCGCACGTCGTCGGCGAGGGTCAGAACGGCGGGGTTGTCCGAGAGGAACGCCGAAAAAATGGCGACGGACGTCGCGCCCGGCATTCCGTAGACGGGCTTCATGAGGGGGGAGAGCGCACGGTTTGCGAGCGCGATCACGCCGAACTCCGTAAGGAGCGAGCTCAGCGCTCCGACGACCACGGCGACGCCCATCAGATAGAAACAGGTGTTGAGGAGAAGGTCGAGGGCATTGTTGAACAGCGTGTTGAGCATGTTTCCGAAGCCCATGATCGCGCCGATACAGCCGAAGATGCCGATGACGATGGAGAGCGCGACGATCCCCTCGACGCTGATGACGTCTTTAAGGGTGAACTTTTCCTCTTCCTCGCTCTTTGCGGGCGCGGGATTTTCGGAATTTTCCGCTTGAACTTCGGGATTTTCTACGGAATTTTCCGAATTTTCCGCACCCATGTCGCACTTTTGGGTCTCCTCTTGGGATTTTTTATGCTTGAATTTCCACATTGCAAAATTCCCGAAAATGCCCTCTCCGAGAGAGGGCATTTTTTCGTCGGGTTCCTTATTTTATTTCATCAGGTTCTTCATATATGCGATGCCCGCCTTGAGGCATTCGATATTCGAAGGAATGACCTTGGGCTTCGCCTCGAAGACGTGTTCGACCGCCTGCACCGCGGACTCCTCGGTGATGTCGCCGAAGACGGGGAGCAGCACGCCGAGCATGTAGACGTTCGCGCCGCGCTTGTTGATCGCCGAAGCAAGGGTGTCGACGGGGATCTCGTAGTGGGTGACGTCCTTTCTCGTGGGCTTCTTGTGAACGATGTCCGAGTTCGAAATGATGATCCCGCCCTCTTTGACGCTCGCCTCGAACTTGTCGAGGGAGGGTTCGTTGAAGACGATCAGAATATCGGGCCGGTCGATGACGGGAGCCGCGATCTCCTCATCCGAATAGATGACGGAGCAGTTCGCCGTGCCGCCGCGCATTTCGGGGCCGTAGGAGGGAAGCCAGGAGGTGTTGAGGTTCTGTTCGATGGCGGAATAGGAGATGAATTTTCCGAGCGAGAGGACGCCCTGTCCGCCGAAACCGCTGATGATGATCTTTTTCATGGTTAGTTCTCCTCCTTGGTGATGTCCTTGAACACGCCGAGCGGATAGAAGGGTTCCGCCTGCGTCTTGACGAACTCCATCGCCTCGATGGGGGTCATGTGGAAGTTCGTCGGGCAGCTTGCCAGAACTTCGATGAAGGAGAGGCCCTTCTTCTCCATCTGGACGGTGAACGCCTTTTTGAGGGCTGCCTTCGCCTTTTTGACATGGGGAACGTCGTAGCAGGCGACGCGCTCGATGTAGGCGGGGCCCGTCAGGGTCGCGAGCATTTCGCTCAGGTGGACGGGGTTGCCGTAGACCTTGGGATCGCGGCCGTAGATACAGGTCGTCGCCTTGACGCCGGGCATGGTGGTGGGCGCCATCTGGCCGCCCGTCATGCCGTAAATTCCGTTGTTGATGAAGATGACGGTGATGTTCTCTCCGCGCATTGCGGCGTGGACGGTCTCCGCCATACCGATGGACGCGCAGTCGCCGTCGCCCTGGTAGCAGAAGATGATGTTGTCGGGATTGACGACCCTTCTCACCGCGCTCGAAATGGCGGGAGCTCTGCCGTGCGCTGCCTCGATCATGTCGCAGTTGAAATATCTGTACGCATACACCGCGCAGCCGACGGGAGCAATGCCGATGGCGCCCTCCGTCTTGCCGAGCTCTTCGAGCACTTCGGCGATGAGTCTATGTACGATGCCGTGCGTGCACCCCGGGCAATAATGCGTGGGGGTCTCCGTAAGCATTTTCGGCTTATCGGCTATGATTTTCATCTTATTTACCCTCCTTAATATACTTCACAAGGTCGGCAGGCATCATGACGTTGCCGCCGCATCTGCCGTAAAATTCGACGGGCTTTTTGCCGTTCACCGCGAGGCGGACGTCTTCGACCATCTGACCCATGCTCATCTCCACGGTGACGAACTTCTTGACTTTGTCGCTCTTTGCAGCCTTTTCGATGGTCGCCGTCGGATAGGGATAGAGGGTGATGGGACGGATGAGTCCCGCCTTGATGCCCTGCTCTCTCAGCTCCACGATGGCAGCCTTGCAGATCCGCGCGACCGAGCCGTAGGCGACAAAGACGATCTCCGCGTCGTCCATGCGGTATTCCTCGACCTTGGTCTCCTTCTTTGCGATCTCCTCGTACTTCTTGTAGAGGCGAAGGGTGAACTCCTCGTTCTCATCGGGCTCGATGCGGAGCGAATTGATGATACGGGGCTTTCCGTCGCTGTGGCCGCAGGTCGCCCATTCGTCCTTGTGATACTTTTCGAACATCTTGCTCGTGTCCTTCATGGGAGGGATCTCGGCAGGTTCCATCATCTGGCCGAGCATACCGTCGCCGATGATCATGACGGGGTTGCGATATTCGTCCGCAACGTCGAAGGCGTTATAGATGATGTCGACAAATTCCTGCACGGTGCTGGGCGCGTAGACGATACAGTGATAGTCGCCGTGGCCGCCGCCCTTGGTCGCCTGGAAATAGTCGCCCTGGGACGCCTGAATGCCGCCGAGGCCGGGGCCCGAGCGCATCATGTTGACGATGACGCAGGGAAGTTCCGCCGCCGCGATGTAGGAGATGCCCTCCTGCTTCAAGCTGATCCCGGGGGAGGAAGAGCTCGTCATCGCTCTTGCGCCCGCGCTCGCCGCGCCGTAGACCATGTTGATCGCGGAGAGTTCGCTCTCCGCCTGAATGAACGCACCCCCGACTTCGAACAGTCTCCAGGAGAGATATTCGGGAATTTCGTTCTGCGGGGTGATGGGATAGCCGAAGAAATATCTGCAGCCTGCCGCAACCGCCGCTTCTGCGATCGCTTCGTTGCCTTTCCAAAGTTTTTTCATTGTTCTTTCCTCCTTGCCTCAATCACGGTAGACGGTAATGACGCTGTCGGGGCACATCGTCGCGCAGCTCGCGCAGCCGATGCACTCCTCCTGATTCACGCATTCCGCCACCTCGTAACCCTTTGCGTTGGTGCGCTTCGAAATCTGCAAGATCTTCTTCGGACAAGCGTTGACGCACAAGCTGCAGCCTTTGCAATAGGCTTCGCGGAACTCAACCTTACCTTTTGCCATATTTCTGACAACCCTCCTGAAAAAATTTATCTTTTCAGCCATGATCGGCTGAGAATCATTATAGCCCTTCTTTTCGTCAAAGTCAAGTAAATTTCGCCCTTTTCCGACGCCGTGAAGAGGAAAGATTTTACAGCCCGAAAAGATCGTCCTCTCTCTTCCTCACCCCGCCCGCGGGAAGGGAAGAGGCGACGCAGAGACAGCGCTCGGTGTCGACGAGTTTTTGACTCTTTCCGTCCTTCAAAAGCAGGATATGTCTCCCGTTTGTGACATAGACGCCCTCTTCGCCGAAGCAAAAGTCGCACACGCCGCTTTTTAAGATTTCTTCCTTCCCGTTGACGGAGCGGATGAGCTTCCAGCTTGAAGGAATGAAGCCCCCGTCCTTGTCTTTTGCGCGGCGGGAGCGCTTGAGCTCCTTGTCCGCCTCGATGAGGTTGCCCTCCACGAAAATTTCGTTGGATTTTTTCTCTCTGCCCCGCGCGGGGTTCTCGGAGCCCGTCGTGAGGGACTTTCCCGTCCAGGAGACGACAAAGGACTGAATAAAGAGGGCGATCGCCTGAAAGATGCGCACGGGGATCATGAGCATTTCGAGGAAGGGATTTCCCTTCTTCTCCTTGACGGGGCGTCTGATATAGTACATGGCGCCGTCGGGCGCGATTTTCGGCTTGATGTAGCCGAATTTGTCGTCTTTTTTGATTTCCTCGATCTCGAGAGTATCCAAATTGAGTCTGCAAATCTCCGCGGAAGAATACTTGCCCGTAAATTCGCCGTTCGCGTTGCGGCCGAGACCCGCCGTGTCGAAGTAGAGGTCGTTTCCGAAGAGAAAGGGATTCTTGTCGAGGGAATCGCCGGAAGTATATGTTCGAAGCTCCGAAGTCTTCAAATCGAGAATGCCGATGGAGGAAGAGGGCTCGTCTCCCTGTACGGTGACGGCGAGCAGGTCCCCTGCGCCGTGCACGGAGAGAATTTCCTCCTCGGAAGAGGTGAAAAAGTGCGACTCTTGCTCCTTTTCGTCGGCAAGATTTTTGCCGTACACTCCCGAACTTCCGTTGACGGAATAGGAGTAGAGGAGTTTGTCTCCGTAGAAGGAGAGCCCGTTCAGCGAGGCATAGACTCTTTGGCGCGTCTCGCGGTAAAAGTCGTAGTCTCCGCGGAAGCGGGCGCCCTCGCCGCCGTACTTCCACTCCTCGCTCTTCGTCTTGGAAGAGAGATACTCTCTGTACCGCTTGATATTCTCCGCTTCGAAATAGGTAACTTTTCCGTCCTCGTATACGCCGATCTTCTCCCCGTCGGCAAATGCAATGCGTTCCATAACTCTCTAATTATATCACGGGAAGGGCGCAAAGGCAAGTTTTCATGACAAAAAATTTTTCTGCATACTATGGGTGTTCTCCTTGCTTTTTTTGGGAAAATTCGGTAAAATGAAATCATGGAACAGCTTGAGGGATATCTTTCCCGCATCGAGAGCATGGAAAAGTTCAAAATTTATCGGGAACTTCTGCTCTTTTACAACAAAAAATTTAATCTGACGGCGATCACGGACGAGCGGGAGATCCTCATCAAGCATTTTCTCGACTCTGCCGCGGGGGAAAAGTTCTTTCCCCAAAATTCCTCCGTCGTCGACGTGGGGGCGGGCGCGGGATTTCCCTCTCTGCCGCTGAAAATTCTGCGGGAGGACCTTACGTTCACGCTGATCGAGAGCACGAATAAAAAGTGTGAATTTCTCTCCGTTGCGGTCAAGGAGTTGGGGCTTACGGGGGTCGAAATTCTGCCCGTCCGCGCAGAGGATGCGGGAAAAGATTTCAGATACAGAGAGTCCTTCGACTGCTGCTGTGCGCGGGCGGTCGCGCGGCTCAACACGCTCCTTGAGTACTGCCTTCCCCTCG
Organism: uncultured Clostridia bacterium; assembly: GCA_947589565.1. Classification (GTDB taxonomy): domain Bacteria; phylum Bacillota; class Clostridia; order Christensenellales; family Borkfalkiaceae; genus Gallimonas. The sequence continues at coordinate 15,571 of CANQBW010000021.1, read as the reverse complement.
TCAGAGTCGGCGGAAGGATGATCGCCTACAAGGGCGAGATCGGAGAGGAACTCAAAGAGGCGCAAAAGTCGCTCTGCATTCTCGGCGGAGAGGAGGAGGACAGGCTTTGTTTTTCTCTTCCCGAAAATATGGGAGAAAGGACTGTTCTTTGCGTCAAAAAACGCGCGAAGACGCCATCAAAATATCCGCGCGGACAGGGGAAAGAAAGGAGGGATCCCATCGTATGAAGCATTTTTCGTGCGCGCTCTCGGGCCATCGCGCCCTTCCCGAAGATTTCGACGTTTCTGCCCTCAAAGAGAAGCTCGAGGAACTCATTCTCGCGGGATGTAACGAGTTTTATTGCGGCATGGCGGAGGGATTCGACCTGACGGCGCTCAAATGTCTCTTCGAACTCAAGGAGAAGTACTCCCTCTCCGTCGAGGCGTGCATTCCCTTCCGGGGGCAGGAGAGACATTTCAAGGAAGAGGCGAAGGCGTTCTATCGGGAAGCGCTCCCCCTCTGCGACAGGCAGACGGAAATTTCCCCCGAATACGGCGCAGGGTGCTATCATATGCGCAACCGCTACATGGTCGATTCCGCGGACATGCTCCTCGCTTATTGCACCAAAAAGCGAGGGGGAACTTACTATACGGTGTGCTATGCCCTCGAAACCCAAAAAGAGGTCGTTTTCTTTCCTTGAAAATGCCCTCTTAATTATTTACTTCCGAAAAGAAACACTTTGTTTTAGATTGTCCTCTGCCGGACGGGCATTCTGTTTACAAGCGTAATCGCTTGAGTCTTGTCTTTTGTGCAAAACAAGCACCTACTTTTTTCAATGCTGAAAAAAGTAGCAAAAAAGCCCGGGACACTTGCGAGTGTGTCCCGGACCCCGCACCGCTTTTTTATTCGGTAAACTACTTGTCTGTTTTAAACATGTCATTCTGAGTGGAGCGAAGCGGAATCGAAGAATCTCGCCCTTTGGCAACTCTCATAATAAGGTAGATATCCTTCGATTACGCTCAAGATGACATCGGTTTTTAACAGCAATGCCTGTTATTGGAGAACGGAAAACAAAGCGTCGCGGGGTTTGGGACACGTCGCAAGTGTCCCAAAATTTTTTTTGGTTACTTTTTTTGTATTCGTAAAAAAAGTAACAACGCCTGTTATGCGTCCATAACAATCAGAAGCGATTCCGCTTATCCGTTCGTCTGACAGAAATAAATGTGAAAATGTCGGAAAAGTTATCCACATGTTGATAAGTATTGTTGATAACTCTTTAAAAAGAATTCTCTTTGATGAACTTTTCTGAGAGACGGACTGAAATAAAAGTCGGATAAAAAATTTTTCCAAACATTTCCACCGCGGAAAGCGGAGATGTCCACAGCCTGTCCACAGAGATTTTCACAAAGTTTTCCCCTTGAAATTGCGCCGAAAATCAAATTTTTGCTTGAATTTTTTCTCATTTTCGGCTATAATAGAGGAAAAATCGGGGACAGGCCGAACTTGTCCACAATTCCACAGGCATTATTATTACTATTATTAATATATATCTATAAAAGAGCCATCATAGCTCAAGGAGAAGAGGCATGAAATTTATCTGCAAGGGAAATGTGCTCGCGGACGCGGTTTTAAAGACAAGCAAGGCTTGTCCCGCCCGCACGACGGCGCCCATTCTCGAATGTATCCGCATCCGCGCCGACATGAACGGCGTCGAACTTCTCGCGACCGACGGGGAGCTCTCCATCCGCAAAAAAGTCAAGGCGGAGATCTTCGAAGAGGGAGAAATTTGCGTCCCCGGAAAACTCTTTTCGGACTTTGCGAGCAAACTTCCCGATGTCGACGTCACACTCGCTGCTTCCGGCACGGGCATGAAGATCCTCTATGGGGATTCCGTCTTCGACCTTCAGACCCTTCCCGCCGAGGAGTTTCCCAAGATCGACTTCGAGATCGGCGAGAATTACTTCGTCATGAAGAGGTCCGCCCTCAAAAAGGTGATCGGCGAGACCGTCTTCTGCTGCGCCACGGACGATTCGAGACCCATTCTCAAGGGCTGTCTCTTCGAATTTAAAGAAAAACTCGAAGTGACCGCACTCGACGGCTACCGCCTCGCCCTCTCCTCTGCGGACCTCATTTCCGCAAAGGCGGAGAAGAGCATCATCTGTCCCGCGGGAACGCTGGGAGAAATTTCGAGGATGCTCCCCGACGATGGAGAAGAGATCACCGTCTATACGCAGGGGGGAATGCTGCTCGCGGGAACGGAGGACATGACGATCGTCTCTCGGCTCTATCAGGGCGAATTTATCCGCAAGGAGAACATTCTCTCTTCCGAATACAAGACAATGGTCACCTTCCGCCGCGCGGAGATGATCTCGAGCGTGGAGCGGGCGTCCATTCTCGTCAAGTCGGACCGGAACAATCTGATCACCCTCGAGATCGGCAAGAATTTGATCAAGATCGGCGCGAGCTCGGATATCGGCAGAGCGGACGAAGCAGTCGCTGCGCAGACGGAGGGAAAGGAACTCGTCATTTCCATGAACGCAAAATTTTTGCTCGACGCCCTCCGCGCACTCGGCGAGGAGGAGGCCGTTCTCTCCTTCAACGGTCCGATTTCTCCCTTTATTTTGCAAAACGCGCAAAAGAAAGACAGCTTGTATTTGATTTTGCCCGTCCGAAACATGCAATAACGCTTGACGAAAGGCGCGAAAAGCCGTATAATCATACAATAGAGACTACATTGAGGAGTAATAAAAAGTCATGAAAAGAACATATCAGCCCAAAAAGAGAGCGCGGAGCAAGGTCCACGGCTTCCGTCAGAGAATGAAGACGACGGCAGGCAGAAAGGTGCTCAAGAGAAGAAGAAACAAGGGTAGAAAGCACATTTCCGCATAAAAAAAGAGGCGATGAAGTTTTTGCCTTTAAAAAAAAAGAAGGAATTTCTTCGGGTTCTCAAGCAGGGAAAGCGGTATGGGAGCGAAACTTTGACAGCCGTCCTGTCGGCGGCTCCCGAGCCGCGCTTTGCGGTCTGTGTCGGAAAAAAATTCGGAAAGAGCGTCGTCCGCAACCGGATCAAGCGGCTCTTGAGAGAGAGTTTCCGGGCTTGCTGCGGCGTCATCGGACAACCTGTCAGTATTCTGCTCATTCCGAAGGTCGCGGACAATTATTCCTATGACGGATTCAAACGGGACATCGGCTCCATCCTTCGCCGCGCCTCGGTTAAAGGTTCTGCTGAGGGAAAACCTCGGCTATCTCAGACAGAGGTTTCGTAACAGGCGGCATCCCATCCAGGCGATCTTCATTCGGATGATCGTCTTTTATCAGAAGCGCCTCTCCCGTCATACCTGTCTTTATCGGCCGACCTGCTCGGAGTATACGAAGCGCTGCATCCACAACCATGGCGTTCTTCTCGGGATCCTGCTCGGGATCTTCCGAATTTTGAGGTGCAATCCCTTTTCCAAGGGCGGGGAGGATCCCGCGCCCGAACGGCGAAGCAAACTTCGTTGGCTCATCTGAAAAATCATCTATGTCGACATTACTCTTGGGGGAGATCGCTCTCCCCATTCTCCAACAGAATTTCTCGATCGGGCTCAACTGGTTGGGACAATTCATCCGAATTTTGATCGAAGGCGTGGGAAGCGTGGGGCTCGGCGTCATCGTCTTTGCGCTCATTTTAAAGGCGATCACCACCCCCTTCGATATCTATCAGCGCGTCAACATGCGCAAACAGTCCCTCGTCATGCGCTCCATGCAGGAGGAACTTGAGAAACTTCAGAAGCAATACGCGAACGACAAGCGGACCTACAACGACAAAGTCATGGAATTGCAGAAAAAGAACGGCATCAATCTGATGTCTGCCTGCCTTCCCATGATCATTTCGCTCGTCATTCTCCTGTTCGCAGTCTCCGGCTTTCAGACCTATTCGCAGTACTCGAACCTCAACATGTATCGCAGTATGGCGAAAAGCTACAACGAGGCGATTTTAGAATACGCCCCCGACGCGCAGGAACAGAGCACGGTCACCACAACGGAGACGGACGAAAACGGAGTCCTCCGCGTGGCCGTCAAGTCCTCCGCCCCCGGCTGCTATCTCTATTATACCTATGAGAAGGAGCGTCCGGATGCGGAGCGGAGCTACTATATCGACCTCGACAAATTCTACTACGCGCAGGAGAACTCCGCGTTCAAGGCGGAGGTCTCGTCCTTCCTCGACGGCTACCGCGCAAAGAGAGAGGAGGAGGGCAAACCCTACTCCGAAGAGGAGGGCCTCCGCGAATGGTTCCGTGACAGGGGCGCACAGGCTGCCGCGGCGGAGTTCCGCAGCATGAGCAACCCGGGATTTTTGTGGATCAAGAACGTCTGGTATCCCGACGTCAGCTATCAGCACCCCATCCAGGATTATAACGCATTCTGCAGTTCGATCTCTTCCAAGAAGATCACCGATGACTACGGAAACGAGGGTCTCCGCGTCTCGGATATCTTCGACGAGGAATCCTACAACAGCCTCACGAGCTACCTCGTCGAGGAAAAGGATCAGCCGAACGGCTACTACATTCTGATCATTCTCACGATCATTTTGCTCGTCGTCTCCCAGCTCATCATGATGCACACTTCCAAGGAGTCGACGCAGTACCAGAGCGCCGACGGACAGGCAGCGACGACGCAGAAGATGATGCTCATCATGATGCCGCTCATCTATACCATCACGGGCTTTCTGTGGACTGCCGCGTTCTCGATCTACATGGTCGTCAGCACGGTCATCGGCATCTGTATCACGTTGATCTCCAACTTCTTCCTCGAGCGGAAGTTCCGCAGGCAGGAAGAGGAGGCGCTCAAAGCGCGCTACACGCGCACCGTCCCCTGGAAAAAGGACGAAAACAGCCAAACGAAAAATCGAAAAAAATAACGAAGAGGGTCATATGACAAACAATTTATTTAGCGGAAAGACGGTGGAAGAGGCCGTCAAGATCGGCTTGGAAGAGCTGGGACTCACGCGCGACGAGGCGCAGATCGAAGTCGTGGAAGAGGGAAAGAAAAAGCTGTTCGGCTCCGTCCCGGCGCAGGTAAAAATCACACCCATCCCCAAACTTTCGGACGGGGAACGCGCCATCGCATTCCTGAAGGGACTCTTCGAGTTCATCGGCGAAGGCGCCGAGCCGTCGCTCACGGAGGAGTCGGAGCGGATCGTGATTCAGATCGACGCGCCCTCCGCAAAGAAGCTGATCGGACGCAGAGGCGAGACGATCGACGCCATCCAGACGCTGGCAAGCGCCGTCGCGAACATCGGGCGGGAGGAATACATCCGCGTGGTCGTTGACTGCGGCAACTACCGCGAGGACCGCGAGGAGACGCTCAAACACGTCGCGGAAAAGACGGCGGCAAAGGCGATCCGCCTCGGAAAGCGCATCCGCCTCGAGCCGATGAATCCCTATGAGCGGCGGATCATTCACGCCGCGCTCATGGAGAATGATGCCGTCACCACCAAGAGCGAGGGCAAGGAGCCGTCGCGCTATGTCGTCATTACGCCTAAGGAACTGAAGAACGATCGTAGCCGCGACCGCGACAGAAATCGCAGGAACGGCAATCGGGGCGGCAACGGGCGCGACAGATACGGAAAGGGCGACTTCAATAAAAAGCGCGAATACCCCCACCGCGAACTTCCCAAAGAGGCGTCCCCCCAGACGGCGGGCACCAGCCTCTCCCGCGGAACTTCGGGCGGCTACAAGAAGGGCAACTTTACGGGCTTCTTCGGGACCTACCTCGGCAACAGCCGGGACGAGCAGCCCGAAACGGAAGTTTCTCCTACGGAAACTCCCGACGAATAATTTTAAATGTTAAATAAGAAAGATCCCGCGAAGTTCGCGGGATCTTTTCTATCTTAAAGATCGTTCAAACAGCCGCCTTTGGTCGGCTCGGTCGGAGAGAAAGTTTGCGACCGCGCTTGAAATCATGTCCGCCATCGAAAATACGGTATTCAGCCGCGTCAGATTCAGCTGCGCATACGAAAATGCGCTCTTTTTTGCGATGATCCCTAAAATGGAGACGTCCCCCACGCTTCCCAAACGTTTGTTTGCTCCTGCGCCGGGTCGCAAAGGAAGGTCGGAGAGCTTGATGAGCCCAACTTCCGAGTCGTCGCCGACCGCTGCATCTACTGCAATGACTTTTGATCTTGGGTGCGTTCTTGCCAAAAATTCCTTCAGATATTTGATTTCCTTCGCCGTGACCGGGCGGCGCAATGTTCCGTACAGATAAGCATCGCTTGGCTTGATCTTCTTTTCCAACATTGTCCCGACGACGGGCCCCAAGCTATCGCCGATCGCAAGATCGCTGCCGATACAGACGATCACGGGCCTTGTATTCTCCTCAATGAGTTTTCCGAGAGCGAGCGACATGCCGACGTCTGCCATCGAATTGAACATGTGAAATGCGTATTCCATTCTTCCCCTCTTTCTTTTTTCTTGATTTTTGACGAAGAAAATTTTTTTATACTCTTTGGCAAAAAACAAGACAAATCCCGAAAAAAATGCTATAATGGCACTGTAAATACATTCGGAGGTCAAAACCTTGACAGATCTTTTACTTTCGTCAGCGGGCTGGGTTCTCGATGTGGTCTTCTTTCTCGTCATCATTTTGGGGACGGTTTGGGGAGCTTACCGCGGATTTTTGGTCGGATTGAGCAAGCTCGCGGGCAAGGTCGCATCGCTCATTTGCGCCGTACTCTTCTGTGTTGCGTTCTCGAATTTTTTGGAGCTCTGCTTCCATATGACGACGGGAATTACGACCGGCATTGCAAATTCCATCGCAAAGAACGAAATTTATGCCGTTGGGCTGCCGACCGCCGTCTCGGGCGCTGAAATCGGAGATGCGCTAAAGAGTTTAGGCGTCGGTGCGATTCCCCGATGGTTCATCACCTGGTCCTTTGCAGATGTTGAGTTGATTCCCGCAGGCACGACCGCGGCAACTCTGATCGGCTCCGTGCTCGCCAAGTGGATTTCAATCGTCATTTCCTTTGTTCTGCTCCTCATTCTGATTCGGATCGGTGCGCGATTCCTCGCCAAAGGGCTTAAAAAGGTCATTGACAAATTTGCTCCCACGCGTGTCATGGATCAATTCTTAGGTGCACTGCTCGGATTTGCAAAAGCGTTCTTTGTCGTCTCGCTCTTTATCATGATTTTCAACTGGATGCCGATCGCGGGGATCCGAAACATGATCATTTCCAGCCACGTCGTCGGCCCGATCGCCCGCTCCGAGTGGTTCCGCGGCATGACGAGCTACGCAATTTCGGGGAAATGGTTCACAAATTATCTCTCAAAGCTCTCGTAAATACAAGCAAACCCCAAACGCAAATCAGCGTTTGGGGTTATTTTATGCGTTTGTTGTTTCACGTGAAACAACACATTTTTGCCGAAAATTCTCGGGAGTGTTTCATGTGAAACAATAAACAGTCAAAATTATCTTGCGCAACATCAAAAAATGTCCAAAATTGTGCTTTCGACGAAATTTTTTCCATATTTTTCATGAAATATCCTTCATTTACTTGCTTTTCTTGCGAGGATATGATAAAATAACAATAAATCGCCCATACTTTAGGCGGAATTATCTGAAAAGGAGTTTATCTTGAGCAAAACGTTTAAAGCGACGATGGTGTTGCTTCTTGTTCTTGTTTTCGGAATCGGCGTTTATTTTCTGATCGATACGATTTCTCACAATAGCAAGGAGGTCTCCGCCAAAGAATTTGAGTCGTATATCATGGATGAGGAAGTTCCTGAAAAGGATCGCATTGTAAAGGTCTACGTCGACAACTACAAGGTCTACGGCTATACGAGCCTTGACGCGACGAACTACACTTACTGGGCAAACTTTATCAGCTTGTATAACTCGGACGGTCTCGAAAACGTCCTCCACAAGTGGGTGGACAGCGGCCATCTCGAAGACTACAGCTATTCCGACCCGAATGCGGGTGCGGGCTGGGGGAACTTCATTTATATTGCCGTGCTTGTCGTCGGCGTGGTTGCCTTCTTCCTCGTGCTGCGTGCAACGAGCGGCGGTGGCGGCAAGGTCATGAACTTCGGAAAGACGAAGGCGAAGATCTCCACGAACCTCAAAGTCCGTTTCTCGGACGTTGCGGGAGCGGAGGAGGAGAAGACGGAGCTCGCCGAGGTCGTTGAGTTCCTGCGAACACCCAAGAAGTTCGCGGACTTAGGGGCGAGGATCCCGAAGGGGGTGTTGCTCGTCGGCCCTCCCGGAACAGGTAAAACGCTCTTTGCGAAGGCGGTTGCGGGCGAGGCGGGTGTGCCGTTCTTCTCGGTCAGCGGTTCCGATTTCGTCGAGATGTACGTCGGTGTCGGTGCCTCCCGTGTGCGTGACCTGTTCGATATGGCAAAGCGGAATCAGCCCTGCATCATCTTCATCGATGAGATCGATGCGGTCGGCCGTCAGCGTGGAGCGGGACTTGGGGGCGGACACGATGAGAGAGAACAGACTTTGAACCAGATTCTCGTTCAGATGGACGGTTTCGATTCCAATGAGGGAGTCATCGTCATGGCGGCGACAAACCGTGCCGATGTGCTCGACAGTGCTCTTCTTCGTCCGGGGCGTTTTGATAGACAAATATATGTTCACATGCCCGACGTGAGAGGACGGGAACAGATCCTCAAAGTCCATGCCCGCAACAAGCCGATCGCTCCCGAGGTCAATTTCAAGACGATCGCCCGCATGACGAGCGGCTTCTCGGGAGCCGACCTTGCGAATCTTTTAAACGAAGCTGCGATCCTCGCCGCTCGGGCGGGGAAGAAGACGATCGGCAATCTCGAACTTTACGAGGGGATCAACAAGGTCATCATGGGGCCCCAAAAGAAGAGCCGTGTCGTCACCGAAGAGGAACGCCGCCTCACGGCGTATCACGAATCGGGACACGCGATCTTGGGAAAACTCTGCAATCACCGCGACAACGTCCAGGAAGTTACGATCATTCCGCGCGGCGCAGCGGGCGGCTATACCCTCTACCGTCCCGAGACGGACAACAACCTCGAGACCTACCAATACGCACTTGCGCACATTTGTTCGGCTTTGGGTGGCAGGGTCGCGGAGGAGCTCGTCATTCATGACGTTTCCTCCGGCGCATCGGGCGATATCCGTCAGGTGACGGCGATCGCGCGGAAGATGGTCACCGAATGGGGCATGAGCGACAAGCTCGGACCCATCGCCTACTCGAGCGACGGACCCGTCTTTTTGGGGCGCGACTTCGAGGAGCGCAATATTTACAGTGAAGAGACGGCGTTCATCATCGACGAAGAGGTCAAAAAGATCGTCTCCGAACAGTATGAACGCGCCAAGAAACTGCTCACGGAGCATCGGAGCGTCCTCGACAACATGGCGAGAGTTCTTGTGGAGCGCGAGACGATCTACACTGCCGAGGTGGATATGCTCATGAACGGCGCAGGCTGGGAAGAAGTGCTTGCCTATATGGAAGAGCACGACAAGGACGCGCCCGACGATCCCTTTGCGGTCCTCCGCGGCAAGGAAGAGTCGCAGACCGAAGAAAAACCCGACTCGACAAACGAATAATTTTACAATAAGAGGTGTGAAATGGGAAAGATCATTCCTTTTTCCAATCAGAAGGGCGGCGTCGGCAAGACGACGACCTGTGTGAACATGGCGGCATACCTTGCGAAGGCGGGCAGGAAAGTACTTCTTGCGGACATCGACCCGCAGGGGAATGCGACGACGGGGCTGGGATTCAGCAAGAGCGCGATCAAAAAATCCGTCTACAACGTCCTCATCGAGGACGAGCCCGTCAAGGACAACATTTTGGAGACGCAGATGAAGAATCTGTATCTTTTGCCCGCGAACATCGACTTGGCGGGCGCAGAGGTCGAACTCGTCTACAAAAAGAACCGCGAGCGCGTTTTAAAAGCTGCGCTCGAGAAAGTGAAGGACGACTACGACTATATTTTGATCGACTGCCCCCCTTCGCTCGGCCTCATTACGATCAATGCGCTTGCGGCTGCGGACTGCGTCATCATTCCCATTCAGAGCGAATACTATGCGCTCGAGGGACTCAGCCAGCTCATGAACACGATCTCCCTCGTGCGCCAGCACCTCAACAAGACGATCAAGGTCGAGGGCGTCGTTCTGACGATGCACGACAGGCGGTCCCTCATCAGCCGCCAGATCGCGATCGAGATCAAAAAATATTTCACGAAAAAACTCTACGAAGTGGTGATCCCGCGGAATGTGCGGCTTGCGGAGGCGCCGAGCCACGGCAAGCCCATTCTGCTGCACGACCCCCGCTGCACGGGCGCAAAGGCGTATGCGGCGCTCACCGATGAATTTTTAAAGAAAATCGAAGGAGGAGAATGATATGGCGAAAGGGTTAGGAAGAGGGCTCGACGCGCTCTTCAGGGACACGGACGAGGCTTATGAAAACGCGCAGGGGGATTCCTCTTCGGTGGGCGTGAACGAGCTGCCGCTCAGTGAAATTTTCCCCAATCCCGACCAACCCCGTAAGATCTTCGACGAGGGTGCGCTTCGGGATCTGACAAATTCCATCAAGGAACACGGGGTCATCAGCCCGATCGTCGTCAACCGCAATCCCGACGGCACCTTCATGATCATCGCGGGCGAGCGCAGATACCGCGCCGCAAAGGAAGCCGGACTTACGACGATTCCCGCCGTCGTCAAGGAGTATGACAACCGAAAAATTCAGGAAATTTCGCTCATCGAAAACTTGCAGCGCGAGGACCTGAACCCCATCGAAGCGGCATATGGAATGAAAAAACTCATGGAGGAGTTCTCCATCACGCAGGAGGCGCTCGCCGAGCGGCTCGGAAAATCCCGTCCCGCGATCGCGAACACGCTGCGCCTTCTCACCCTTTCGGAGGAGGTCATCGCCCTCGTGAGAGAGGGAAAACTCTCGTCGGGACATGCGCGCACGCTCGTGCCCGTCCCCAAGGAGAGCCAGGCAGAGATCGCAAAGAGCTGCGTCAAGGAGGGCTGGTCCGTCCGCGAGACGGAGCGCGCCGTCAAGCAGTTCCTGAATCCCCCCGAAGTTTTGAATCGCGAGAAGGAGAACAAGAATGCGCTCGCGAATGCGGAACTCAAACACCTCGTGGAGCGGCTGAGAAATTCCTTCCGCACGAAGGTCTCCCTCATCGGCACCGAGAAGAAGGGGAGAATTTACATCGATTACTATTCGCGGGACGACCTCGACCGCATCTATGAAATGTTGGACATCATCGACAGACAGGAGTAAAATTTTCGCCCGAGAGTTCTCGGGCGATTCAAATATATGTTAAATCTTCAAAAACTCGACAGAGAAAAAATGCAGGCGCTTGCCCCCTATTTTGCGGCGCAGCGGACGCACATCAGCGACTATTCCATGGGATTCATGTACATGTGGTGCAAGGGGCTCTCCCCCGATTGGTGTTTTGCGGGAAACTGCCTCGTGCTGCATGAATTTTATTCGGGGTGCAACTATTTTTACTACCCCCTCTCTCTGACGGGGGACGAGAACGAGGAGGACGCCGCGCTCGACGAGATCGAGCGGCACTGCCGCGACAGCAACCTGCGCCTGCACTTTACGAATATTCCCGAAGAGAAGCTCATGCGGCTCATCAAGCGATACGGGCGGGACTGCGTCATCAACAATCGCCGCCGCTGGCAGGACTATCTCTACCGCGCCGAGGACTTTCAAACGTATGCGGGAAAGAAGTACTCGGGACAGCGGAATCACGTCAATAAGTTCCAAAAACTCTACACAGGTTGGCAATTTCGGGAATATTCTTCCGAGGACGCCCCCAAATTAAAGGAGTTTTTACTTAGGATAGCCGAGTATCAGACCGCGAAAGACGCATATCTTGCCAAGGAAGAGATGGAAGAGACGCTCGAAATCGTACCCATCATGAAGAAATTGGGGATCTTTGCGGGCGTTCTGACCGTCGGCGAACAGATCGTCGGCTTCTCCGCGGGCGAGAAGTGCGGGGACATGGTGATCGTGCACATCGAGAAGGCGCTTCGGGACTTCGAGGGCGCCTATCCCATGCTCGCACAGCAGTTTGCGCGGAAATTTTGCGGGGATGGGGTCGAATTTCTCAATCGCATGGACGACGCGGGCGACATGGGGTTGAGAAAATCCAAGCTACAGTATCTGCCCTGCGAGATCGTCGGCAAGTACAACGTTCTGCCCAAACGGGCGATCGACTCCCTCTCGCACCTTCCCGAACTCGAGACGGAGCGGCTGCTCTTAAAGCCCGTCGGAGATGAAAATGCCAAGATGTATGCGGAATTGGCGCGGGACAGAGAGCGAAACCGCTGGTGGGGCTACGATTGGCGGGACGATTTCCCCGAGGGCGAGCCCGAGGACGGCTACTTTCTGGAGCTTGCGCGGGAGGATTTCAAGCGAAAGGACGAGATGTCCCTCGGAATCTTTGCAGATGGCGAACTTGTCGGAGAAGTCGTTCTGCATCGGTTCGGATACCGCGCGGATGTGGAACTTGGGGTGCGGCTTCTCCCCCGTTTTGAGGGGATGGGGTACGCATCCGAGGCGATGCACGCGCTCGCCGAGTACGCTTTTTTGAAGCTCAACATGGAAGTTTGCGAGGCGAAGTGCTATCGCGAGAACGCAAAATCCGATAAAATGCTCCGCGCGGCGGGCTTTCGGCCGTGCGGAGAGGACGAGACGTACTTTTATTATAGAATGACGGCGGGGAATTAATTGTTTCGAACGAAATCTTTCCTTTTATTTAGAGCAAAGGACGAGATGTTTCGATTCCGCTTCGCTCCGCTCAACATGACAGTGGAAAAAAGCATGTCATTCTGAGCGAAACGAAGCGTAAGCGGAGTGAAGTCGAAAGTGAGCGTAGCGAACGGGAATCCCCTTGAGTGAGCGACGGGACGTTCTCAAAATCGTAATACCGCATGTCTAACGAGCAAGGGGATTCCTCGACTGCGCTCGGAATGACGACGAGGGGACGGATGTGCCGTCGATTATGCTCGGAATGACGGCGCGAAGTGAGTAATTTTCCAAACTTCTACGTTTCATAAGTAGAAAACATATCCATATAAATGTAGGAGGTCGAAATGAAGAAACTATTCTCTTTCGCGCTGGCGGGAACCATGCTTGCGGCGTTTGCGGGATGCGGGGCGGAGTCTGCCGGGCGGTCTGCGCTCCTGATGAAAGCGGCGGCCGCGGAGAGCCTCTCCTATGAAGTGAGCTCTTCCGAGGACTATCAAAATTACCTGTCCACGGTCGAGCGGTTTGCGGAAAAGCTCGCGCCGAAGCTCGTCAAGGGGACAAAAAATTCCGAAAATGCCGCCGTCTCGCCCATTTCCGTCTATATGGCGCTCTCCCTCGCCGCCGAATGCGCCGCAGGGGATACGCGAGAGGAAATTGTCCATGCCCTCGGCACGACCTATGAGACGCTTTCCTCCCAGACCGCAAACCTCTATGAGGGGCTCAATGCGGAGCGGAAGGACGAACGCGGGAAACTCATCTCCAAACTCGCCCTCGGAAACTCCGTCTGGTTGCAGGACGGCGCGGAGTTCAAGGAGACCTGTCTTGAAAGTCTCTCCGAAAAGTACTTCTGCCACTCCTATTCCGCCGATTTTGCGAACAACAACGACGAGGCAAACAAGGCGATCCGCAAATTCGTCAAGGAGCAGACAAACGGACTCATCGACCAGGATTTCAAACTCCCCGATAAGACCCTCTTCACCCTGATCAATACCTTATATTTAAAGGACGCCTGGAATACGTTCGGTGAGGACCTCGATTTTACCGAAAAAGCCTACGATTTCCGCAATGCGGACGGGAAGACGACTTCTCAAAATTTATTGCAGGGCAACTATGAATCGGGAAGAGTTTTCGAAGATGAGACTTTTTCCCATTTCTACACCCGCACCTACCGCGGATATACCCTCAAGTTCCTCGTCCCCAAGGACGGGCACACGGCGGAGGAGATCTTCACGGAAGAGAACCTTCAAAAAGTCGCCGAGGCCGACTATCGGAAGACGGATGAGGAGAAGAACATTAAATATTACACGCGCTGCCTCTTTCCCGAGTTCGAGGCGAAATTTGATAAAAAAATAGAAGATACCCTCTCCGAACTGGGGATCAAAAAATTATTTTCAAATGAGTGCGACCTTTCCTCCTTCTCCGGGGAACCTCTTCGCTGCTCCGAGGTAGAGCATGTGACGAAGCTCAAGGTCGACAGGACGGGCGTCGAGGGCGCGGCAGTCACGATCATCGCGGGGGAAGCCGGGGACGCGCCGCCGATTTGGGAAAAAGTTTACGAGGAATTTGTCGTCGACCGTGCGTTCGGATTCGTCTTGACCGATCCCAACGGCACGACCCTCTTCTCGGGGATCGTAAATCATATATAATATGTATATAGAGATGGGAATCGAAACCGCTTCCGCGGATTCGATTCCCGTCGCCTTAAGAAAACTCCCGTCGCCTCAGGCGACGGGAGTTTCTCGGAAAGACTTCTCTTCTTATTTTTCGTCGGGGGAGGAGTCCTCTTTTTCTTCCGGGAGTTTTTCGATGATGCGCTCGTTCTCCTCGGGAGTGTTGAGAAAGTCGGTCTTTTCTTCCTTTTTGTCAACGCCTGCGTATTTTGCGAGCAGCATGGAGAGCCCGAAGAGGGCGGCAGCTAAAATGCCGTAGAGGGCGTAGAGAAATCCCTTCCAAACGCCAAGGACCATGGCGGCGACCACCGACAAAACCGACAAAATACAAAAAGTTACCTGTAAAACCGTCCTCATTTTCTATCCTTTTCGCTCCGCAAGAGAAATTTTTGCGGAAAAACGATGTATAAGATTTTCTCTATTGTAGCATAATATACGCAAAAATACAACATCTTGTGCCCCGGAATTTTTCGGAAAAATTTCTGAAATTTCCCGAAAAAAAGTCGAAAAAAGACGTGAAAAACAGTTGACTTTACTTTTGGGGTGTGATAGAATGAACAAGCTGTCCGCAAGAAAGGGACGAAAAACCCGCGACGGAAGACGGATCGAGAAAAATTTTTCGAAAATCCGAAAAAAAGTTGCGAAAAACGCTTGACAAACAAATAGCAGCATGTTATAATGTTCAAGCTACGCTCTTGAGAGCGGTTCAGCATCGGGCTGTTGCCCGAGTTCCGCAGATTAAAAATGGAATAAGAAAGAAACGATTTTTTGTAACACAAAAAGCAGTTTCTGTCAATTTTTTGAGCAAACAAATAGTACTCAAAACAAAGTCAGCAAAAAGATAACGAGAATTTATTCAAGTTAGAGCCGCTGATATGTATAGCGCATATCGGCTTTAAGCAATTAAACTCAAGAGTTTGATTCTGGCTCAGGATGAACGCTGGCGGCGTGCTTAACACATGCAAGTCGAACGGATGCAGCAATGCATTAGTGGCGGACGGGTGAGTAACACGTGAGCAATCTGCCCATATCAGGGGAATAACAGTTAGAAATGACTGCTAATACCGCATATGACCACAGGGAGGCATCTCCCAGGGGTAAAAGATTTTATCGGATATGGATGAGCTCGCGTCCCATTAGGCAGTTGGCGGGGTAACGGCCCACCAAACCGACGATGGGTAGCCGACCTTAG
>CANQBW010000020.1 GCA_947589565.1 uncultured Clostridia bacterium | reverse complement strand
GTCGAAGACGTCCTCTCCGTGGGCGACACGGTCAAGGTCGAGATCATCAAGATCGGCGAAAAGGGCGTCGACTTCAAGCTCATCGAAAAACTTTCATGAAACAAGATAGGACGGCGGCAGAAATTGCCGCCGTTTTTATATTTTGAAAAATTTTCCAAAAGACTTTGATTTTATTTGTATTTTCATCATTTTTGTGATAAAATATGAATATCGCACACAGGGGGAATGAAAATATGAAAAAATTTTTAAGTATTCTGATGGGAGTGACTCTGACGGTCGGACTTGTGGGCTTTTCCGCCTGCGGAGAGGAGGCGGAGACGCCCGACCCCGTTCACGGGTTCGAAGGGACCTTCTCGGAGGAGAGCTACGAAAACGAGCAGGACGCCGTTCAGGCGCTCGAAGGGGAGTTCAGCGGAGACGTCTACAAGATCGACATCAAAAAGTACTCCCATGAGAGCAGCATTTCCAAAAAGACCATCAAGAATTTAAATACAGATCGTCTCGATGAGGACGACAAGGTCGTCTCGGGAAAGAAGGTCAAGGTCACCTACACTTCGACCGCGGAGAAGACCTCTTCGGGCGCGTCTTCCGCCGAAGAGGAGGAGACTTCCTTCTCCGCGAAAGTCTTCGAGACCAAGGAGAACGGAGACAAGCGTTTCCGCTACTACATCGATCGCGCGGACTACGACGGCATGATCTCCAAAAGCTACTTTGTCTATCTTATCTCCGCAAATCCGGGCGAAAACTTTACCCAAACGAACTCCACCTCCATTTCGATCGAGATGATGGGTGAGAAGCGGACGGAGAGCGAGGCAGTGACCGTCAAGTGCGACGGGGACAAGGCGATCGTGCAGGTCGGAGAGGAGTCTGCCTATTTAGAGAATGAGGACGGCGAAATCAAGGTCTGGAAAAAAACGGCGAAAGGATACGAGAAAGTCACCGATCTGACCCTCGCGGGTGTGGATTTAGGGAAATATTTCGAGGACGGCGCCGAGAATGAGGAGTTGGATGGGTTCGACCAGACCTGCTTCATTCCGAGCGAGACGGGGATCGTCATCAATGAGGGAGGAAAGGGCGTCTTCTTGAAGAAACTCGAAGAGGAACTCGGGGAAGCAATGGACTCGTCGAGTCTGTTCTCTCTCGACGGAGAACTTACCTTCGATATCCAAACGAAGGAGGGCGTTCCGATGAAAATCGAAATCAAAGCGACGGTTTTCGCAAGCATTTTGGGATTCACGATGAATGAAGTCGTCGAGAGCAAGTTCGAGGTTACCGACGTCGGCACCACCGTCGTGGAGACGCCGGAGGGAATTAAGTAAAATAGAAACATGGGGCACCCCCGCGGCAAATGCCGCGGGGGTGCCGTTGTATTGTTTCTTATGTCCTCTCCGTGAATCCGAGGGAGATGAGGATCGCCCGATTGACGCGGGACATAGTCGAAGGAGGCAGTTCGCCGATGCGGGACATCAGCCGCTTTTTGTCGATCGTTCTGATCTGTTCGAGCAGAATGACGGAGTCCTTGGCGAGCCCGAATGCCTGAGGAAGTTCGATATGGGTAGGGAGCCGCGCCTTGTGGATCTTGCTCGTGACGGCTGCGGCGATGACCGTAGGAGAGTATTTGTTTCCGGTATCGTTCTGCACCACGAGAACGGGGCGCACGCCCCCCTGTTCGCTGCCGACGACGGGCGAGAGGTCGGCATAATAGAGTTCTCCGCGTTTGACGTTCATGAGATCACCTTCTTTCGTGAGCAAAACTTCCTCTAAAACATCATATGTAAAAGGGGAAAGAAATGCCCGCGCAGTATAATTCTTGCCCCATTTCGGAAAAATATACACCGATTTATTTGTCATTTCGAAGAAAAAATGTTATAATGGAGAGGAAATGCAATCAAAAAGGGTGGATCGGCAATGAAAATCGTTTTAGACGCAATGGGAGGCGACAACGCCCCCGGGGAGATCGTCAAGGGTGCGGTCGAAGCCGTGCAAAAGAAGAAGGGCCTCTCCGTCATTCTGACGGGAAAAGAGGACGCGATCAAGGCAGAGCTTGAAAAGCTCAGATACGGCGGGGACAGCATCGAGATCGTCCCTTGCAGCGAAGTCATCACAAACGACGACATTCCCACTTCCGCCATCCGCACCAAGCGGGACAGCTCGCTCTGCGTCGGCATTCGTCTTTTGAAAGAGCGGGAGGACGTCGGGGGATTTGTCTCCGCGGGCTCGACGGGCGCAGTGCTCTCGGGCGGGATCATGCTCCTCGGAAGGATCAAGGGGGTCATGCGCCCCGCGCTCTGCCCCGGCATTCCCAATGTGCGCGGCGGCTGTACCCTTCTTTGCGATTGCGGCGCGAATGCGGAGTGCAAACCGCAGTATTTGGCGCAGTTCGCGGTCATGGCGAGCGCATACGGACAAGCTGCCTTCGGCATGAAGCGTCCGCGCGTCGGGCTCGTCTCCAACGGCACGGAGGAACACAAGGGAGACACCCTCCATCAGGAGGCATACGCCCTCTTAAAGCAGATTTCCTCCATCGACTTTGTCGGAAACGTCGAGGGGAGAGACATCATGTACGGCGACATCGACGTCGCAGTCACGGACGGATTTTCGGGAAACATCGCCCTGAAAGCCATCGAGGGGTGCGGAAAGACGGTCTCCTCCGTCTTGAAACAGGAGTTCAAGAAAAATTTTGGCAGCAAACTTTCCTACCTCTTCGCCCGCAAGCAGATCGGAAAGCTCAAGGAGATGCTTGACTACAACCGCATGGGGGGCTCCGTCTTTCTGGGGCTCAAAAAGCCCGTCGTCAAGACGCACGGCAGTTCCATGTCGACGAGCGTCGCGCTCTCCGTTCTCAAAGCCGCCGAGGCGAGCGAGAACGGTCTCATTCAAAAGATAGAGGACATGCTCAAAGAGCTCAACTTCGGAGAGGAGAATGCATAAAGAGCTCGAAAAAATCCTCGGACATGTCTTTTCGGACAAAAATTTATTGGAAACGGCGTTCACGCACAGCTCTTTTGCGGCGGAGCAGGGCGGGGAGAGCAACGAACGGCTCGAATTTTTGGGGGACGCCGTCTTGGAGCTCATCTGTACGGAACAGCTCTATAAAAACAACCCGAAAGACGAGGGGGAACTCACCAAACTCCGCCAGCAGTATGTCTCCCGCGCCGCCTTGGAAGAGGCGTGTGACCGTGCGGGACTCATGAAATATCTTCGCTTCTGCGGAAACGAGAACAACATCGCGGGAAAGACGAAGAGCAACCTCTTCGAAGCCGCCCTTGGGGCTCTCTATTTGGACGGAGGACTGCCCGCGGCGGAAAAATTCTGCGCAAAATACCTTCGGTTCACCGAACAGAAGAACTATAAGTCCCTCCTTCAGGAACTCGTGCAGGAGGAGACCAAGGGAATGCCTCTCTATGAGACGGCGCAAGAAGGGGAGAAATTCCTCTGTACCGTCTCTGCGCTCGGGGAAAGAGCGCAGGGAGAGGGGGCAAGCAAACAGGCCGCGGAGACGGAAGCGGCGAGAAAGCTCTACGAAAAAATCGGAAAGGGGAGAAGAAATTGAACTTTAAGGAAATACAGCTTTCCGGCTTCAAGTCCTTCGCGGACAAGACGACGATCAAATTCGAAGACGGCGTGACCTGTATCGTGGGTCCCAACGGCTGCGGCAAGAGCAATGTTGCGGACGCGGTGCGCTGGGTGCTCGGCGAACAGTCGGCGAAGACGCTGCGCGGCTCCAACATGCAGGACGTCATCTTCAGCGGCACGCAGACTCGCCGCGCCCTCTCCTACTGTGAAGTGACCCTCGTCTTCGACAACACCAACCGCCTCTTCGACATCGAGTACGACGAGGTCGCCATGACCCGCCGTCTCTACCGCTCGGGAGAGAGCGAATATCTTTTAAACAAACAGAGCTGTAGGCTCAAGGACATCGTCGCCCTTTTGCACGGCGTCGGCATCGGCAAAGAGGGGTATTCCATCATCGGACAGGGCAAGGTCGAGCAGATCATGAACGCCAAGCCCGAGGATCGCCGCGCCATCTTCGAAGAGGCGACGGGGGTCATGAAGTTCAAGACGGACAAGGGCGAGATCGAGCGCAAACTCGAGAACGCGAAGGACAACCTCACCGTCTTCGTCCAGCGCATGGACGAAGCGGAAAAACAGCTCAAACCCCTCGAAAAGCAGTCGGAGACGGCGCGGAAATTCCGCGAATATTCGGAGCAGCTCAAGTATGAGGAAGTCAATACATACCTCGTCCGCGTCGAAAATTTCGAGTACGAGACGGGCAAACACAAAAAGCGCATCGAGGAGGCGGAGCGGGAGCTCACCTCTATCGAGGGGGAACTCTCCGTTCTCGACGAGGAGGAAAAAGCAGCCCTCGAGGGGATCGAACAGTCGGACGGGGAGCTCAAAAACCTCAATGAAAAGCTGCGTCTCTTCGAAGTCGGGATCGAACACAAGAGCGGCGAGGCGCGGCTCCTCGGCGAGAGGATCGAATCGTACAAGCTGCGGCTCGCCTCCGCGACGGACGACGTGGAGTACTCCCTCCGCCGCACGAAGGAGATCGAAAAACTCACCTCGGAGGGGAGCAAGAAGTGCGCGGACGCGAAGACGCGCTATGAGAAGATCGGAAAGCGCATGGACGAGCTCTCCGAAAAGCTCAAAGAGACGGACGCGCGGCTCTATCACTACGAACAGATCAGAAGCGAGAAGCAGAAAAGCGAGCTCTCCTCCGTGCAGGACCTTGCGGACGTGCGGGCGAATGTGAGCGGACTCTCCGCACAGCGGGAGGCGGCGAGCGAGCGCATCGACGAAGTCCGCAGCGCCATCGAGAAGACGGCTTCGCGCAAAGAGGACTATGAGTCCCGTCTTGCAGCCTGCCGGGAGA
Source organism: uncultured Clostridia bacterium (assembly GCA_947589565.1). Taxonomy (GTDB): domain Bacteria; phylum Bacillota; class Clostridia; order Christensenellales; family Borkfalkiaceae; genus Gallimonas. Next base: position 27,345 of record CANQBW010000020.1, on the reverse strand, counting down.
GCAAGCGGGAGATCGAAAAATTCTTGAACGAAAAGCCCGCCCGCGAGCAGGAATTTCAGGATACTCTGAGCGAACTTCTCGTCTCGGGGCAGAAACTCAGCCGCGAACTCATCGACTGCAATACTTCCATCGCAAATCTTACCAATAATTTGGAGCTCTATAAAAACCTCAAGAACAGGTTCGACGGCTATCGGGATTCCGTCCGCAACTTGCAGCTTGCGGCGAAGAAAAATCCCGAACTCGGCGACAGGATCAAGGGCGCGATCGCGGACATTGTCTCCACCGAGCAAAAATACGAGGTCGCCATCGAGACGGCGTTCGGCGGCGCCATGCAGAATCTTGTCACGGCGAACGCGGACGACGCGCGCTACCTCATCGAATATCTCAAGAAGACGGGGGGCGGCGTCGTGACCTTCCTGCCCGTCGAGGCAATGCGCCCGCATATGAACAGCGGCGAAATTCACCGTGCGCTCAACGAGCGGGGCGCGGTCGGGCTCGCCGAGGAGCTCGTAAGTTACGACCGCTACTTCGACAATGTCATAAGAAATCTTCTCGGGAATACCCTCATCTGCGACACCATCGCAAACGCGACGGCGATCTCCAAGAAATACCCGCGCAGCTTCCGCATCGTGACCCTCGACGGCGACATCATCGCGACCAGCGGCGCCATGACGGGCGGCAGCAAGCGGCGGGAGAGCGGGAACTTCCTCGCGGGCGAGCGGCACATCAAGGAATGTGAAGATGGGATCGGGAAAAAGCAGGCGCTTGCCAAAAAATTGCAGGCGGCGATCGAGGCGAGCGAGCGCGAGCGCGAGGAGACTTCCGCCCGCTTCGAAGAGTTCCGCGTCAAAGTGCAGGAGCAGACCGCCGAATTTGCGGCGGTCGCCCAGAAGGAATCTGCTCTCCTCGACCTCATTTCGGACGCAGAGCGCGATCTTCATGAATACAGAGGACTTCTCGAAAAGCTCGAAAAGCGGGTCGGCGACCTCGAGAGCGAGGTGCTTTCCTCCGCGGAGAGCGAGGACATCTTGAAGAAGATCCGTCTCGAGGCGGCTGCGGAGGCCGAGGCGCGGGGCAAGGAGAGCGGAAAGCTCAAGGAGGAGCGCGACAAGCTCAGCGAGGAGCTCGGCTCCCTCCGTGTAGAGGCGGCTGCCCTCGAGACTTCGCAAAAAAACGAAGAAGAGACCATGGAGCGGCTGTCCGCGGAGAAGAGCGAACTTTTGAAGAAGGTGGACGACACCCACCTCGAGATCGCCAAGACGCAGACGCTCATCGAACAGCTCAAACGGGAGGAGGAGAAATCCGCGCTCACCGAAGAGGAACAGCAGGCGGTTTCCTCCATCCGCGAGAGGATCGCAAACGTGGAGACGGAGAAGCGGGAGACGACGCGGCGGCAGAGCGAGCTCGTCGACAAAAAGAGGGCGCTCCTCGCCCGCCAGCAGAACCTGAGCGACAAAAAACATGCGAGCGAGATCGAAATTTCCCGCTCGGAGGTCGCCCTCGAGAATATGAGACAGCGCATCGACGAGGCCTACGGGCTCACCGCCGAGAGTGCGAGGGAGTTCAAGGACCCCGCATACGACATCACGCAGGCGCAGAACAACATCAACAGCCTGCGGCACAAGATCGCGGCCCTCGGTCCCGTCAACCAGAACGCAGAGGAAGATTACAAGCTTCTCTCCGAGCGGTACGCCGAGATGCAGACGCAGAAAGAGGACCTCGACAAGGGGATCGAAGACCTCACAACGGTTTTAAACGACCTCAAGACGACCATGCAGAAGCAGTTCGACGAGGGTTTCAACGAGATCAACGCGAACTTTTCGCACATCTTCAAGGAACTCTTCGGCGGCGGCAGAGCGGAACTTCAGCTCGACTACGAGACCTGCGACGACCCTCTCAACGCGGGCGTGGAGATCATTGCAAGCCCCCCGGGAAAGAAACTCACGAAGATTTCCCTTCTCTCGGGCGGCGAGCGAGCGTTCACCGCGATCGCCATTCTGTTTGCGATCTTAAAGACCCGTCCCATGCCCTTCTGTATCCTCGACGAGATCGAAGCGGCTTTGGACGAGGCCAACGTCGGCAGGTTCGCAAAGTACCTGAGCAAGTTCTCCAAGGAGACGCAGTTCATCGTCATCACCCACAGAAAACCGACCATGAACGAGGCGGACATTCTCTTCGGCGTCACCATGGAGGAGAAGGGCGTCTCGAAGATCGTCTCGGTGAAGTTGTCGGAGGTGGAGGAGAAGCTTGGCGGCGACACTGTCATGTGAGCTTGTTCTTATAAACGTCGCAATACTGTGTCGAGCTGTGGCAACTCTCGGTCATTTACCTCTTAGTAAACTCCCTCGAGTTTTCCTCGCTCTCCTTGTCTTGCTCGTTTCTAAAAACAAGCGTGTTGCTTGGTCGTATGCGTTTTCCCTCGGTCATGTACGTTCTTAGTACACTCCCTTCGGGAAATCCGCGCGCTCCTCGATCTGCTTGCTTCTGAAAAGAGCTGTCGGGCAATCTGTTTGATAGCCGTCGAAATACGGCGTTGCACTGCGGCAACCCTCAGTCATTTACCTCTTAGTAAACTCCTTCGGGTTTTCCTCGCTCTCCTTGTCTTGCTCGTTTCTAAAAACAAGCGTTTTGCTTGGTCGTATGCGTTTTCCCTCGGTCATGTACGTTCTTAGTACACTCCCTTCGGGAAATCCGCGCGCTCCTTGATCTGCTTGCTTCTGAAAAGAGCTGTCGGCTTGGTCGTTTTTCGAACGAAATCTTCCTGCGGAATCTTTCGTTCGAGGAAATGGACTCTCGAGTTCCCACAACCCCGTCGTCACGGTCGTTTCAAACGACAATAAGCCGAATGGGTTCGGCAAATGGGGTGCCGCTCCGGCAAGGGAACCTTGCCTCGCGCAGTAAATTTAGAACGAAGGGCGAGACCCTTTCTCGCCTACGGTTCGGCGAGTAACCCCCGGTCGATAGAATGTTGTTCATTTATTAAAATTAAAAAGGAATCATATGGGATTTTTCGGAAAAATTAAAAATGCTTTGAAGAAGACGAAGGACGGCGTCGCCGCGAAGATGCGGCAGCTGTTCCTCAAGAATAAACTCGGGGACGCGTTCTATGAGGAGCTCGAAGAGATCCTCATTTCTTCGGACGTCGGCGCGATGACGGCGGAGGACGTCGTCGAGCAGGTCAAGGAGGAGGCGATCGGCAACAAGATCAAGGACGAGCAGTACGTCACCGACCTCTTAAAGGATATCTTAGAGGATACTTTGAACGAAGCGCCTGTCCCCGAAATGAAATATCCCTGCGTCATTATGCTCGTGGGGGTGAACGGCGTCGGAAAGACGACGACGATCGGCAAGCTCTCCAATTGGTTCGTCCAGAACAAGAAGAGCGTGACGGTTGCGGCGGCGGATACTTTCCGCGCGGCGGCGATCGACCAGCTCGGCGTATGGGCGGATCGCGCCAAAGTGCGCATCGTCAAGCATGAGGAGGGGAGCGACCCCTCGGCGGTCGTCTTCGACGCGGTCTCGAGCGCCAAGGCGAGAAAGACGGACGTCCTTCTCATCGACACGGCGGGGCGGCTGCACGTCAAGGAGAACCTCATGAAGGAACTCTCCAAGATGGATCGCGTCGTCATGCGCGAATTTCCCGAGGCGGCGTTCTATAAATTTCTGGTACTCGACGCGACAACGGGGCAGAATGCCGTCAGTCAGGCGAAGCTCTTCAACGAAGCGGTGAAATTGGACGGGATCGTCCTCACGAAACTCGACGGCACGGCAAAGGGCGGATTTGTCTTCTCGCTCTGCGGAGAGCTTAAAATTCCCGTCGTCTTTGCGGGCGTGGGGGAGAAGATCGACGATCTGGACCTGTTCGACGCCGAGGAATTTGTGGAAGGATTCTTTTAATGGAAAAGATCTTGGAAAAATTCCGATTCGGGTTTGACTTTTGGGCAGTCGTCCTCTATGCCCTGCTCATTCTGCCGTACATCGTCTATTGGTGCCTGCCGGAGGTATCCGGCGTCGACAACGGTGCGATGACGGTCGCCTCTCACTTATTCGGATTTTTCGCGGCGGCGATCCTCACGGTCACCGTGCGACGGGAGCGCGAGAAAAAGCCGCTCTTCGACACGGCGTTCACGTCGCTCTCCCTTCTTCTCTTGCTCTACTATGCGGCGTGGATCGTGCTCTTCTGCGGAAAACAGAACTTTGCAGTCCTGTTCTTCGTGATCATTTCGCCCTGCCTTGCCCTCATTCTGATGTCGACCGACCGCAAAAATCCCTTTGCGATCCTCCCGCTCGCCGTCTTTACCGTCCTTCAGACGGTCTCGGCGATACAGATCGGATTAGCATTATAAGTTTTGAACGAAATCTTCCTGCGGAATCTTTCGTTCGAGGAAATTGACTCTCGAGTTCCCACATCTTGGTCCTCAAAGCTGTTTCAATTGACAATAAGCCGCAAGCCGGCAAATTGAGTCGTGCAGCGCAGGGAAACCCTGCTCGCACCGTGGGATTTAGAACAAAGGGCTGTATTACGAATAAAAAGCGTCGCGGGGTTTGGGACACGCCGCAAGTGTCCCAAAATTTTTTTTGGTTACTTTTTTTGTATTCGTAAAAAAAGTAACACGTCCGTTTCGCGTAAGAGACATTGTTTAAGCGATTCCGCTTACCGCCCTTCCGGCGGGAGAGGAAGTTTTTCGAAATATCTTCTCTCTGTCAAGTAAAAATGCTTGACAGGCGGGGAGAATTTTTCTATAATGAAGAAAAGCGTCAAGGTTTGTTTGGCGAGAGGGAAAGCAGTTGAAGCAGCAAATTCACTATTTAGGTCTCTGGGATCTGTATCATCCGCTTTTGACCGACACGCAGAGCGAAATCTGCGAGCTCTACTACTCCTGCGATCTCTCCTTATCGGAGATCGCCGAGCAGAAGGGGGTCTCGCGGCAGGCGGTCTCCGAGACGCTCAAAAAGTCAAGAGAACTTCTGGATTTTTACGAGAGTAAACTGCATCACTTCGAGCAGAATCAAAGCTATTCTTTGGAAGTGAGTTTTATGATGACGGATGTTTCCCGTGCGCTTGAAAATTTCAAGCGGCAGCACCCCGAATTTACCGCGGAAATGGACGAGATCGAAAAACTTCTGACGGTCGGGGAAATCGTGGAGGAGAACTAAATGGCGCTTTTCGGCTCGCTCTCGGAGCGGCTCAATCATATCTTTTCCAAGCTCACCAAGCGCGGAAAGCTGACGGAACTCGAGATCAGGACTGCGATGCGGGAAGTCCGCATTGCGCTCCTCGAGGCGGACGTCAATATTCGCGTGGCGAAGGAGTTCATCGCGAACGTCTCCGAGAAGGCGGTGGGGCAGCAGGTGCTCGAATCGCTGAATCCCGCGCAGCAGGTCATCAAGATCGTCAACGACGAGCTGATCGCGCTGATGGGGTCGGGAAATTCCAAGCTCGAAGTCGCGCAGAAACCGCCGACCGTCATCATGATGTGCGGACTGCAGGGCGCGGGCAAGACGACGATGTGCGCGAAGCTCTCCGTCCAGCTCAAAAAGCAGGGCAAGAGACCGCTGCTTGTCGCCTGCGACATCTATCGGCCCGCGGCGATCGAACAGCTCAAAGTCGTCGGCAAAAAGGCGGAGACGGAGGTCTTCGAAAAGGGCACGCAGGACCCGCCCAAGACGGCGAGACAGGCGGTCGAGTACGCGCAGAAGATGGGCTACGATACGGTCATCATCGACACGGCGGGGCGGCTGCACATCGACGAAAAGTTGATGGCGGAGCTCGAAGAGATCAAAAAAACGGTACCTGTCACGGAAATTCTGCTCACCGTCGACGCGATGACGGGTCAGGACGCGGTCAATGTCGCAGAGACCTTCAACGCAAGATTGTCGATCACGGGCGTCATTCTGACCAAGCTCGACGGCGACACGCGGGGCGGGGCATGTCTCTCCATCAAGGCGGTGACGGGCAAGCCCATCAAGTTCATCGGCGTGGGGGAAAAGATCACCGATCTCGAACCCTTCTATCCCGACCGCATGGCGAGCCGCATTTTGGGAATGGGCGATGTGCTCTCCCTCATCGAAAAGGCGCAGGAGGCGGTCACCGAGAAGCAAATGAAGGACATGGAGCGCAAAATGCGCGAAAATTCCTTTACGCTCGGCGACTATCTGGAACAGTTCGAAACGCTCAAACGCATGGGGGGCGCGGGAGCGCTTATGAGTATGCTCCCGGGCGCGGGAAAATATCGGCTCGACGACGATGCGTTCGACGAGAAGAAACTCGAGCGTACCAAGGCGATCATCCTCTCCATGACGCAGAAGGAGCGGGACATGCCGCAGATCATCAACTCCTCTCGAAAGAGAAGGATCGCGCTCGGCTCGGGCACGTCCGTGCAGGAGATCAACCAGCTGCTCAAACAGTTCGAGCAGACCAAGGAACTCATGAAGCGAATGAAGGGCAAAGGCAAAATGCGCTTTCCCTTTTAAATAGAAGAAAAATTCGGAGGTAAACATATGGTAAAAATGAGACTGGTGAGAATGGGAGATAAGAAATCCCCCGTCTACCGCATTGTGGTCGTGGACGCGAGAAAGGCGGCGACCGGCGAGTACATCGACAAGGTCGGATTTTTCGATCCCAAATCGAATCCCGTCACGCTGACGATGGACGTCGAGAAGGCAAAGGGTTGGCTTGCAAAAGGTGTTCAGCCGACGGAGACCGTCAAGTCTCTCCTCGTGCAGTGCGGCGCAATGGAAAAGCCCACGAGACTCTCTCCCGCAAAGACCAAGGGAAAAAAGAGCAAGAAATAAGATAGGGAGATAAAATTATGTTGGAGTTGATCAAGTACGTCGTCAACTATTTTGCCCAGGATAAGGAACACGTCGAATACGCCGTCGAGGAAAAAGAGGACTGTATCAACGTGACGATCCTTCTTTCGGAGTCGGATATGGGCAAAGTCATCGGAAAGCAGGGGAAGATCGCAAAGGCGCTCAGGACCATCGTGCGCTCCGCGACCCCGAGAGAGAGTAAGAAGTATAATATCGAGATCCGCGAACACTAAAGAAGCTCTTTTGATAGCCATCGCAATACTGTGTCGAGCTGTGGCAACTCTCGGTCATTTACCTCTTTAGTAAACTCCCTCGAGTTTTCCTCGCTCTCCTTGTCTTGCTCGGCTCTGAAAAGAGCTACCAGCTTGGTTGTTTTTTCGGCAAAAATCTTGCTGCGCAATATTTTTGTCGAGGAAAAGTTGTGTTAGACATGTCATTCTGAGCGGAGTGACGAAGCAAGGGCAGCTGTCAATTTTCGCAAATCCGAAAGGGAGGCTTTTGCCTCCCTTTTGTCATGAAAAAGAGAGCTTTTTGGCGAAATGAAAGTGAAATCATTGACGGCGAAAACCGATTGTGCTATAATACAATAGATTATGAAATTCAAGAGAATCATTTGCATCCTGCTGATCTTCATCGTTGCGGCTGTCTTTCTGCCGTTTGCTCCTTCGGCGGCTCTTGCTCAGACGCGAAAGGTCCGTGTGGGCTTCTTCTCTTTCCCCGGCTATCACAACCAGGACGAGACGGGCAGGCGCAGCGGATACGGCTATGAATTTTTGCAGCTCATCGCCCGATTCGGGGATTGGGAATACGAGTATGCCGGATATGAAAAGTCTTATTCCGACTGTCTCGAACTTCTCGAAAAGGGAGAACTCGACGTCGTCACATCCGTCTCCCGCACGCCCGAACGGGAGGAGCTGTTTTTGTTTTCGGAGAAGGACATCGGCATGAACTCCACCGTCTTTACGGTCAAGGCGGGAAACAGCACTGTCTCAAAGGGAGACTATTCGACCTACAACGGTCTCAAAATCGGAATGCTCGAGGGAAATTCCAAGAACAAGGTCTTCGAGGAGTTCGCCGAGGGGAAATTTACGTACACGCCCGTCTATTTCGAGACGGACTTTGAGCTTTCCTCTGCGCTCAAAGAGGGAAGCGTCGACGGGATCGTCTCGGGCAGCCTTCGGCTCATGGAGGGGGAGTGGCTCATGGAATCGCTCTCCTCGACGCCCTTCTACATCTGTACAAACAAGAATAATTCCGAGCTCATGGATAGAATCAACGAGGCGATCGATCTTCTCGATCTGCAGGAGCCGGAGTGGCGGAACACCCTCAACGACAAGTACTATTCGACCGACGCGAGCGGAAACATCGTCATAAGCTCGGAGGAGCGGGAGTATTTAAGATCCCTCGCCGCCTCGGGAGAGAAACTCAAAGTGACCTTCAACCCCGACCGCCCGCCCTATTCCTATTTCGAAGGGGGGAAGGCGATGGGCATCTTCCCCGCTCTCTTCGAGAAAATGGCGGAAAAAATTCACATTCCCTACGAGTACGTCCCCGTCAAGGATCGCGCGGAGTACTATAAACTGCGCGAGGACCCCGGGGCGGTCGACATCGTCCTCGACTTCAACGACGATCTGTATCTCGCCGAGGAGGAGGGGTACAAGACGACGGACGTCTACTATTCGACCACGCACACGCTGATCAAGCGCAGGAACCTCAAGGGGCAGCCGACCAAGTTCGCAACGATCAAATATGTGGACAACTCCTATTCGAACTACCTCGACAAATACGTCGGAGAGAACACGACGGTCAAACAGTACAATTCCATCGAGGAGAGCATCGAGGCGGTCAAAAAGGGGGAGTGCGACGCCACGGTGACCCTCTCCTACGTCGCCGAGCTGTTTATATGGCAGGATCAGAGGGGGGACCTCATCTCCGAACTCATCGGGGAGACCTCTACGAACTATGCCTTCGGCGTCAATTGTACGAAGAACAGCACATTGCTCCTCTCCCTTCTGAACAAGTGCGTTTTGGCGCTCGATAAGACCACTTCCTCCTCCGTCGTCACCGAACAGGTCACGAAATTCCGCCCCTCGGGGGACACCGATCTCGGTACATTCCTGCTGAGAAATCCCGTCTACATCGGCGTCATCGTCGCGGCGGTGCTGCTGCTTCTCTTTTCCGTCGCGATGCTCGTCGTGAGAACCTTGAACCAGCGCAAATTGCAGCAGAAGGTGACCGAGGCGACGAGCGAGCTTCAGGCAAAGACAGAGGAACTCTCCGTCGCCCTGCACGCCGCCGACGCCGCCAACCGCTCCAAGACGACCTTCCTCAACAACATGTCGCACGACATCCGCACCCCCATGAACGCGATCATCGGCTTCACCGCGCTCGCGACCACCCATGTCGACAACAGGGAGCGCGCGCTCGACTATCTTGCGAAAATTTCTCAGGCGTCCAACCACCTGCTCTCCCTCATCAACGACGTCCTCGACATGAGCAGGATCGAGTCGGGAAAGGTCCACATCGAGGAGCGGCCCGAAAATCTCGCGGATATTCTGCAGGGGATCCGCAATATCATTCAATCGGATATCCATTCCAAACATTTGGAGCTCTTTATCGACACCGTGGACATCTCCAACGAGGAAATTTACTGCGACAAGCTTCGGCTCAACCAGATCATGCTCAACCTCGTCTCCAACGCCATCAAATTCACAAAGAGCGGCGGGTCGGTGTTCATCAAGGTCACTCAGAGCCCCTGCGAAGAGGAGGGCTTCGGAACCTATGTCTTCAGCGTCAGGGATACGGGTATCGGCATGAGCGCCGAATTTGCAAAGACGGTGTTCGACCCCTTCACGCGGGAGAGAAATTCCACGGTCAGCGGCATTCAGGGGACGGGACTCGGCATGGCGATCACCAAGAATATCGTCGACATGATGGGGGGAACCATCACGGTCGAGAGCGAACAGGGGGTCGGCACCGAGTTTACGGTCACCCTCAAGTTCAGATTTGCGGAGGAGGAGCCCGAACTCAACTCTCTCACCGAACTCAAGGGGCTGTATGCCCTCGTCGTCGACGACGATCTCATTTCCTGCCAGAGCGTCTCCAAGATGCTCCGCAACATCGGCATGAAGGCGGAGTGGACGGTCACGGGAAAGGAGGCGGTCGTCCGGACGACGGAGGCGATCGAACTCGGACATCCCTTCGAGGTCTATATCGTCGACTGGTCGATGCCCGATATGGACGGTATTGCAACCGTCAAGCAGATCCGCGCGATCATCGGCGACGACTCGCCCATCATTCTCATGTCCGCATATGACTGGGCGGACATCGAACAGGACGCGCGGGCGGCGGGCGTGACGGGATTCCTTTCCAAGCCCCTCTTTGCCTCCGATCTGCACCGTGCGCTCGAAAAGAGCCTCGGAAAAACGCCGCAAAAGCAGGAGGAGGCTCCCAAGGAGTACTTCTTCAAGGGAAAGCGCATCTTGCTCGCCGAGGACAACGAACTCAACCGCGAGATCGCCGAGGAAATTCTTGAAGAGGCGGGATTCAAAGTCGAATGCGCCGAAAACGGCAAGGTCGCCTTTGAAATGGTGCAAAAATCCGAGCCCGGATACTATGACCTCGTGCTCATGGACGTCCAGATGCCCATCATGAACGGCTATGAGGCGACCAAGAAGATCCGCGGGCTCGAAAACAAGGAGCTTGCAAGCGTTCCCGTCATTGCCGTCACGGCAAACGCCTTTGAGGAGGACAAGGAGAGCGCCTATGAGGCGGGAATGAACGGCCACCTCTCCAAGCCGATCAATATCGACAAAATGCTGAATTTGCTCGAAAAGATTCTGTCTTGATTTCTCTCCGATTCTATGATATAATGGGCTCAAAGAGATGAGGAGGTAGTGTATGAAAAAGGTTACACTGATTCTTTCGATCATTTTGAGCCTGTCGCTCGGCGTCTTTTTCTGCGCTTGCAACGAGGAGAAGGGGGACACCGGTTCCGGTGAACAGCAGCAGGGCACGCAAAATCCGAATCCCGAAAATCCGGATAAGGACCCGAAAGACCCTGCGCCCGAAAATCCCGACAAGAACCCGTCGGAAAATCCGGATAAAGATCCTGCGCCGGAAAATTCGAGCAAAGACCCGTCGGAGAATCCGAGCAAAGACCCGAAACCCGAAAATCCGGATAAAGAGGAGTCGCACAAACACAGCATGAAGTTTTCCAAGACCCTGAAAGATGCGACCTGTTCCGAAAAGGGAGAGGAGCTCTGGGTCTGCGAGGGATGCGACGCGACGGAGACGCGCTCTGTAGACGCGCTCGGACACGACTTCGGTCCCGTGCAGACGGGGTCGGACGGAAAAAAGTACCGCATCTGTTCGCGCTGTCAGACAAAGGACGAGATGGAGGAGACGATTTCCTACCAAATCACTCTGAAAGCCGATACAGGTTGCAATTTTGCGATCACGGAGAACACGCGGATCCTGATCTACAAGGATTCGAACGTCTATAAAATTATCGATAAGGCAGAGGCGAGCCTCGAAGTCGAGCTTCCCCGCTACAAGTACATTGTGCGGGCAGACAATCTCGGCGATCCCTATCTGCAGACAAACTATTGCGAGATGAGCGAGGACAAACCCTTCTGCGAGATCGTGATCGGGAACAATCCCGACTACGACCCCGAAATTCAGGGCTTCGTCAATGTCGGCGACAAGATGTTCAACTTCCTCGTCAAGGATACCAAGAAGGACCCCGAAGATTACGAGCGTCTCTACGACCTTGCCAAGGGGAAGGACCTCATCTATCTTGACTTTTTCTTCGTCGCCTGCAGCCCCTGCGAGTATCTGCTCGAGGAACACCTCAAGTTCTACAACACTTTAGAGCAAAGCGTGAAGGACAGAGTGCTGATGATCATGGTCGATACGGCGAACGGAGATCAGCCCTCTTTGATCAACAATTACCGTGCGCAAAAGGGGATCCCCGACGAGATCATCACGATGTCGCAGGGGTCAAAGATCTTCAAGCATGTGGACAACAACGGCAGCACCCCGCACGGACTCTTCTTCGACAAGGACCTCGTCTGTTTTGATTCCTCGAACGGCGCAAACTTCGGAAAGTACGTTCGCGAGCGGATCATGGGGGAAGCGACTTCCGCAAGCCAACAGACGCTCTTTCCCGGGAAAAGGTATTTCTGATTTTTGAATTTCACAGGCGCCCCGCGGCAGTAGCCGCGGGGCGCTTGCCCCGTCGAAACGAAAGGGGATGTTTCGACGACGCCGCGCCGCCTGCTAATTAGCAGGCGGCGCGGCTGCTCAACATGACAGTGGGGACAAGGTAAAAAGCGACGTATTCAAGTTGACTTTTTCGCGGATCGTTGATACAATGAAAAAAACGGAAGATGGGGGAAATATGTCCGAGTTTCAGGAAATCAGAGCCGAAAATTTGAGGAAGGTATTCAATCGGCGGGAGCTGCCCGCGCTCGACGGCGTGACGTTTGCCGTCAAAAGGGGGGAGACCGTCGCGATCATGGGGGCGTCCGGCTCGGGGAAGAGCACGCTCCTTTGGACGATCGGCGGACTTTTGCGCCCGACGGCGGGCGGCGTCTTCTTTTGGGGAAATTCCGTTTGGGACCTCTCGGAGCGGGAGCTCGTCAAGTTCCGAAGGGACAACATCGGTTTCTGCGAGCAGAATTGTAAGCTCATCGACGTACTCACGGCGTATGAAAATATCTTGCTTCCCCTGCGGCTTGCAAGAAGGGAAGCGGACAAGAGCTATCTGGACGAACTCATCGAAAAATTGAACCTTTCGGAGTGCGTCTCTCGCTACCCCGACGAGCTTTCGGGGGGAGAGCGGCAGCGGGTGGCGGTCGCAAGGGCACTTTCGATGCGCCCTTCCGTGCTCATTTGCGACGAGCCGACCGCAAACCTCGACAAAAAGAACAGAGAAGAGGTCATGGAACTCCTTCTTGCCGCCGCGCAGGACCCCGAAAGGGTCGTCCTCTTTTCGACGCACGACGAGCATTTGGCCTCAATGGCACAGCGGATCCTCGAAATTTCGGACGGAAAGCTCGTCTCGGACAGGCGGCTCCACCTCTGAAAAATTTTTTTCAAATACTTGTCGAAAAATCGAAAATGTATTATAATGGAAAAAATATCCGAAAAGGGAGGGGAAGATGAGCATCAATTTGAACATCAAAAAACTCGGGTTCGGGCTCATGCGGCTGCCGAAGATCGGCGGGAAAGAGGGACCGACGGACATTCCTCAATTCGAGAAGATGGTCGATCTCTTTCTCGAGGCGGGCTGCACCTACTTCGACACGGCGTATGTCTACGGCTCGAGCGAGGAGGATACCAAAAAGGCGCTTATCAAACGTCATTCCCGAGAAAGTTTTACGCTCGCGACCAAGCTCAACGTCAACATGGCGGGGAGCGAAGAGGCGGCGAAGCGTCAGTTTTATCAGAGTTTGGATCGCACGGGCGCGGAATACTTCGATTTTTATCTTCTCCATGCGCTCATGGCGAACAATTACAAAAAATACGATGACTATCACCTCTGGGATTTTGCCCTCGAACAGAAGGCAAAGGGACTCATCAGGCATTTGGGATTTTCCTATCATGCAGACCCCGTGCTGCTCGATAAAATTTTGACAGATCATCCCGAGGCGGAATTTGTGCAGCTTCAGATCAACTACGCGGATTGGGATAATCCGTCCGTTTGCTCCCGCGGGAACTACGAAGTCGCCCGAAGGCACAACAAGCTCATTGTCATCATGGAGCCCGTCAAGGGCGGGGGACTTGCAAATCCGCCCGAGGAAGTACAAAAACTCTTTCGGGAGTATTCCCCCGAGGCTTCTCTCCCAAGCTGGGCGATCCGCTTTGCGGCATCCCTCGACGGCGTGCTGACCGTCCTTTCGGGCATGTCGAATTTGGAGCAGATGCGGGACAATCTCTCGTTTATGAAAAACTTTGCTCCCCTCAACGACGAGGAGCAGGAGCTCATCCGAAGTGCACAGCGATCGATGGGAAATTCTTCGACGATCCCATGCACTGCCTGCCGATATTGCGTGAATGGGTGCCCGAAACGGATCAATATCCCCGAAATTTTCGCGGCGGCGAACCGACATCTCGGAAACGGTCAAACGAGACAGGCAATCGAAAATTACCAAAAGGCGACGCAAAACGGGGGACTTGCCTCTTCTTGCGTCAAGTGCGGACAGTGCGAACGCGCCTGCCCCCAACACCTGCCCATTACAAAACATTTGAAAGAATGTGCCAAGTTATTGGAAAAGTAAGTTGACGAGATGTTCGTGAGATTATGAAGGATTACAAGGATACGAGAAAATTGAAAGAAGAACAGCCGGTCGTCGCGATCTGTTATGATTTCGACAAGACGCTGTCCCCCGAGAACATGCAGGAGCAGGGATATATCCAGGCGGTGGGGTATGAAAATGCGGCAGAGTTTTGGAAGGAGTCCAATGCGCTTGCCGAAGAGAACGATATGGACCAGAATTTGGCCTATATGTATATGATGCAGCTGATGGCGCGGGGGATCATGGTCTTTACAAAAGCGACCCTCAGGAAAAAGGGGGAGGACATCTCCTTCTTTCCCGGCGTTTTGGAATGGTTTGGAAGGATCAACCGATACGGCATGGAGAGGGGGGTCAAAGTAGAGCATTATGTCATCTCTTCCGGCTTAAAGGAGATGATAGAGGGGACAAAGATCGCCGAGGAATTTGAGAAAATTTATGCAAGTTCCTTTTATTATGACAACAAGGGGGTCGCCGTCTGGCCCGCGCAGGTCGTCAATTATACGAATAAGACGCAGTTCCTGTTCCGGATCGAAAAGGGGACTTTGAATATCAACGACCCGGGCGTGAACGAGAGCTACGACCCCGACGAAGTGCGCGTGCCCTTCCGGAATATGATCTATATCGGAGACAGCGATACGGATATCCCCTGCATGAAGCTGGTCAGATCTTACGGCGGCCACTCGATCGCCGTCTATAATCCCACGACCAAAGACAAGACGCAGGCATATAAGATGATGCGAGAGGGCAGGATCGGATACTATGCTCCCGCGGATTATTCCGAAGGGGGCGAGTTGGACGTCATCGTCAGATCCATCATCGACAGAACCGCGGCGAATGAAAAACTTGAGAAAATTTTCGTCGAGAAGCGAAAAGAGCAGAGAGACATGGATGAAAACAGAAGCGAGGAGGACAGAGAGAAGTCCGAATTGATCCTCTCTTTGGACAACTCCCGCAATTATGCGACAACGCACCTGGTGATCGCAAAACTCAAGAAAGTCGTAAAATGGACGAAGGCGGAATCGGACGAACTGTTCCGGATCGGAATGGAAAACAGCCAGGTCAACGGGGTCTTGAGCGACTACGACGTCAAGTCATTCTATCAAAATCTTATTCAATCGGCAAAAAGCCTGACTGACCACGCCAAACAAATCAAGGAAATTCTGGAACGCTCCGGGAAGTAGACAGATTGCCCTGGTAAAATTATTCAAAAAGCAAACGGCTGCGCACAAAGAGTCCCGAAATAAGTGCTGCCATCGCAAGAGGAATGAGGGAGAGAAAAACCGCTGCATATCCGAGTTTGATTTCAAAAGAAAGTCCGACGAATACAAAAATCAACTTGGTGAGCCCCCTCACCAAGAAAATCCCAATGGGAACGGAGACAAGAAATGCGGCAAAGCCGAGCATGAAAAATTCCAATAAAAAACTCAAAAAAAGTTTATTCTCAGAAAATCCCACGGCAAAAGCCGCAAAATAGAACGTTCTGTTTTTTGAGAATTTGAACAAGGACGCGCCCGTGAGAAAGGCGATAAACGCCGCAAGAAGAAGCAAAGCCATGAGCGCCAAGACTGCCGAGATAAACCGGGAAGTCTCGTCGAATCTGCGAAGAGAATAGCTCTCATTTCCCAAAGACAGCATAGCATTGCCTATCGACATATTTTGCAGGGTTTCCAAAAGGTTCGGAAGGGAAGCAAAGTTCGAATAGATGAGATAGTAATAGGCGGAAAGCGATTTTTCCTCCGCGCTGTCGATCCCGCTGAAAATAAAATACTTGGACCTGTTTTCCATCGCGGAGATGTCTTTGAGATCGCTCTTGAGAATGCCCACGATCTTGCCCGAGATCGCTTGATTCTGAAAGACGTCTTTGACCAAAAGTTCTTGCCCCAAAAGTTCTTCGGCGGAATTTGCCCCCACGAGGGAGACAAAGGCGTCGCTCATTAAAATTTCATGCGCGGCTTCTATTTTGCGCCCGCAGAGTAGATAATCACAAGAATAAAGTGCAGAATATTCGGCAGCAAAGAAATCCGGCACATTCCGCTTTTCGGGAAGAATGACATCAAAATCTCCGTCGATCTGCTTTCCTCCCCCGACCGACAGATAACTTGTACTCATATAATAGGCGAACTTTTCAAGCCCCGTCACATACTCGAGCGATTGGATCTGTTCCTTTTCTTCCGCTGTGAGATCGACGAGTCCCTCTCCGGTATTCAGGTTGAGAGAGACATATGAGGAACTCACCTGTTTTTCAAGAATGCTGTCATAGACGTCATTTGTAAGACCGCTGAAGAGAAAAAAGCTCACCGAAAGGATCGACACAAGCAAGAAACACAAAAAGAGCGCGAGAGAATATCTTGCGTTCCTCAAAATATTTTTACAGGCAAAACGAAAGGAAAGCATTCAGATTGCCTCCCGAATGGATTTTCTGTTCCCGATGAGCGACGCCGCTCCCGAAACAAGGGCATAGACAAGATAGGAAAAAAGCGTCAAAAGTCCGATGGAAATTTCCCCAAACACCATGTGCATGATCTTTTTGGAAAGCGCCTGGGTGACGGCAATAAAAATGTAAAATATCCCCACGCCGAGCGCAAGCGCAAAGAGCCCGAACAAGGCAAGGATACAAAAGTTCATCAAAAACCGCTTGCCTTTCGGGAGTCCGAATACCGAGAGCAAGAAGGACTGACGGGAGAGACTGTGATCCATAAATCTGATCATACGAACCTGTAGGAGAACGGCGACAAGGCAGATCGCAAAAAACAAGGCGTTGAATCCGATGTGCGCGATCGCATAGCCGTCGCACAGGTCCATTGCGCCGTCGTCGCCCGTGACGGAGCCCCTTAAGTCGCTTCTCGAGAGCGCATAAATTTGCTCCTTGTGGCAGACGATTGTAGCCGTTTTCGTCTCCCTGTTCTCTGTCAACAGAAAAGAAGGGGTATATCCGCAAAGCAGAAGATCATTGAGGTTCGAGGTGTAAAAACCGGACACAGTATAGCTTTTTTCCGAATTTCCCTTCACGGTGAGCGTTTCCCCCAAGGAGATCCCCGCCTGTGTCGCATAGGGACGGTAGAGCCAGATCTTGCCTTCATTTTGGGACAGCTCTTCGCCCTCGATGCAAGTTTGCCAAACGGGAAGGATCACCGAGATATCCAAACCGCGGCTGTAGTTGTTCACCTCGATTTCAACCTCTCCGCAAGACAGGGTCACATCATAGGTTTCGCCCGATTCGGAACTGTAGATCCCGACCTCCGCGCCGTTCAAGTCCGTATCGGGAGAGTATTCGGCAGTCATGGACACATAATCCGCATCCGCATGTTTGACTATGTCGTCATAGAGACTGTCCAAAAGATCATCCTTGACAAATCCGACGAAGAGCACGATGGAAAATAGAAGCGCAAAGATACCGATGACCCAAAAGAGCCTCAAGTACCGCTTCAAAAGAAGCCAAAAAAGGTCAAAGCCGCTCATCCGAAATCACCCTGCCGTCCAAAAGAGAGATCACGCGGTCCGTCTTTTTGGCGTCCTCCGCGTTGTGGGTCACCATGAGGACGGTCACGCCCTCATCGGCGAGCGTGCGAAAGAGGTTAATGATGTTGTCGCCGTTCTCCTTGTCGAGATTGCCGCAGGGCTCGTCCGCAAGAAGATGGGCGGGATTGTTCGCGATCGCCCGCGCGATCGCAACGCGCTGCATTTCCCCGCCCGAGAGGGTGTGCGCTTTCTGTCTTTTCATCTCCGCCATGCCGATGAAGGAGAGACACTCCTCAACGCGCTTTCTGCGCTCTTCGCGCTTCATGCCCGCGATCAGGAGGGGAAGTTCGACATTTTCGGCGACCGTGTAGTTGGGCTCGAGAGAATAGTCCTGAAAGACAAAGCCGAGGCTGCTGCTTCGAAGAAGGTTCCGCTCCCGTTCCTTGAGCGCCCAAACGTCCTTTCCGTCAAAGAGAACACTTCCCGAGGTGGGCGTCTGCATGAGCCCCGTCATTTTCAGAAGAGTACTCTTGCCGGAACCCGAGCGTCCCGTGATCGCAATGAACCCGCCCTCGAATTTCAAGCTGATCTTATCGACCGCAACCTTGGTCCCGAATTTCTTTTCGACTTCCTTAAGTTCTATCATGCGATTCCCCGAGCTTCTCAATCTACTTGGTTATAAGAAGCATAGCCCTCATTCCCGACGCGGGTGAGCTCTACTTCGGTCGTTTCCACAGCCGAGGATCCTCCCTCCCACTCTGCGCAACGATGAAATTCAAAGGAGAGAGATTCGCTTTCGAAATTTTTCGGAACGGGCAGCAATATAATTGTCGTATATGAAATCGAATCCCGATCCATCTTCACTTCATCCTCGGTCTTGTAGTGATCGCTCTCCAAGCGATAGCAGGTCACCTTTCCCTCTGAAAAGAATGCGTTCCCGCGGAATTTTCCCGGCACCTGCAAATAAAGAAGCGCAAATTCCTCGAAAAATTCTTCATTACAAAGCATCTGTAACGTGGTTGTAGTTGCGGTTTCTTTCAGATTTTCATTGTCCGCTGTAAATTCATTAAACGCACCTCTGTCGGGTAACAAGTACGCCGAAACCTTTTCATCTCCCTCAAGTTTCATAAAACCTTGCTCATCGGTATAATAACTCAAACCGCATTTGCATTCAATGAGCTCGAAAGAGACCTCTGCGTTGATTTCGGCGGGAAGTTCGTCGGAAACTTCGACAAAGCAGGCATAGGTCAAATTTCCGCTGCTCCCTACAGCGCTCACCCAGGAAGAGCGGATCCCGAGAGCCTCGATTCTACACTCCGAACCGGTGAAAGTCACATTTTTTACGATCTTGGAGTTCACCGCCGAAGCCTCGAAGAAAGTCACAAGCAGATCGTTCCCTTCGAAATAATCCGCATTGTAACGCTCATTCTTCAACTTAAAGTTCTCCTTAACCGAATTGCCCTTATTGTCTTCATGGGAAGAAGAGTAGAGAACAACATCCGACAAAGCGTTTCCGCAAAATTCTTCATAGTTATGAAAGAGAAGCGCATCGCGTCCGACGGCGTTCATGTCCTCAGCCGACATTTCCGCAATAAAACTCCCGCGGGAGGCAACCTCGTCCATGTTCCGCACACTCTCCTTGCCACATCCGACCAAAAGGATCGAGAGCGAACATGCAACCAAAAATACCGCCAAAAACTTTTTCATCTTTTACCTCGTAACTTAAAAAACACTAAGGTATATTTTAACAGAATTAAATGTTTTCGTCAACAATATATATATTAATTCTTTGAAAAGCCCGATTTTTGGGCAAAAAAATGCTCAAGACCCTCAAAATACAGATGCGCGGAGACGAAAGTCTCCGCGCATCTGTGGGTCGTGCACCTTGTGTATAATTTGAAGTTCTAACCTCTCAAATCATAAAGCTATGCCATTTTCCATCATCATAAAGATTGACAAGCAAGGATTGAAAACATGTCTTCATGTCCTTCATCGCGTATCCCACACATCTCTGATGACACAAGTACGATATATTATTCTCCTGCTCAATCGTATTTGTTCCTAAAAGAAGCAGTTATGAAGAGATGATCCAACAAAAATCGACTCACCCGAATGGGTGAGCCGATTTTTGGTCGAGGAGACGGGATTTGAACCCAACAAGGTTTTGAAAAACCACAATATATAGTATTCCATAATAATAGAAACATATATATGTTGTATTTATGCCCCGTGTCCCAAACTTGCCCCAAACTAAAAAATATTAGAATATCGCCGCCCGAAAAACTTTTCAATATCCTTTTTGATCCGACTAAAACAGTCGGATCGAACTTCATAAAAGGCTAATTGAAATAAAAATAGCTCCCGCGTAACGCGAAAGCTATTTTTTCTCTTACTTGACGCCCCTATTTCCGTAAACGGGAATTCGGAATGCCTTCAAACCATAGTTCTTGGCATAGATAACTGTTCCATCACGCAGGGTAATTTTTGTCCTGTAGATGTAGTGATCTACCAAACCGTTCATAAGTTAACCTCAAAATTGCTTTAGAAATCCCCCCTTGTATGGCTTACAAGGGCTATCACAGGTGGCTCGACTAACCTAAAGCATATATTTTATATAAAAAATGGGAAGAAAAGACACGCACAAATTTTATGAAATCGCTTGCCTAATGCTTGCGAGTGTGCTATACTAAACTTGTTCAGGGTCATGCATAGCATCATTATGCGTGTCACAAGAAGGACAGGGTGATAGATTTCATTCCTGTCTTTTTTCTTGACATTTTCTATTTCTTTTTCAACTCGACAATTAAAAATTTAACGTCTTCATCCTCCTCCATGGTGGCAAGAAAGGGAACAGATTCCTTCCCCAATGTTAATTTTGCTATTTTCGCAATCTCCGTTACGAGCTGTTTTGATTGGATTCGTATCCAATCACGCTTTTTTACAGAAGTAACAAAGTCAAATGCTTTTATATTGGATTGAGGATCGGCAGCCCGAATCCCTAAAATCCCTTTACTTCGGTCCAAGCCGATATTTACTTTTTCGGGATAATTTAACATAGCTATTGCTTCGCGGCTGAAAATAATACCGACGGTTGATACCGAGATTTTTGCCATTCCGCTTGTGTCAATAGAATAGTCAAACGAATACTTGGGCATTCCAATACCTCCTTGACACAATATATAGTATCATAAGGCATTAGAGAAGTCAAGTAAAATCACACAACTTTAAGAAAAAAGTTTAGAAGAAATAAATAAAAAGAAATTTGGTTGAATTTAGAAACATAATTGTGCAAATCACGAAAAAACTATCAATAATGCAAAAGCAGGCGTAAATTCAAGATAATTTTCCGACAGAAGATAAATCGTACTGAAATTTCAAATGCAATTTTTACTCTTCAAGCAGTGTTATCACAGCTTTTTTCTTATTTTCGGGGGATTTTCGAAACCGTTCGAGCAGATGTTTTTCCCGCGCAGTCAAAAAACAGATATCAGTAGTTTCAAAGAAAAGAGGGCGGGTCGACGCCCAAAATTTCATAGAGCGAGACTTCGTAAAGCTCTGCAAGAGCAATCAACTTTTCATAGTCGGGGCGCGAAACATCGTTCTCCCAATCGCTAACATTCGACTGGTGAATCCCGAGTTTCTCTGCCACTTGTTTTTGCGAAAATCCGCTTTGCTTGCGCGCCTTGCGGAAAAATTTCCCGAACTGCATAGATATATTTTAAGAAAAATGTGCATTACACATTGACAAATATGTGCAATACACATATAATTATAGAGAGCAATCTTAAATTATGCCTACCAAAGAACAACAAACCAAATCGAGGGAGCGGGTGCGAGCGCACGGAGAAGTGTTCACTGCCGAGCGGGAAGTGAACGCCATGCTCGACCTCGTAAAAAATGAGTGCGAGCGCATCGAGAGCCGCTTTTTGGAGCCTGCCTGCGGGACGGGCAATTTCCTCATCAAAATTTTGGAGAGAAAGTTAAATGTCGTGGATACGGTCTACCGCAAGGTGCAGTATGAATGGGAGACACGCGCCTTTCTCGCCGTTTCGAGCATCTACGGCGTGGAACTCCTGCCGGATAACGCCGCCGAATGCCGCGCGCGGCTCTATGATTACTTTCTCTCCCGCTATCGCGCGCAGTTCAAAAAGACGTCCGAGCGGTATCTTAGGAGCATTCGCTATCTTTTGGAGAAGAACATCATCTGCGGCGACGCGCTCACGCTGCTCACAAGCGCGGGCGAGCCGATCGTCTTCTCGGAGTGGTCCTTTGTGAGTGGTAGCAAAGTCCAGCGGCGGGATTTCACAATGAACAGCCTGCTCGAAAGCGGCGAAAGAAAAGATACGCTCTATGACTTATCGCCCGAAGAAAAATTGCCCAAAGAGGTGGGGAGATTCCCCGCCGTGCATTATTTGGAGATCGCAACCTATGATAAAAGCCATCCATAACCCCGACGTCCTCTCTTGCCTTGCCAACCTCTCGAACGACGAAGTGTTCACGCCGCCGAACTTGGCAAACGCGATGCTCGATCTTTTACCCCAAACGCTGTTTGAAAACAAAGAGACGAAGTTTTTAGACCCTTGCGCAAAATCGGGCGTGTTTTTGCGGGAAATCGCAAAAAGGCTCATGACGGGATTGAAAGATCAGATTCCCGACGAGCAGGAGCGCATCGACCATATCTTCACGAAACAGCTTTTTGGAATTGCGATCACGGAGCTGACGGGGCTGTTGTCGCGGCGGAGCGTTTATTGCAGTAAGACAGCGAACGGGAAATATTCGGTCTGCACAAAGTTTGAGGATGAAGAAGGGAATATCAAATTTTTGCGGACAAAGCACACTTGGAAGGACGGGCGTTGCGTATATTGCGGGGCGAGCCGAGCGGAGTATGACCGCGGCGAGGCGTTAGAGAGCCATGCGTACACGTTTATCCACGGCGAGGAGGTTTTCAAGATGCAGTTTGATGTGATCATCGGCAACCCGCCCTATCAACTCTCCGACGGGGGTGCGCAAGCAAGTGCAAGCCCGATATATCAATATTTTGTCGAGACGGCGAAAAAATTACAACCGCGGTATTTGACGATGATTATTCCCGCGCGGTGGTACAGCGGAGGCAAGGGGCTTGATGATTTCCGCGATACAATGCTACACGATACACATATCCGTGTTTTGCATGATTATTTTGATTCTACCTTGTGTTTCCCAGGGGTCGATCTTTCAGGTGGAGTTTGCTATTTTTTGTGGGATAGAGATCATGCGGGGAAATGTATCGTAACGAATACAAGAAAAGACAGCGAAACAACCGCAGAAAGATTTTTGTTAATGGAGAACGATAAAACCTTTGTACGGTTTAATGAGAGCGTTGGTATTGTAGAAAAAGTAAAACGCCATCATGAAGAAAGTTTCGCAAAAATTGTAAGCGCACGAAAACCATTTGGGTTGGTGACTTCTGTGAAGTTGGATGAATTGGGAAACGACGATTCGGTTTTTGTTTACGCCTATCCGCACAATGGCTATCTTGATAGAATGAATATAGCAGTGAACACAGATTACATAGATAAGTATAAAGTATTTATCTCTTATGCTTATGGAGAGCGCGGCGATTTTCCCTATTTTGTCTTGGGGAAACCTTTTGTCGGACAAAGAAACGAGTGTTGCACAGAAACATATTTGCTTATAAATCCTTGCGATAATAAGCAGACTTGTGAAAATATAGTGAGTTACATAAAAACAAAGTTTTTTAGATTCTTAGTGCTCTTGGTGAAAAATACTCAACACGCCACTTCTCGCGTATATCAATTTGTCCCTATGCAAGATTTTTCCAAACCATGGACGGACGAGGAATTATATGCGAAATATAAATTATCCGAAGAGGAAATACAATTTGTAGAGTCTATGATTAGACCAATGGAATGAAAATTACACATCTTGTGTTAATTAAAAAATATACCACAAGATATTGTGGTTTTCTTTATAAAATTGCTTGACATAAAACAACAAATTATGTATAATTGTGGTATAAAATTCGAAAAACGAGGGTGGAAATGATTTATTTCAAAAAAAAGTTAATTGAACAAGGGGCTGAACTTCTAAATAACTGTCGTGAATTTATTGAATTGTCAAGTGAGGCGAGTGCTCTTCAAAATTGGATAATAAATCCCATAAACCAATTTAACTACTCAAACGCTTTGGAGATAGACAAAAAGTTACGAGAGAAATATTTGGAAATAGAACTGTTTGCCGAATTGGCAGATGAAATTGCCTGGGAGAGAGGGTATGAAAGGAGTTTTCGCTCCTACGGTTTATATGAATGTGTGAAAGATAGGTTGATATTTGACTATAATTTTTTGTGCGGAAAAGCATTATTGAAAGCAGGAAAAATTACAGATTTAGTTCAAATTCTTTTGTAATAGGGGTGATTCCATGTCGAATTTCTTCCCGATGAGGGGCGATGCGCAACCGAAACTCTACGCTTACAGCGACAGTCGGTTTCCGAATATGCTCAAAATCGGATATACCACAAGGAGCGTGCAAGAGCGCGTCGCCGAACAGTATCCCGTGGAGCTTCCCGAACGGTCTTATAAAATCGAGCTTGAAACGTCTGCGATGAGGGCAGATGGGTCTGCGTTTACCGACCACGACGTGCATCGTCTCTTGCGGGCGCGCGGATTTTCAAGTCCCGGCGGCGAATGGTTCAAATGCGGCGTTAATGACGTCGAATCTGCGATTCTCTCCCTCAAACGCGGCACGCAGGTGCAGGAAAACCGTCATCTCGACTTCAAAATGCGCCCCGAACAGGAAGAGGCAGTCTCCCGCACGGCGGCGTACTTTTCCGAATACATGGAGGGCGGCAAGCCGCCGCATTTTCTCTGGAACTGCAAAATGCGTTTCGGCAAAACCTTTGCGACCTATGAACTCGCAAAGCGCATGAATTTCACCAAAATTCTCGTACTCACGTTCAAGCCCGCCGTTCAAAGCGCGTGGCAAGAGGACCTTTTAAGCCATGTCGATTTCGAAGGTTGGCAGTTTCTCTCCCACGATGGACTCTCTTACGAACAGGCGGATAAAACAAGGCCGATCGTCTGCTTTGCATCTTTCCAAGATTTTTTGGGAAAGAATGCGGCGGGCGGGATCAAGCTCAACAACCTTTGGGCGCACAATGTGCTGTGGGATATGGTCGTCTTTGACGAGTACCACTATGGCGCATGGCGCGAAAAGGCAAAGGAACTCTTCGAAGCAGAGGACGACCGAGAAAAACGCGCTGAAAGCGGCGGCATGGACTACTTCAACGAGGACTATATGCCCATTTCCACGCGCTCGTATCTGTATTTATCGGGCACGCCTTTCCGCGCGATCGCCGCGGGAGAGTTCATCGAGGAACAAATTTATAACTGGACGTATTCGGACGAACAGCGCGAAAAATTGAATTGGGACTTTCAGCGCGGGCGCAATCCTTACGAAGCGTTGCCCCGCATGGTTCTCATGACCTATCAACTGCCCGACAGCATCAAGGAGATCGCCGCCATGGGCGAATACGATGAGTTCGACCTCAACGTGTTTTTCTCCGCCGAGGGCGCGGGCGAGTTTGCGCGTTTCAAATATGAGGACGAGGTGCAAAAGTGGCTCGATCTCATCCGCGGCGCGTATTTGGAGACGAGTATCGATAACTTGCGCCTCGGCGCGAAGAAGCCGCCATTGCCGTTCTCTTCGGGGAGATTGCAGAACATTCTCCTACATACCGTGTGGTTCTTGCCGAGCGTCGCCGCCTGCCACGCCATGCGGAATCTGCTCGCCGAAAAACGCAATACTTTCTATCACGACTATCACGTTGTCGTCTGCGCAGGTGCGGACGCAGGGATAGGTCTTGCCGCTCTCCCGCCCGTGAAAGCCGCCATGGAAGAGCCGCTTGACAGCAAGTCCATTACGCTCACCTGCGGGAAACTCACCACAGGGGTCACGGTGAGGCCCTGGACGGGCATTTTCATGCTCCGCAACCTCACAAGTCCTGAAACCTACTTCCAAGCCGCGTTCCGCGTGCAGTCTCCGTGGACGGTCAAAAATCCCACGGGTCTCGACCCCAACGCCGAGGAAATTTTGAAGCGCGAATGCTATGTGTTCGACTTTGCGCCCGACCGTGCGCTTCGGCAGATCTCCGATTACGCCTGCCGTCTCAACGTGGACGAAGTAAATCCCGAAAAGAAAGTTGCCGAGTTTATCAAATTTCTGCCCGTTCTCGCCTATGACGGCAGCAGTATGAAGCAGATTGACGCGGCGGGCATTCTCGACATCGCCACGAGCGGAACGACCGCAACTCTGCTTGCACGGCGGTGGGAATCGGCGTTGCTTGTCAACGTGGATAATGCGACTTTGCTGCGGCTCATGAACAATCCGCAGGCAATGGAAGCCTTGCGCCGTATCGAGGGTTTCCGCTCTCTCAACGAGGACTTGGAGACGATCATCAATAAGTCCGAAAAGATCAAAAAGGCAAAGGAAAAGGCAAATGAGCGGGAACTTTCCAAAGCGGAAAAAAAGGAGCTCTCCGAAGATGAAAAGGAATATAAGAGCAAGCGCAAGGAAATTCAGCAAAAACTCATCAAGTTTGCAACCCGAGTTCCCGTGTTCATGTATCTCACCGACTACCGCGAACAGACATTAAAAGAAGTCATCACGCAATTAGAGCCGAGTCTCTTCAAGCGCGTAACGGGTTTGGATGTGAAAGATTTCGAACTTCTCGTCAGTCTCAACGTGTTCAATGCGCCGCTCATGAACGACGCCGTGTTCAAATTCAAACGCTACGAGGACAGCTCGCTTTCCTATACGGGCATCAACCGCCATGCACAAGAAACCAAAGTCGGCGGCTACGACACGTCCTCTCTCCGCGCGGATATTTACGATGAAACGGCATGATTTTCCGTATGAAAGTCTTGACAATGCAGCATAATTATGCTATAATCATGGCATAGTATAGAGCGGAGGGAAATTATGCAGATCATTCCGATTCGGGATTTAAGAGACACGACGAAAATTTCCGAGATGTGCAACGCGACGAATGAGCCGATCTTCGTCACCAAAAACGGCTACGGGGATATGGTCGTCATGAGCATGGCGGCGTATGAACAGCGGCTCGCGCAGGCGGAGATGTACAATAAGATCATGGAGGGCAAAGCGCAGGCGGACAGCGGCAATTTGCTCGACGGGCAAGAGGCAATGGCGCAACTGAGGGCGAAATATGCAAAGTAAGTACGGCTTTCGCTTTACGCCGCTTGCCCTGCGTGATATTGACGAAGCGCTATCTTACATAGCGGATACGCTTGCAAACGGACAAGCTGCGGAAAAACTTTTCCAAGACATCGAGAAAGCGATTGATACGGTTTGCGAGTTTCCGTTTTCTTCCGCCGACTGCAAGATCTTTCTTGTGCAGGATGAAAATATTAGGCATATTCCCGTGGGTAACTTTATCCTTGTCTACGAGGTGAAAGAGGTGGAAAAGCAAATCAACATTCTTCGTTTCCGCTACACCCGCATGAACTTGACAAAGATCAAGTTAGATCAATAACTACTTTTTATTGTTTCTCTCGCTCTATCGGCGGGAGATTTTCTTTTGTGAAAGTTTCATGAAATTTTTTCTAAGACCACCAACTTTTGAAAAAAAGTGTCCTTGTTATAGTGTAGGGGGTTGTAATTTCAAAACTCGTGTCCTGGTGAATTGTCAAACTAAGTGCAACAGGAATTAAGATTTTGTTCAAAGAGAAGTTGTGGGGTTTGGAAGAAAAGT
>CANQBW010000019.1 GCA_947589565.1 uncultured Clostridia bacterium | reverse complement strand
TTTTTTAAGGTATGACATCCGATGAACACACAGTTCGAAATATCTTCGAGATCGCTCGGGAAAGTAACTTCCGTTACAGGCTGACCGTTTAAGTACAGATTATGCGCTACATAGAGCGGGTTCGATAACGTGCCGGTGAATGAAATTTTACACCAAGCGTCAAGATCGGTTACATTCACCCTATTGAGCGAATTGCAATATATAAAGTTCATTGTGTCAAACGAATTTACGCTCTTACCTACGGTAAGTTCGGTGAGTGAGCTACACCCATAAAATACATAACGTCCTATGGTCGTCACTTTGTCGGGGATCGTGAGTTTTTGTAAGGCACGGCAGTTATAGAACGTTTTATAATAGATTGCTTCCAAGTTTTCAGGCAAGTGGATTTCTCTCAATGACGAGCACTCCTCAAATGCCTGCGTGTCTACCAATGTTACGGAATCGGGAACTACTATAGAAGTCAAAGATTTACAATTGGAGAATGCCGCATAGCCGATCGCCATTACGGAATCCGGTATTGTGATTCCACTTATAGAACTACCGGCAAAACCACTTTCGCCAATTTTTATAACCGGTAAATTTTTATAAGTGCTCGGGATCACAACACTTCCCGAAGTTGACTTTCCCGCAGAAACGGAGTAACCGGGTGTATCCTGATCCAATGTCAGGGTATAGATCAAACCGTCCGTCCCTTGCTCGGGTTCTCCATCTTCTCCACCCGGGTTGTTGGGGTTGTCGGGCGTATCGGGATTGTCAGGTTTGTCGGGATTATCAGGATCATCGGGATCATCGGGATCATCGGGATCATCGGGGTTGTCGGGATTATCGGGATCATCGGGATTATCGGGATCATCGGGATTATCGGGGTTCACAGGTTTATCGGGACTTATGGGACCGTCCTTGACATAGCCGCACAAAGTACATTTATTGTCGATAAAATTGTGTTCGGTCTTTAATCCAATATCAATATCACCGCAGGTCGCAACCTTCCAATGATAGGTATCATCATGTTCCCAACCGTCTGCATAGGAATGTTCATGCTTGCCGCAGGCGGAAAAACATGATAAGGAGACTGCTATCACAGAGACCGCAAACCATTTCCGAAGTTTTTGATTCATGTTCGATTTCCTCCTTATGAAGAATTTTATCACTAAAAACACAGAATATGCGAGTTTTTACACCCTTTGAGAAACTCCTCACTGTCCATTTTATCACATTCCCGATCAATAGTCAATGGTCCGCATGAAAAATAATGCCCCCAACATATTGAAAATCATAACTACGCTTGCAACGCGTAGTATACACAAGTCCTAAAAGGGCATGGTACCGACAGCTCTATTCGCGCGGTGAAAAAGCTGCCAACCGCATGTTTTCTCAGCTGCTTCTCAAGCACTTTATTTCTTGCCTTTGTCGTCGTCGACTCCACTTCGTTTCGCTCAACATGACAGGAAAGGGGCTCGTGCGACGACAAATTCCTTTCTGTCATTCCGAGCGCAGTCGAGGAATCTCGCCCTTTTACCTTATTTTAAGGACGTGATGTTTACTTCGCC
Source organism: uncultured Clostridia bacterium (assembly GCA_947589565.1). GTDB lineage: Bacteria > Bacillota > Clostridia > Christensenellales > Borkfalkiaceae > Gallimonas. The sequence goes on along the minus strand of CANQBW010000019.1, from coordinate 31,900 downwards.
TTCGGTTTCGTGCGCCACATATCGATTCTCAATAGAACGATGTGGCGTCGACTTCGCTTCGCTCCGCTCAACATGACAAGAGGGGTAACGTCGTCGACGGCGGCACCCCGCGGCGATAACCGCGGGGTGCCTGCTCAGAATGACATCGCTGTTTTCATCGGAGGTTTTTCTTTGCAACGCTTCCGCTCCCTTTTTCCTCCCGCATAGCGGGAGGTTGTCTTTTAACAAAAGAAAAAAGGCATACGATCCGTATGCCTTTTTGATATCTTCCCGTCATTCGCCGAATTGGGTCTTTTGCTGTTTGCGCGTTCTTAAAATTTCATGCAGCCACCTGATCTTGAATTTGCGGGCGGCGATATCGAGCAGCATGAGAACTACGGCGGCGATGCAGAGAAAGAGCTGCGGGTTTTTGACCACATGCACTTCGGCAAAATAGCCGAGCAGATCCTCCGCGCTGTAGACAAGTTTTTCGGTCGGGTCTGCCGTTTCCTCGATTTCACGCGTTGAGAGAGCGATCAAAAGCTCCTTCCCTCCCGCAAGCGACGGGTCATATTCCTTGGAATAGGAAAACGCCCTGTATGCCCGCAAAGTTCCGCCGATCTGCGACGGCGGAATATCCTGCGGCGACGAAATGCCTTGCGCATAAAGATTTAACGTTTGCGGAACTTTGATGACGGTGATCTCATAGACGCCCTGCGTCTTATTCTCGAAAGTAAACCGATTCCCGGTCAGAGAGCCCTCTCGCAGATCGAACTTCTGCACCTCTCCGTCGGGGCCGCCGACGAAAGCTATGAGTTTACTCGTGCTCTCCGCTTGCGGATCGAAACCGTAAATGCTGACCTGGGTGCGATAATTGTCCTCGATGAGCGAAATTCGGAAGGCGTCGCCCTCGATGATCTCGGTCACTTTGGCGATGAGTCCCGAAACCATGTTTCCAACAAGTTTCGTCCCCGTTTCATTGCCGAGAAGCTGCGCCGACCAGTAACCGCTCAAATCGCACATAAAGCTCCCCACCGTGCCTTCTCCGTATTTCCACTGCGCATAGAGCGGAACATATTCCGCCGTAAGAGACACCTCCACCTCGCCGTAGCCCTTCGCCAGAGTCGTAAAGAAGCCGTTCATCGTGATCTGGTCGAGGTCGGATTGACTGATATTGTCCACAATTGGCGTGTCTTGGGCAATTTTCGGAATATACTCTGCGGGAACGGCGCCCGAGAACTCTTTTCCCGCGCCGAGATCTTGGGAAAGGATATCCGAAAAGGACTTTACGTCCCCGATCTCCGCGACATAGGCGTGTCCGTCATTGCTCGCCGCAAAGTCCTCCATCATTTTGTAGTGAAAACTTGCTTGACTGTATTGCCCTTTGCAGGTGATCACGGTCAAATTGATGCCGACATTCTTGTGGAATTTTTGCATGACGGAGTTAAATTTTTCGTATTCGTCGCTTGGATCGGCGTCCGAAAGGAACAGGATATGTTTGCGTTCGGCGGATTGGATTGCGGCGAGCGTCTGACACGCCATTTCGATTGCCGGCGCGTAGACCGTTCCGCCCGAGCCGCCCCGATCCGAAAGATGTCTTATCGTATTTAAGATCTCCGACTTGCGCGTCATGGGTACCATTGCCATGTCAACTTCGTAGTTGTCTTCAAGGGTCAAAATACCCACTTGGTCGCGCGTTGAAAGGGCGTCGATCGCGTCCATTGCGCCCTGTATCGCGATCTCGAGCCCCGAACCCGCCGCATAACTCATCGAACCGGAGATGTCGACGATGATCGCAAGCGCCGTCGAAGGCGAATAGTCGGCAGCTTCGACGGGCAGCATCTCCTGAAGTTTAGTTCCGTTCAAATCGGCTTGATCGTACGCATGGGCCTTGGGAACGCCGTCGGCTGTCATGACGACATTGCCGCTCTCGTCATGTTCCAAACCTCCCACCGTGAGCATTCCGCCCCCATAGTCCTTGACGTAAGATTCGAGCAGATTTTCAAATCCCGCAGGCAGATCGGAATGCGCGATATTCACAAGCACGACCTCGTTGTATCGGACGAGAGCTTCGATCTTATTCGGAACGGTTCCGCTCTTGATATTGACGACGTCGACGACCGCGCTCTCGCCGCCTTTGGACTTTTTGAACTCACTCACGAACTTTTCCGACTCGCCATCATATCGCTCCAAGACGAGGACGGAGGTGTACTCTTCGAGGTCATAGAAGGTATAATACACATTATTTTCCGCGATCGAATCTCCCGCGATCGTCAAGACAAATTGAAGTTCATGGTGTCCCGGCGAAGAAAAAGCATACGGAAAGGCGATCGTCTGCGTTCCCAGACTCAAGTTTATATCGCTCCTTGACGCCGATTTTTCGCCGAAATCGCTCCTGTCGACGAGGTCGATCCTCGCCCTCTCCGTAAGGGAACTTGCGAGCTCCACGGAAAAATCGATCGTTTCCCCCAAGGAAAAGTTGCGATCGGGAAAGGTCACGCTCATGATCCGTGCATCATTTTGGAACACCGCCGGATAATGCGCGGCATCGATCTGGATCCCGTCCATGGCGATGCGTCCCGCCACACTCATGGCGTCCCTGTCCGTCTGAAGTCCGTCGCTTACGAGAAAGATCTTCGCCGTTTCGGGATAGTGGATGATTTCATCCCCTTCGCCCCCGCTCGTCTTTGTCTCGGGGTCCCAGACAAAGGTCAAAGCGCCGCTGATGTCCGTCGCCGTCGTATCCGGCAGCGGCGCGGAGAGATATTTTTCATACGCCTTTTCGGGGTCGTGCTTGCCCATTTCGAGGGCCACTTTTTGGTCATAGCCGAAGGTCACGATCGCAACATTGCTCAGGTCCCCGTTTTCCGTGAGTATGTCATGCACATAGGAATCGACGCGCTCCTTATAGGCGGCGTCGCTCTCCGACGCGTCGACGAGAATGACGAGCTCGTTGCGCTCATTGGCGGTGTCGTAAGTAAAGTAAATGCCCGAGAGCACAAAAACACACAGGACAAGCACGATGCAGTGAAGTACCAACGAGACAATGCGGTTGCGGGAACGGCGGAACTGCTTCTTGACTTTGAAAAAGACAAAGAAAGAGAGAATGAGAAGAGGTATGATGAGGAGCAGCAGCCAGCCGCTGACCGAAAAATGAATTTTAAAATCAGTCATACATCCCCTCCCTCAATAGACGTCCCTCAGTTGCAGACACCACTCCACAACGGCAAGCACCAGAATGACGATCGCAAGATACAAGAAGAGATCGCTTCCGAGCTCTTCCCAAATTTCCGTATTGTCCAGTCTCATGTTGAGCGCGATCGAACGAAAGAGCCCGCTCTGAGAATTGGGGAGTTTCACATAAACTTTGCGAATTTCCCGTTCCTTTTCGTAAGCATAATTTGTTGCAAAGGTGTAAGTTCCGAGCTCGGGCAGATCGATACTGCCCGGAAAATCATAGTAGGTCTCGGCTTCGCCGTTCGGGTCCGTCACCGTGATCGAGGAACCCTTGCAAAGAAGCTCCACCGCTCCGTCCGCCTCCACTTCGTACTCCTGTAAAGTGAGCGGCATATAGTGCGTGATCATGTTATAGAGAAGTTTTGTGAGCAGCGACGTATTGGCAAGATTTGACCAGTTGATGGAAAAGGGCATGACGATGAACCGCTCGGTCGGCGTCTCCTTGACGAGCATGACGGGGTCGCCGTTGCAAAACAGGATAGGTCTGAAACTTTCGTCATACGAGAGAACTTTTTTGTATGCGGTAACGCCCATTTCCTCCGGGTCGATATATTGGAGAAGCGGGTGCGAGACGTTCGACTCGAAATAGTTCATTTTGTCGAGCATGACGCGCTCGCCGAGTTCGATGCCGAGCATCGAAAGGTCGTTGGGATTGGACAGAATGATCACGCCGTCCTTCGGAAAACCCTGATCTTGAAGAAAAAGCGGAAGAGCGTGTTCGAAGATATAGAAGTCAAACCCCTTGGTATACCCTTAAGCGAAGTTCTATTCTTTTACCAATGATTACTCTTTATATGCTTTTGCGAGATTTTCCGTCACGTCCTCTTCGGGTCTGTCTTCCTGAGGCTTATGCTGACCCGCAAACTCTTTTAAGCGCCCAATGCGTCTCAATACGAGCTGCACGATCGCTTCTCTTCTCGCCTCACTCTCCAATCCATCCGTTTCGGAAAGCACGGAGGTAATTTCATGCTCAATGCCCAAGAGCGAATCAAAATCGATCCAATCGAAAGATGAGACGAGTTTCAGCTGCTCTTCATGACCTTTCTTGAACGGTTTGCATTCGATCTCCGCTTCCAAGTTGATCATGCGCTCGGTCTTATCGAACCCGAGCGACGAGCCGCTGTCGTAGATCGGCGCCGCACCGAGCCATTCCATCGAGTAGGCGTTTCGCACAAGACCAAAGTTATTCAAGTGACGATCCTCGTTGGCGATGATATAGTCGAGAACGATCATGCGGTCGATCGCAGGGACAATGTCTACGCCGAGCTTCCCGCAGCAATTCACATAGTGACGATAGAGGGAAGTCGCATTATCTCGCTTCCCGGTTTTCATGATGCGCCATGCGCTGACAAGCTCAGTCTCTTTGTCGATAAAATCCTCGCAAATGCTGTAAGGCTCTCCCCCATCCCATACGACATCATATTCCACATGCGGGATATTCAAGCGCTTAGCGATTTTGGAGGCGATCACTTCGTTAAAGGGCTGCTGGCGGAAAGGATTGCTTCCCGATTTCAAAAGGCAGCGCTTTCCGTTTACGATTTTCCAGCGCTTCTTCAAAGCGCCGTCCGAAGTATTGTCGGGGGAGCGGAAATCAAGGTTCTTCGAGTCCTTTCTTTTCCCGATCAAAATGTCGCCGATATCCTCGGAAAAGTCGTTCTCGAAGAAATTGACCTCGTGCCAGGAAAGAGTAGAACCTTTCGGACAGATCCAATATTGATCGGAAAGGCTCAAACCGAAGCACCGCGAAAGGAGCATCTTTGTAGAGGAGATGTTCATCTCTTCCAAAGCTCTTTCGATTCCCGACCTGCTTGCGGGAATGGAACGGTCGATCCACCATTCGTTCAAGGCGGCTCTGTCCGGATGCGCATTCCGCACGCCAACGCCGCAGGGCAGGAGAGCTTCCTCAAAGAGCTTGTTGATCCTTAGAATGACGCCTGTGTCCACATCGAGCGAAATAAGCGCGACTTTCTTTTCGTTGTGCATGAGATAATACTCCATTGAGGCACCTCCTTTTTTGATTTTACCATATTCTGAAATTTTTTTCAACTCAAATTTGGAGATACATCCTGTGAGCTCGCTGCCAAGCTCATCAAGGAGTGCATCAAAGAAAACGCTCACGTCGCCCTTGATCAGGTCGAATACCAAAACACTACGACGAGCTGGTGAACCGGTCGACAAGGCCAAGGCCAGAAACACCAAGGTCACAGACCTAATTGCCGAGCGCATGGCTCGGAAGCACCAGATCGAAACTTACCTGAAGAATCTGCGGAGCGAGCCACTGACTAAGTTTCGGGAAACCGACTGGCTGGCGAAGGTGGACTACTTCATCGTCCACAGCAAAAAGGACATTCTGGTAACTTTCAAGGACGGCACTGAAATCAAGGTATAACCCCATTGACGCAACAACGGCTCTGAACCACATCGGCTCGAAGGCGTTTTTCATATTATACATAGATCTTTATTATCTTTCCAATAGGGGTGGCAGCATCTTTATCGAACAGTACCACATTTTTTCCTTCGGGGAATACTGTGCTCGAATAAACGATACCCTCATATCCATGGGATAAAAAGTATTGGGCCATACACTGGAATGGCGAATACATGAATTCTTTATCTTCAGTTTCCACAGGAACAAAAATCTGTTTTGATAGCAGCCTTGCATAAGTATATGCTACCCACCTTGTAAGCTTCTCCTTAACATCACTGACATCTGGCGTCTTGGCATATCCTTTACGCATGATGCTATTTACGGCTTTCTTTACTTCACGATTACGAATATCATCGGCTGAGTTCTCAAGTTGCCTGTTTAAATCTTCATACGACACATCTTCTGCTATCGTAAGGTCAACAAGCGTTTTTTCTGAATATTTCTCATTAAGTTTGAACTGACACAAACTGAACAGTTCACCTGTTACAGCTCGACATTCTTTTAAGGCACAATTCTTGGCAACGCACGGATCGCCCATGGCCAAATACAACCATTCTACTCCCGGAGGGCTAAACCGATTGTGCTTCGTTATATAGTTTTTGTTTGGAATAAATCTGCTGTACGTTGGGTCTGGATCAGCAGGAAGAAGTCTTACTGCTCTCATTAAAGTTGTGGGGCAGGATAATATGCTTTCTGCTGATGCATCAAAGAACGGATGACAGTGAGAAAAAAGGTCATTAAAAACCTTTAGAAATGTAATGTTCGCTTTTGCAGCATCCAACTCATTATATGAAAAAACACCTGTGGCTAAAGCTGAACGAAAATTCTCCCATGTTCGCTGAATGGTTTTTTCATTTTTGGAAATGTCAGAGAATTCAAACAGGCACATAGTTTTAATCAATCTCCTTGTTCTGTGATTTTCGGCAGGATTTCTAAGGAAGTGCTACCCGATCTTTCCTGCGTCATAGCCGTTGGCCTCGCAGATGAACCGGATGGTATCCGTCAACAGCATATGTCCTTTTGCGTTCTCAGCTTTGTATTTCTGCCATTCTTCTTATTCTTTATTGGTGATTTGCTTCGTGGGTGGTTACCTCTTTAAACGAAACCATAGCGATTCAGCCATTTCCGCGAAATCGCTCGCCTCGACCGGGAGAGGTTTGCCGTTGCGCATAGGTCTGTTTTTGAGGATCTCCGCCTCAACCAATTTGAAGCGACCATAAGCGTAGCGCAGGAAAATCAGACCGAGCACAGGCATACAGTATTGATTGCTCGTCAGTTTCGAATCGGCGCGAAGTAAGTCCGCCGACTCCCAAAGATCTGCTTCGAGTTTTTTAATATTGATTCCTCTTGTCATAAGCAACTCCTTTGCGGCGATACGTTACCAATTTAACGTTTTTTCGGGGTTGAAAAGGAAATCCGAAAGAGAGGCAATTAAAATTCCCTGTTCGTTATAGCCTGTCAGCACCTCTTCTCCCACGATGACGATCTTTTTGAAGGCGTCGTTGATTCCAAGGAGGGAAGCCTGTTCTTGCTTGCGTTTCTCTTCGTCGGGCATCCGATAAGCGCATTGAATGTAATATCTGCGGTTGCCCATATTGGCGACGAAATCCACTTCGAGTTGTTTTCTCTGCGATACGCCGTTTTCTTTCAGGTTGGTTTCCACTACGCCCACGTCTACGGAATAGCCGCGCAGTTTCAACTCATTATAGACGATGTTTTCCATGATGTGGTTATATTCCTGCTGGCGGAAGGAAAGCCGCGCATTCCTTAGCCCCATGTCTACAAAATAATACTTGGACGGCGTGTTGATATACTTCTTGCCCTTGATGTCGTATCGGACAGCTCTTTCGATCAGAAACGCGTCTTGCAGATGATCGAGATACGCCGAAATCGTATTTGCAGAGAGTTTCAAATTCTTTTGTGAGTTGAAGGTATTCGAGAGCTTCAATGGATTGGTGAGCGAGCCGATCGACGAGGCGAGAATATCGGTGAGCTCATTGATCTCGGCATTCCCGCGCAGGTTGTTTCGGTTGATGATATCCGCAAGATAGGTCGTTGCAAACAGGTCTTGCAAATACTTTGCCTTGTCGGATTCCGACTTCATCGAAAGGCACAGCGGCATTCCGCCGTATGTCGCATATTGAAGCCACGCCCTATTGAAGGGCGTATTCGCTTCGAGCGCAGAGTAAAACTCCGCAAAACAGAGTGGAAAGACGCGGATCTCGTCGCCGCGCCCGCGAAATTCCGTGATGATGTCGCTCGACAGAAATTTGGAATTACTCCCGGTGACGTAAATGTCCGCATTCGGAATATGCAGAAAACCGTTGACGACGCTCTCGAAATTGGGCACGAGCTGAATCTCGTCCAGAAGAATATAATAAGGCGCATCGTCCTTGATCTGCGCCTTGACAAACGCATAGAGCTCGTCGGGATTTTGTAGGCTTTTATTTCCGTAATCTTCGAGCGAAACGCGGACGATATGATCGGCGGAAACGCCTTCTTTCAAAAGATGGTTGTAAAACAGCGCAAAAAGCAGGTATGACTTACCGCAACGGCGAACTCCCGTGACGATCTTGACCAACCCATTCCGCTTATGTTCGATGAGCTTTTGTAAGTAAAAATCTCTTGCGATCTCCATGTCCGTCCTCGTTGCGATTTTTAATTATTATAGCATAAAGTTCGCTTATTGTAAAGCGGCTATTGAGAATTTTTGCGTAATTATAAAGAAATATTCTAAATCTTGGACAATCAGTAGAAAAAAGGCATACAAACCGTATGCCTTTTTTGAGTTCGATTTATAAAATTTTACTTTTCCGTTCCGCAGGAGATCATTTTTTCGATTCCGATTCCGTAACCTCTCGTCGGGTCGTTGAGGAAGACGTGGGTGACGGCGCCGATGAGCTTGCCGTCCTGCAGGATAGGGCTGCCGCTCATGCCCTGGACGATCCCGCCCGTGTATTCGATGAGCGCCTCATCCGTCACTTTGATGACGAAGTTCTTGTTCTCCTTGTTCCCCTCGTCGATCTTGGCGATGGCGATCTCGAATCGCTGGGGCGTGGTGCCGTTGACGGTCGAATAGATATACGCCTTTCCGATCTCCGCTTCCGAGAGCGGCGCGGTCTCCACGAGCTTGCAGTCCTTCAGATCGTAATTTTCAAAGGTGCCGAAGAGTCCCGTGTCGCAGATCTTCTTCGCCTTGGCGATGGGCTTGTCGTTGATGAAGAGTCCCCTCAGTTCCCCCGCCTTGCCGCGCGTCCCCTTGTTGACGCCGATAATGCTGCAAAGATACACTTTGGAGTCGGAAATTTGCAAAAGTTCGTTGTTGTCGTCGGCGACCTTGTGTCCGAGCGCACCGAACTGTTTGCCGTTCTTTTTGATATAGGTGACCGTCCCGATCCCCGAAAGCGTGTCGCGAATGAGCACGCCGATCTTGAATTTTCCGCTCTTTTTATCCTTGACCGGAGTGATGGAGACGGTCGCAAACTCCCCGTTTCTCCTGAGCGTGATCTCGATCTCCTTGCCCTTGCTCGCCTCGAGCGCGTGATTTAAGTCCTCGATGGTCCTGATGGGCTCCTCGTTGACCGCACAGATGCAGTCACCGGGACGAATGCCGGCGTCCTTTGCGGGACTTGCCGTCCCCTCCTTGGTCACGACCTCGCTCAGTTCGATGACCTCCGCGCCGCCCGCGCCGAGCATGAATCCCGCGGTCATGCCGCCCACATAATATTTTTCGGCTGCGGCGTCCGCGACATAGAACTGTCCCGCTCCCATAAAGAGGGAAAGACAAAGAAGCAGAACCGCAGAGAATACAAATTTCAGCTTACGCAAATGTTACCTCCCACCCATGCTTGAAAGCATAGGTCTGAACGGAACTATTTTGCGTAAAAAATGCCGATCTATGCGTCAATCGGCATTCGGTGAATTTTTGTAAAGAGAGGCAGATTTTATCAGTTCCTCTGCGTGCTTTAAGGAGAGCTCGTTGACGTCTCCCGCGATCATGCGGGCGAGCTCGGCTGTCCGCTGTCCTTCGTCGAGCTGACGGACGATCGAAAATGTCCTTCCCTCGCGCTCCGCCTTTTCGATACAGAACTGTCTGTCCGCGCCCGCCGCGATCTGCGTCAAATGAGAGACGGAGATAATTTGCACGTTTTTCGAGAGCCGCATGAGCTTTTCCGCAACGACTTTCCCCGTCTTTCCGCCGATCCCCGCATCGATCTCGTCGAAGAGAGCGCAGTCGATCCCTTCCACTTCGGCGATCTGCGTCTTGACGGCGAGCATGAACCGGCTCATTTCGCCGCCGCTGATAATCTTTCCAAGCTCCTTGAGCGGCTCCCCCGCATTGGCGGAGAAGAGAAATCTGATCTCTCCAAGCCCCTCGCCCGTCGCGCGACCGATCTTGTCCCGCCCGTACTCCGTAAATTCGACTTCGAAGTTCGCCGAGGAAATGTTCAGCGTCTTCAATTCTCGAATGACCTTCTCCGAAAAGGACTTTGCAGTCTTCTTTCTCCTCTCGTTGAGCTCCACGCAGGCAGAAAAGAGGTTGTCCTCGCAGGTTTTGAGCGCGGCACGGAGTTCCTCCGCCCTCTCCTCGCCGTTTTTGAGAAGATCGTACTCCTCCTGCGCCTTTTCTAAAAATTGCAGGACTCCTTCGACGGTTCCGCTGTACTTTTTCTTGAGCGAGCGATATTCGTCGAGCCGATTTTCCGTCTTTTCGAGGGCGTTTTCGTCGAGGTCCGGCTCCTCGGCGGCCTGAGAAAGGGTCTCGGAGATGTCCTCAAGCTCCTCAAAGGCATTTGCAAGCCGATCGGAACAGGCACTAAGCTCGGGCGCATACTTTAGAATTTGCGAGAGAGACTTCTGCGCGGAGCGGACGCGATCCAAGGCGCCCCCGTCCGTCTGCAACACCTCACATGCGGAACTTAAGCCGGTCACGATCTTTTCCGCGTTGCGAAGCTTGTCTCTTAAAAGGAGCAGTTTCTCCTCCTCTCCCTCTTTCAAAGAGGCGGCGGAAATTTCGTCGATCTGAAAGCGAAGCATGTCCATTCTGCGGTCGCGCTCCGCCTCGTCCCCGCCGATCTTTTGGATCTGTTCGAGGATAGCTTTCCGCTCGGAGAGAAATTTTCCGACTTTCTCCTTGCTCTCCCGTACGGGCTCTCCGCCGAGACGGTCGAGAAGCCTCAATTGGTTGCTCTCTTTCAAAAGAAAAAAGTGCTCGCTCTGACCGTGAATGTCGACGAGGCGGGTGGTGATCTCCTTCAGCATGGAGAGCGTGACCGCGCAGCCGTTGATCTTCGCGCTGCTCCTGCCGTCAAGGGAGAGTTTTCTCGAAAGTACGAGGGAGTCCTCCGCCTCGATATCCATTTCGGCAAGCATTTTTTTGATCTCTTCGGAGCAGTCGAAGAGGGCGCGGACAGAGCAGCTGTCCTCGCCGTGACGGATCATGGACTTGTCCGCCTTTCCCCCGAGCACAAACTCGATCGAGGAGAGCAGCACGGATTTTCCCGAGCCGGTCTCACCCGAAATCACATTGAGCCCCTCTGAAAAGGTCAGTTCGGCGCGCTCGATGAGCGCGACGTTGGAAATTTGAAGACTTCTGAGCATATTATCCCTTGGCGATGAGAAGGAGATAATCGCGGAACTTCTCGGCGGTCTCCGCATTCAAGCAGACGGAGAAGACGGTGTCGTCTCCCGCAATGCTCCCCGCAACTCCTTGAAATTCGAGAAGATCGATGACTGCGCCCGCGTTTGCGCCGTAGCCGGGCATGGTCTTGACGACGACCATATTTCCGACATTCTGGACCGATTCGACGCCCGCCTCGAAGAGAGCGCGCATACGGTCGGGCAGATTCCCCTCCTTGCGCTTCGCCGCGACGTAGCGGTACCGCTTCTCCACTCCCGATTTTTTGCTAAGGCCGAGTTCTCTCACGTCCCGCGAGACCGTCGCCTGCGTCACCTTAAAGTGGCAGGCGGAGAGCTCCTTGCAGAGTTCCTCTTGCGTCTCGATTTCCTTTTCCTCGATGAGCTCGAGAATTTTTGTCTGTCTGGCGTTTCTGAGCAGCATATTTCCACCTCGTCAGTTGATTTTTTCGGTCAGTCTACGGAAGAAGTCATTCTTCTCCTTGGTGAGGAAGATCGCACTCCTCTCGGCTTTTTCCACGGTGACGACGTCCTTTTCTCCGACTTCACCGATGTAGATCCCGTCCCCGTGCAGCACGAGCGCGCTGTCCTTGGGGAAGCGGAAGGAGAGCCTGCTGCGGTCGGAACATGCAATCGGTCTCCCGCGGAGGGAGAAGGAGCAGACGGGCGTGAGCATGAACACCTCGCAGTCGGGCGTGAGAATGCTCCCCCCCGCGGCGAGGGAATAGGCGGTGGAGCCCGTCGGCGTGGAGACGATGAGCCCGTCCGCCGTGAAATCCCCCGCGTCCCGTCCGTTGATACTCACCAGAATGCGCCCCGTCTTGCTGTGGCTGTTCGCGGAGACCTCGCGCATGATGGTAAGATCGTTGAGACAATAGTATTTTTTTCCGTTATAGATCACTTCGAGCTGCGATCTCTTCTGCACGGGGCAGTTTTCATCGAGAACAAGGTCGACAAGCTCCTCCGTCTCGTTCTTTTCGAACTCCGCAAGGAAGCCGATCGTGCCGTAGTTGACGGCGACGAGTGGGATCGAGTAGGGCGAGACCTTTCTTGCAGCGCGCAAGATCGTGCCGTCCCCGCCGAAGACGACAAGTCGGTCGACGATCCCGATCTCCTCTTCGCAGGAAAACAGGACAACTTCTGCGCCCCGCTTTTGGAGCATTTCGCCGACCTTGACCGCCTCCTCGCGCGGAGTCCTCTGTCCATGGTAAAAAATTCCGATTTTCATCTCTTCTCCCGTAATTTATCAAATGAGCTTTGAAGCTTTCAAAAGAAATTCCCGTTTTTCGAGCGGCTCGGCGCCCTTTTTGAGAGAGACCATGTATTCGATGTTCTTCTTCTCCCTGATCGGCGCATTGACGACGTCGAGCGGCGAAAGATCATGAATGATCGCTTCGTCGTAGAACTCCCCGAGAAGCTTTCCGTGCAGTCCGACGGGGCAGATCCCCCCTTTTTTGAGACCCTCTCTGCCGCATTCGAACTGGGGTTTCAAGAGAAGGAGCGCGATTTGCCCAACGGAGAGAATCTGAGAAATTGCGGGAAGGACGAGTTTCAAAGAAATAAAACTCAGGTCCGCGGTGACGCCGTCGGGCGGGAACGAAAAGCTCTCGCGGGTCAAAAACCGCGCGTTGACTCCCTCCATGACGGTCACTCGCCCATCTTCCCGAAGAGGATCGCAAAGCTGCGACGTGCCGACGTCCACACAGAAGACATGCCTTGCGCCATTCTGCAAAAGACAGTCGCAAAATCCCCCCGTGCTCGAGCCCAAATCCGCAAAACTCATTCCCGAAACATCGATTTTAAACTCATTTATCGCACGCTCGAGCTTGTAACCCCCATTGGAGACGTAGCGGAAATGCTCTTCTTCGAGAAATTCGAAGACATCATCTTCATTGACTTCATCGCTCGGAGAGACCGGCTTGCCGCCACGGAGAATATATCCCTTTTTGAGAGCCTCCGCGGCCTTCGTGCGCGAGGAAAATTTCTCCGAAAAGAACTTATCCGCCCGCATAAATTCTCATGACGCAGTCGAAAATCTGCTCCTCTCCGAGCCCGAACTCCTCCCGAAGTTCCCCGGCGCTCCCGTGGGGCAGAAAACAGTCGGGATAACCGAAGCGATGAATAAATTTCCCCCTTCCCTCAAAGAACCGCGCGACTGCGTCCGAAAAGCCGCCGCAGAGCACATTGTCCTCGAGGGTGATGATGTGCTTTTCCTTCAATCCGCTTAAGAGTTCCTCGTCAAGCGGACGCACAAAGCGGGCGTTGACGAGCGTAAAGTCCCGCCCGAGCTTTTCGGCTCTTCTTCGCACATTTTCCGCGGTTTTCAGGCACCGCTCCCCCGCTGCAAGCATTACTATGTCTGACATAGTACTATGTAAAACCTCAAATTTCCCAATTTCGATGTCGGAAATCGGCGATTCCGTCCCCTCGCGGGGGTAGCGAATGGCGAGCGGACGGTCAAAGTCAACGCTTGCACGCAACATCGCGCGGAACTCTCCGATGTCCTTGGGCACCGCAATTGTAAGGTTTGGGATCATCGAAAGATAGGAGAGGTCGAACACTCCCTGATGGGTCTCCCCATCCGCGCCGCTCACGCCCGCACGGTCGATACAAATCGTCACGGGCAAGTTCTGGGAACAGATGTCGTGGATGACCTCGTCAAACGCACGCTGCAAAAAAGTGGAATAGATCGCAAAGTAGGGCTTGAGTCCGGCAGCTGCCATCGAGGCACACAGCACTGCGGCGTGCTCCTCGCAGATCCCGACGTCGATCCCCCTCCCCGGAAATTCCCGAAAGAAGGGTCTCAGTCCCAAACTTTCCGTCATCGCGGCGGTGACCGCCACGATTTTGTCGTTTTTTCTTGCAAGGGCACTGAGTTCCTCCCCCAGCGCCGTGGAATATTCCTTTGTCTCTGTGCCTGCGGGGCTCACACCGTGCGTCTCCGTGGGCGCATTCTCGCAAAACGGGTATCCGCACCCCTTCCGCGTGACCACATGAAGGAGCACACTCTCCCTTTCAAGCAACCCTTTCGCCTCCTCGAGGGCGGGAAGAATGCTCTCGAGCTTGTTTCCGTCGTAAATCCCCATGTAGTGAAGCCCGAACTGTTCGAAGAGCCTCACATCGCGCTCCCCGCTTTTGAGTTCCCCCAAAATTTCGTGCATTCCGCCGACCGTGGGAGAGATCGACATGCCGTTGTCATTTAAAATAATGAGAACGCGGCTCCCAAGTATTCTGATACTATTCAGAGCCTCGTAGATGAGTCCGTTGTTGAACGCGCCGTCGCCGACGAGCGCAATGACCTTGTAATTTTCGCACTTTATGTCCCGCGCCTTGGAGAATCCGAGCGCAGCGGAGATCGCCGTCCCCGCGTGCCCCGTATTGTAGCAGTCGTACTCGCTCTCCTCCCGCTTGGGAAATCCCGAAATGCCCCCTCTTTTTCGCAGAGTATGGAATCGGTCGGCGCGGCCGGAGAGCAATTTATGGGTGTAGCACTGATGTCCGACGTCGAAGATGATCTTATCCTGCGGAAAGTCGAAGACGCGGTGCAGCGCGACCGTCAGCTCCACCGCCCCCAAATTAGAGGACAAATGCCCCCCGCAGACGGAGACCGTGTTGAAAATTTCGCTGCGGATCTGCTCACAGAGCTCATTCAGTTGTGAGAAAGAAGCGGTTTTCAGCTCCTTGTCCGAAAGCAGTTTCCCCATTTTCAAATGTCCCGACCGCGAACGAGCCGCACGATCCCCTCAAAGAAGAAATTGTTGTCGTAATGTTTTTGAATCATTTCAAGGCATTTGGAAGCAGACTTATCCGCCAAAAGCTCCGAATCCTTGATCCCGTACAGCTTGACGCAGGTGAGTTTATCCTCCTCGGCGTCCTTGCCGAGGGTCTTGCCCATCTTTTGGCTGTCCCCCTTGGCGTCGAGAAGGTCGTCCGTCAGCTGGAAGAGCCGCCCAAGTTCCATACCGAACTCCTCGGCAATATTTTTGTCGCTACCCGCCAAAATTGCAGCCATGACGAGGGGAGCCGCGATGAGTTTCCCCGTCTTGTGGGAATAGATAAATTCAAGATCGTCCTTTCCCGCATTCTTTCCCGAATAGAGAAGGTCAGCGGACTGTCCCGCGACCATACCGCGCGCTCCCGCGCACTCCGAGAGATAGAACGCGGCTTCAAGATGCCGTCCGCTCTTCTTCGCCGCGGAGAACATCAGACTGCACGCCTCCGAAAGCAGGGCGTCTCCCGCCAAAATGGCGTTCGCCTCCCCATAGACCACATGATTGGAGGGATTTCCCCTTCTGAAATCGTCGTTGTCCATCGCCGGAAGGTCATCATGGATCAGCGAATAAGTATGGATACACTCAAGCGCGAGCGCAAGTTCCCGCTCCTCTTTAAAATCGACACCGAAGGCGTCGAGCGAAGCAAAGAACAGCACCGGACGAATGCGCTTGCCGCCCGACAGCAGCGAATAGCACATGCTGTCCTTCAAAACAGGCGGAAAAACTTTCAGGGAAGCGCAAAATCTCTTCAGGGTCTCTTCGAAAAATTCAAAGTATTCCCTGTACTTGTCTTCAAATGAAATATCCATATCTTGATACTATGTCTGACATACTACACTTTATTTTGTGTTTCTTTCGGCACACATGCAGGTATTGACCATGAGGGACGCCACCGTCATGGGTCCCACCCCTCCCGGGACGGGCGTAATGTAAGAAACCTTATCCTTGACGGCTTCGAAGTCGACATCTCCGCAGAGTTTTCCGTCCTCTCCGCGGTTGATCCCGACGTCGATGACGACCGCCCCTTCTTTGACCATGTCCCCCGTGATGAACTTCGGCTTGCCGATCGCTGCGACCAAGATGTCCGCGCGGGAGGTCTCCTCTTTCAAATTCTGCGTCTTGGAATGGCAGACGGTGACCGTCGCATTTGCATTCAAAAGCAGCATGGACATCGGCTTGCCGACGATGTTCGACCTGCCGACGACGACCGCACGCTTTCCAGCGATGGGAATATTGTAGCGCTTCAAAAGTTCCATCACGCCGTAGGGCGTGCAAGCGACGATCCCCTCCTTCTGCATGGAGAGTCTGCCGATGTTGAACTCGGAAAATCCGTCCACATCCTTTTCATGGGGAATTTCCCGCAGAATTTCCGCCTCGTTGAGATGTTTGGGGAGCGGGAGCTGCACTAAAATGCCGTGCACGGTATCATCTGCCGCAAGGCTCCTGACGAGAGAGACCGCCTCCTCCTGCGTTGCCGTCTCCGGGAGGAAATGCGAGCAGGACTTGATGCCCGTCTCTTCGCAGGACTTGATCTTGTTGCGCACATAGACCTGCGAAGCGGGGTCGTTTCCGATGAGAACGACCGCGAGAGAGGGCTTTATCCCGTGTTTTTGATAGAAAGCCTCCGCGCGGACCTTGACTTCCGCCTTCAGCTCTGCTGCGATTTTTTTACCGTCAATGAGAATCATGATTTATAACCCCCGCCAACACACCGTTGACAAACCCCGCGGAGTTCTCCGTGGAATATTTTGTGGCAAGCGCCGCCGCTTCCGAGACGGAGACGACGGGCGGCACGTCCTCCGCATAGAGAATTTCCGCAAGGGCGAGAAGTAAGATCGCCTTGTCGGCATAGTAAATGCGGTGTTCCGCAAAGTGCTCCACTTTTTCCAGGAGGAGGGCGGAGAGTTCTTCGCTGTGAGTGGAATAGAGACCAAAAAGCCTCTCCGAGAAGGCGATGTCCTCCTCCTCGAGCCCTTCCTTTTTATAGACGCTTCTGCGGAACCTTTCTCCCGTCTCCGTGCCGAACAGGCTCGCGAAGACGATCTTGAAAGCCGCTTCCCTTGCTTGACTTCTCATGTTGATCCTACGAGAAATTCCCCTTTCGATCAGGAAAGGGGATTTGATTTCATCCGATTTTATTCTCTCCCTCGCTCTCCGTCGGTTCGGCGGGAGGAGGAGGATTTTTCGCAAAGACGACGCTCTGAATGTGGACGTCGATCTTCGCCATCTTGAACTTCGTCATCGATTCCACCATCTGCTTGACTGTCTGCTGGATGGAATAGGCGAGTTCGGGAACATTGTAACCGTAGTGTGCGATCACGGAGATGTCCGCAAAGATGCCCTCTTTTTCAAAGCAGATCTTGATCCCCTTGCCCTTGGAGGGAACGAGTTCGATCCCCTCTGTCTCGCGCAGGCTCAGCACGACGATGCCGCTGACAATATCCGCATTGTAAGAAATTTTGCCCTTTTGACCGCTTGGATTGTATTTGATACTTGCCATAGTCTTTACCTTTTGTATATTATAGCACGTTCATTTGTTTTTTACAACTGTTTTTTTCAACTTTCCGCATAAATAGGCATGATAATGATATTGCCGTTGCGGATCCCCTTCTCCTCTTCGAAAATCGAGAAGATCTTCATGACGGTATCGGCGTTGAGTTCGCTCGAATTGATGAAGATATTGATGTTGTCGGAGTCCGAGCCGATGACGACGACGGCGTCGGAGAATCCGATGGAGCGGATCATCGTCTCGATGACGAGCTCATCTTCCATGAGCTTAACCATTCTCTGCTTGGCTGCGACCGCCTCAGCATACTCCTGCGAGTCCGAGGCATATGCCTCGATGATGCCGTCGAGCTCCAAAAACTCTTCGCTTCTCGTCGACGAGCGCTCGGCGCGGTGCGAGGTGAAGAAGTTGACGGGCTCCGCATCGCCGCTCGCCTCTGCCGTGGGACGGGTGCCCGCCAGCACGAAGTTGAACACGGCGGTGACTGCAAGGAGCAGTACAAGGGTTGACATGAGTGCAATTTTCTTGGTGTTTGACATAGTTCTATCTCCTTTCAAATAATTTCTCAGTGATTGGCAGGATAGACCTGCACGTTCTTGCGCTCGATGTTGAGCGCAGCAGAGGCGATGTCGAGCACCCGGCTCCTCGTGAGAATGCTGTCCGCACCCTCGAACACGATGATGACGCCGACGGTCTCGCCGTCCTTTTGGGTGATCATGGCCCTTGCGTCCGTGATCCCCTCCACTTCATTTAAGAGACGGCAGAGTTTCTTCTCCTCCTCGGTCGAGGGATAGTCCGAACTCTCCCCGACAACGAATACTCTCCATACGGCGAGGAGAAGCAAGAGTGCGAACAGGCAAAGGAGAAGAATTTTCGCCGTCTTGCTCTTCAGGAAGTCTTTCATTCCTCCTCCTGCCATATGACCTCCGTCCGACAGCCGTATCCTTCGAGAAGCTCTTCGATACAGCTCAAAATATGTATATGCTCCTCCTCCCCCAATAGACCGGAATCGTAAATTTTCACGGAAATTTTTTTGCGCGGAAATCCCGGCTCCGCGCTCCGAACAACGTCGATGCCGATCTCGAGCGGAAATTCCTCTAAGATAAGGTTGGCGATCTCCTCTTCGTCCTCTTTTGCAAGCGTTTCGGCACAATAGGTAAGGTAGCTGCCATCCTCTTCGATGTTTGCGGCGGAAAAGACGAATCCCTTTCCCGAAAAGAGGTTCAAAAGCGGAAGCAGCAACACGGAGAAGACGAACAGCCGCGACATGCCGCGAATGAACTTCCCCATCTTTCCGTCCGGTAGAATACAGGCGAGGACCGCCGAGATCAGGATCGCGCCCGAGACCGCGAGCAAATACGCCTTCAAAAGATCACCCCCGAGGAACAGACGATGAGTACGATCGTCAAAAAGTATAGAAATGCGACGCAAAGAAGTCCCGCGATGAAGTAGCCGCTGTCCGTTGCAAGCCGCGACAAAAAGGCGGGGATCTTCCCCCCGATGGGCTCGGTGACGGCAGCAGACAGCCGCAAAAAGAGCTGGAATGCCACAAACAGCAGCAAGGGTTTCAATACGGCTGCCACGAGAAGAAAGATCGCAAACGCGCCGAGCGCATTCTTGATGAGGGCGCTGCCCGCCGCAACCAGCTCCACGCCGCCCGACAGAAACCCGCCTACGATGGGAACGGAACCGGAGACGATGTATTTGACCGCCCTCAGTGAAATTCCGTCGTACTGCGCCGAGGTCATTCCCTGAATGGTCAGAAAGAGGCTGAAGAGCCCGAGCGTGAGCCCGATGAGCCACTTCGAAAGGCTCTTGAAAAAGTCGCCGAGCTTTTCGGTGCGGACGCTGTCCGAGAGATTCCCGACAAAGGCGAGCACGATGACGACGACGGAGGCGGGCAAAACGATCGAGGAAAAGAGTTCTACGATCCCCCCGCTCATAAAGGCGACCGCAGGACGGAAGACCGCAGCGGAGACGGTTCCCCCGCTCGCCGCCATCAAAGTGAGCAGAAGCGGGTAGACGATCTCCATCTGCCTTCGCATACTCTCGATCGAGGCAAAACCCACCGACAGCACCGAAATGAGGCAAGAAAGGACGATCGTCCCGACCGAAATAAAGCCGACGAAGCCGATTATGTCTGACATAGTACTATGCAAAAAGCCGTTTTTCGAGGAGTTGAGGACGCCGCAGAGCAGAGAGATCGCCAAAATGACGGCAAATGCGGGCAAAAGTATGGAAATCTCCTCGAAGACTTGTCCCAAGATCGCCTGTCCCAAAGAGGAGTAATCGAGGACGTAGTCCCCCGAGATCATATTCTTGAGCCGCTCTTTGAGGGAGACTCCCTTAAACTCGGAGAGCGAACTCAAGTATTTTTGAAGCTCGGAAGTGTCGAGCGCTCCGATGAGTTCTTCGATCTGCGCGTCGAATTGCTCCTTCCCCTCCTCCTCTGCGGAAACAGGCTTGGCCGCACCGCAGAAAAACAGAACGGAAAAGGGGATCAAGAGCAACACGAGATAGAGTTTTCGGCGGACTTTTCCTCTCATACAAGCTCCAAAAGTTTTAATATCAGCGTCAGAAGGCTCTCGATGATGGGAACCGCCAGAACGAGGATGATGATCTTTCCGCAGAAGACAAGTTTGTCCGCGAGGGCGTTTTGCCCGAAATCGGATAAAATTCCCGAACTGAACTCGACCAAATACCCGATCCCGACCATCTTTAAAAGGATCTTCACGAGGGAGGACTGTATCCCCGTCACTTCGGTGATCCTTTGAAAGATCGTGAGGCTCCCCCGCAGAATTTCAAAGGCGAACAGGAGAAGAATGACGCTCCCCGCGATCGTGACGGCGAGGGCGAGTTCGGGTTTTGTGCTCTTTAGAACGAGCGCCGCGACTGCCGTGATGAGGGCGATGCCGATCAGCTGAAAAATTCCCATATCAACTCAAATTGAAAATTTCTTTGATGGTCGCAAAGAGGTCTGCGATCATCGTGACGGCGATCGTGAGCGCGATGACGAGTCCTATGATGGAGACGACCGTCGCAAAGTCGTCGCGGTCCGATTTTTTGAGGACCTGGCAGACGACCGTGATGAGAATGCCGATCGCGGCAAGTTTAAAGATGATTGAAATATCCATATTATACAATTAAAATGACGAAGGCAAGTCCCGCCAGAAGTCCGAGTTTGAGATAGAGGTCGGTATAGCTCTTTGCCTCTTTTTCGCTCTTATTTTTTCTTGCAAGCAATTCCTCCGACTGCGCGGAAAAGTAGCCGTTCTGCGAGTGGGAATCCCCTCTTCCAAGCATTTTGAGGTATTCCTCCGCCTCGGCTTGCTCCTCTTTTGAAAGATAGGAATACTTTAAAGAAATGCTGCGGTCGGCTGTAAATCCTTTTATGACCTGCGCAAAATCCCCCTTGAAATTCATGTCCGACAGGAATTTCGCGAGCGGCTTTCGGGCATATTTGAGCTCCGCGAGGTACTTTTCGTTGAGCTCGTACATCTGCGCAAAAAAGCTCTTCCGCTCGCGGTACTTTGCCGCGAAGAGGTATCCCAAAAAGGTACAGAAGAGAACGATCAGGATCCCCAAAACAAATTTAATCCAGAGCAACTCCGTCCTCCCTGCAAATTTCGGCGATCTTCCCCAAACCGTTCAAAAATACGTAGCGGGAGAAGAGCTTTTCGGGCACAAATTCATACTTTTTCAGATGTGCGGAGGCGAAGACGACGATCCCGCTCTCGACCGCACGCCGCACGGCGGGATAGTCCTCGGGAAGAAGTTCGTCGGTGACGATGACGTCCGGCCGCATCGCACGAATGCCCGCCGTAAACGCGGTCAATTTGTCGCAGAATTTGATACAGTCCGAGGTGACCCCCAAATCTCCCGCCGAGAGCTCCCCCCGCTCGTCGCTCACGAGCACGTTGAGAGAGGTCCTCTCGCAGACGAGACGGGAAAGATCGCGCAAAATCGTCGTCTTCCCGTCGCCGGGCGGCGAGAGAAGAAGAATCGAGCGAAGTCCCCCCGCAAAGCAGCGGGCATAGATCTCCTCCGCGCAGCCTCTGATCTCATGCGGAATGCGGATACACAGCGAGCTGACGCTTCTGACCGATAGGACCTTCTCCCCCTCGTACACATAGGCGCCCGCAATTCCGATGCGCTCTCCGTCCTCTCCCGTCAGAAATCCCCGCTTGATCTGGTTTTCGACCGAGTAGACGGAGTATCCGCTCGCCGCAAACAGAATTTCCTCGATCTCTTCGGCGGTCGGACGGATGGCGTCTTTCAAGGAACACAGTCCCCCGACTCCCAAAAAGCGGAAACTTCCGTTGAAGTTGACGGAGAGCGGCTTGAAGGCGCGAATGCGAAGCTCGTACACGAGGCAAAAATTCACATGATCGAGGGCGTCCCTGATCCTTTTCGGAAGATAGCTGAGCACACTTTAAATATATGGGACAAGAACACAAAATAGACCAAATGCCGCCCCGCAAGGGACGGCATTCCGAATTTTTCGAAAATAAAATGTTTACAGATTTGTTTCGTTCATGGCGCGGCTCTCATGGCAGCAGAAGTAGATGATCTGCATCTTCTTCGAGAGGCGCACCAAAAGTTTCTTCGCCTTCTCGAGATGCTCTCCGTCGAGGTTGACAAAGGGATCGTCGAGAATGACGAAGGGCTTCTCCTTCTCATACATATTGTCGATGAGCGCCAAGCGGAAACAGAGCGCACAGAGGCTCTTTAAGCCCGCGCTGAGGTGCTTGTCGCTCCGCTCCTTTCCGTTCCGTTCGAAACTGACCGAGAAATCGGGCGCCATCGTCATCTTCTCCCCGAGCGCGTCTTCAAGGAGCGCGGAATAATAGAGAAATTGATCTTTGACGGGCTTTATGTACTTGTCCTTCAGGACGCCGTCCGCCCTCTTGAGGCAGTCCATCGTCTTCTTGAGAAGGTCATAGTCCGCCCTGTACTTTGCGAGGATCTTTTGCTCCTCTTCGTACTCGCTTTGAAGCCCCTCGAGGCTCTCCGCCTCCCTCTCGTCGCTCTCGATGTGTGTGGAGAGACTGTTCTTCTCATCTTGGATCCTACCGAGCTTTTCGTTGAGAAGTCCGAGGTCGGCGGGCTCTCCCTCCGGTCTCTCCCCGAGGCCCTTCTCCGTGCGGAACGCCTCCGCCTGCGCCGCGCGATCGGCGATCTCCCCTCTCAGGCGGGCCGCCCGCTCGCGGTCGGAACAAATTTGATCGATGTTTTCGGAAATCGCCCCTTGGTCAAACGAATACTTTTCGCAAAACGCCCGGATCTTCTCGGAAATTTCCGCGATCTCTTCCTCCGTCTTTCGCTCCTCCCCGGCGGAACGCTCCTGTCTGTTTTTCAGCTCCCGGAAAGCCTGCGTATCCAGCGTGAGCCGCTTCATGCGCGCAGAAATTTCCCCCGCGGGGATTTGAAATCTTCCCAAGAAATTTTCGATCTCCCGAAGGAGAACATCCCTTCTCTCCGCGCTCTCCCGCCTCTCCGTTTCCCGCTTTTCCTCTCTCTCCTTGAAAAGGAAGTACTCCTTGACGTCCTCTTCGAAGGACGCGGCGGCAAACTCCGCGCCGCGCTCGAAGGAATAGCCGTAGGGAACCAAGAGGGCGCGAAGCTCCGTCAAAGCGGCTTCCCGCTGCCTTTGGGCGGCCGAGAGGGCGGGGTCCTCTCCCCTTGCGCCCGCGGCGGACTTTTGGTTGAGATAGAGAAAGCCCATCGCGATCGCGCCGACCAGCCCGACGCCGAGCAGAATGATCCCCGCAACGGTCTGCACAAAGGTGACCGCAATTCCCCCCACGGCGAGCAGCAAAAAGGCTGCCGCAAGGATCATAAAGAGCTTTTTCCCCTTCTTCGGCTCCGAAGCGGGCTGTGCCGCCCCCGCCGAAAGATTTGCAACATTTTTCTCCGCGGCGCGAAAGGCCTCCGTCCTTTGACGAACCGTCTCCCGCTTTTCCCGATCGGGCTCCGAAGTGGAAAACTTTTGCTTGAGAGCAAGCTCCCTGTCCGAAGGAGAATCCGTCTTGCTCAACTCATAGGAGAGCTTTGCCGCCTCGTCGATCTTCCCGCGGACTTCGTCGAGCTCCTCCTCCGTGGGAATGCCTTGGGAGAACTCCCTTTCGAAGGCGGAAAGCTTTTCCGCGTCTTCCTCGGTGAACGACTTTTTGGAGAGCTTGGCGCTCAATGCCCGCTCCTGTCCCAAAAACTCTCTGACCTGCTCCGCCTCGCCGCGCTCGGGATACCCATGAGGGTATTTTTCCGCGATTTTTGCAAGCTCTTGCTCCCGATCGGAGACTTCCCTTTTAAGTCCGTCGTAGTGCTCCCAGGCGGCGAGAAGAACGTTCTTCGACTGTGCCCGGGAAATCTCCTCGCCGAGGCGGGCGACCTCTTCCTTCAGTTCGTTGAATTTTTGATATTTTTCGGGCAGAGAATTTGCGATCGTCTCCTTGTTTTTGATCTCCTCCGAGAGGCGGCTTAAGCGCTGTTCCCGCTTAGAGAGAAGATCGTTCCCGCTCTTGGACTTTTTGTATTCCTTGCTCTTCTCCTCGAGGGAGGCGTATGCCCTCTCGAAGTTGACGCCGACGTCCGTCCCCTGTGCAAAGCCGTTGAGTTTAGCGCCGATGTCTCCCGTTGCGGACAGTTCGATATCCGCATTCGTGACGAAGACGGTCCTGTCAAAGGACTGCCTGTCGATGCCGAAGAATCTCTTCCCGACCTCTCCGAGCGCAACGGGCTGCCCGTTGCGATAGACGGTGAGAGAGTCCCTCGTCTCGCTCCTCTCATCGAAGAACCGCTCGATCTTATAGACGGCTCCCTCCGCCTCGAAGGTGAGATTGCCGCCGAACCTTCCCCCCGAAAAGGGAAAGTACTTTCTGCGGTCGTTGAAGGCGCTGTTCGCGCGGTCGGAATCCAACCCGTAGAACATCGCCCGCAAAAAGGAAGCGAGCGTCGTCTTGCCGTAGCCGTTCTCCCTGCAAAGGGCGGTGAGATCGGAGTCGAAGGTGAAATCTTCGTTGGAAAGTTTTCCGAAATTTTCAATGTGACAGGACAGAAGTTTCATAATTCGACTTTCTCCCCCTTCAAAGCTTTGAGTCCGAGGGCGATGATCCTGCACTTTTCCCCATCGGGAATATCTTCGGAGAGGACGGTGCGCACAAACTCCCCCCTCAGCGAGATGTCGCCCTCATAGAGCTTTCCGTCGAACTTTTTCACGGTGCCGTCCTTCACGTCCGCAAAGAAACAGTCGCTCTCGAGGTATTTTGCGATGTCTTCGCAGGAGAGGTCGACTTCGAGGTCAACTTCCCCCGTAAGTTCGACGCGGTAGATGTACCGCTTGTCGAAGGAGACCGCATTCTTGACCTTGCGGTAGGCGTCATAGGCGTCCTTTGCGCCCGAGACGTCCGCGCCGACGACGTAAATCTTTCTCTCCGCAAAGGGATAAAAAGTCTCCTCGATTTTTTCTCCGACATCGAGCAGGAGAAAGCCGTGCTCCCCCGCCTCGTCGAATCCCCTGCCCTCGAGGCAGCCGGGATAGGCGTACTTTCCGCGCTCGTCGAGGGTCCCCGCCTGCGGCTTGTGGATATGACCGAGCGCGAGGTAATCGATGTACTTATTCTGGAGTTTTTTGAGACAGACAAGATCCTTTCCCGCACCCTCTCCCGCCGTGCCGTGGAGCATGACGATGTTCTTCTTGTCCTTTTCGAGTCTCAGGGTGGAATACAGCGAGAGACAGTTCTCCGCCGCCATCTCGATGCCCGCGATCACGACGTCTTCATAGGAATAGCAGGTCCATTCGGCGGAAAAGGTCTTGAGGTTCTCGGGAAGTTCCTCCGGGGCTTCGACGCCGCTGTCATGATTTCCCTTTAAATAAAGAAAATCGACCTCGGGCGTGTTTTTGACGACGCTGTAAAAGAAGTCCTTGTCCTTTTTGAAGGGACAGTCGCGGTCGAACACGTCGCCCGAAAGAAGGATCGCCCTCACCTCGTTTTCACGGGCAAACTCCGCCATGCGCTTGAAGGTATTGCGAAGCTCGATCCGCCTCTGATCGGCAGATTCCCGCGTTAGGCGCGAATCCATCTTTGCGCCGAGATGAACGTCCGCCGCATGAATGAATTTCATTTCTCTCTTCTCCTTGATCGTATGATATGACTCACCCCATGATTATATCAAAATCCCCGCGATCATGCAAGAAAAAAATGCCTCTCTTGCGGCAAAAAATCAAGCGCATTCGTTTGACAGGAATTGAAAAAATCGGTATAATAACTAAGGTGCGTCGGACATGTCCTACGCGTAACAACAAACATTTATAAAGATTATGGAGGTTTCTCAATGACAAAGATGACTATCGACGGCAACACAGCCGCCTCGCACGTCGCTTACGCATTCTCGGAAGTGGCAGCCATCTATCCCATCACGCCTTCGTCCCCCATGGCGGAATCCGCCGATGAGTGGGCAACGCAGGGCAGAGTGAACATGTGGGGACAGAAGCTCCGCATCACGGAGATGCAGTCCGAGGGCGGCGCAGCGGGCGCAGTCCACGGCTCCCTCTCGGCAGGTGCGCTCACGACGACCTATACGGCGTCCCAGGGCTTGCTCCTCATGATCCCCAACATGTACAAGATCGCAGGCGAGCTCATGCCCATGGTCATGCACGTCTCCGCCCGCGCGATCGCGGCGCACTCGCTGAACATCTTCGGCGACCATGCCGACGTCATGGCTTGCCGCCAGACGGGGTTTGCGATGCTCGCGTCCTGCTCCGTTCAGGAGGTCATGGACCTTGCCACCGTCGCACATCTTTCCACGCTCCGCGCCCGCGTCCCCTTCGTCTCCTTCTTCGACGGCTTCCGCACCTCGCACGAGGTCTCCAAGATCGACGCCATCGACTATGACGAACTCAAAGCCCTCTTCGACAAGAAGGGCCTTGCAAAGGATGTCGCAGAGTTCAAAGCGCGCGCGCTCAATCCCGAGCATCCCATCCAGCGCGGCACGGCGCAGAACGGAGATACCTACTTCCAGAACAGAGAGTCCGCAAACGCCTACTACCTCGCAGTTCCCGGCATTGTGCAGGAGATGATGGACGAAGTCGGCGCACTCACGGGCAGAAAATATCACCTCTTCGACTATGTCGGCGCTCCCGACGCAGAGGAAGTCGTCGTCATCATGGGCTCCGGCGCGGAGACCGTCGAGGAGACCATCAACAAGCTCAACAAGATGGGCAAAAAGTTCGGTCTCATCAAGGTCCGTCTCTACCGTCCCTTCGCGACCGACGCCTTCCTTGCGGCGATCCCCAAGACCTGCAAGAAGATGGCAGTCCTCGACCGCACGAAGGAGGCAGGCTCCCTCGGCGAGCCCCTCTACCTCGACGTCTGCACGGCGCTCCTTGAAAAGGGCGTGAGCGGGATCAAGGTCGTCGGCGGCAGATACGGCCTCGGCTCCAAGGAGTTCAACCCCTCCATGGTCCTCTCCGTCTACAAGAACCTCGAGCAGAAGGAACCCAAGAACCACTTCACCGTCGGTATCATCGAGGACGTCACAGGAAGCTCCCTCGACTTCTCCGAGAAGTTCGACGCGGCTCCCGAAGGCACCACCTCCGTCAAGTTCTACGGACTCGGCTCGGACGGCACCGTCGGCGCGAACAAGAACTCCATCAAGATCATCGGCGACCACACCGACCTCTATGCGCAGGCATATTTCTTCTATGATTCCAAGAAGTCGGGCGGGATCACGGTCTCCCACCTCCGCTTCGGCAAGACGCCCATTCAGAGCGAATACCTCATCGACGCAGCCGACTTCATCGCCTGCCACAACCCCTCCTATGTCATCCGCTATGACATGACCGCGGACCTCAAAGAGGGCGGCTCCTTCCTTCTGAATGCGCCCTGGACGACCATCGAAGAGCTCAACGCAAACCTTCCCGCGAGAATGAAGAACGCGCTCGCGAAGAAGCACGCAAAGCTCTATGTCATCGACGCGATCGACATCGCGCGGAAACTCGGGCTCGGCGGCAGAACGAACACCATTTTGCAGTCCGCATTCTTCCGCATCAACCAACAGATCATGCCCTATTCGGACGCCGTCGAATATATGAAGAAGATGGCATACAAGTCCTTCGCGAGAAAGGGCGACGCGGTCGTTCAGATGAACTACGCCGCGATCGACTCCGCCGCGCAGGAGGGAAATCTCGTCGAGATCAAGATCCCCGCAGACTGGGCGACGACCAAAGAGGGCGCAGAGCTCGTCAAACTTGCGGACAACGACTACTTCCGCAATGTGATCGCTCCCATTCTCGCGCTCGAGGGCGACAAGCTCCCCTCCTCCGCGTTCAATGCAGACGGCTCCGTTCCCACGGGCACGACCAAGTACGAAAAGCGCGGCGTTGCCGTCACCGTTCCCAAGTGGATCAAGGAGAACTGCATCCAGTGCAACCAATGCGCATTTGTCTGCCCGCACGCATGTATCCGCCCCTACCTCGTCAAGGACGGAGAAAAGGTTCCCGCAACCTTCGAAACGCTCCCCGCGACCCAGGCGAAGGGGTATCAGTATCGCATTCAGGTCTCCCCGCTCGACTGCATGGGCTGCGGCGTCTGCGCGGACGTCTGCCCCGGCATGAAGGGCAACAAGGCGCTCACGATGACTCCCTTTGCCGAACTCGAAGAGGTCGACGCCAAGAATTGGGACTTCGCACAGGGCATCGAAGATGTTCCCGCAGAGGTCACCGAGAAGATGGCGGACGTCAAGAAGTCTCAGTTCACCCACTCGCTGTTCGAGTTCTCGGGCGCTTGCGCGGGCTGCGGCGAGACTCCCTATATCAAGGTTGCGACCCAGCTCTTCGGCGACCGCATGATCATCGCGAACGCGACGGGCTGCTCCTCCATCTACGGCGGCTCCTCCCCCACCTGCCCCTACACGACCAACAAGCAGGGCAAGGGTCCCGCATGGGCAAACTCCCTCTTTGAAGACAACGCCGAGTTCGGCTACGGTATGCACCTTGCATACAAGGCAAGAAGAGGCGCTCTCAAGGACAAGATCGAAAAACTCATGGAGATCAGAAAGGACTGCCCCGAATGCGTCAAGGTCATGAAGGATTGGATCGACACGATGGACGACGCAGAAGGCAGCAAGAAGTCGAGCGCGGCGCTCGTTGCAAAGCTCGAATCCTGCAAGAAGACCGTCGAGGGAGAGGCGCTTAAGCTCATCGATGAGATCCTCGCGGAGAAAGATTGCCTCGTCAAGAAGTCCTTCTGGATCATCGGCGGCGACGGCTGGGCGTATGACATCGGCTACGGCGGACTCGACCATGTGCTTGCAAGCGGCGAGGACGTCAACGTGCTTGTCCTCGACACCGAGGTCTACTCCAACACGGGCGGACAGGCGAGCAAGTCCACCCCCATCGGCGCGGTCGCGAAGTTCGCTTCCTCGGGCAAGAGAGTCAAGAAGAAGGACCTCGGCATGATCGCGGCAAGCTACGGCTATGTGTATGTTGCACAGTGCGCGATGGGCGCGGACAAGGCGCAGCTCGTCAAGGCGATGAAGGAGGCAGAGAGCTATCACGGACCTTCGCTCATCATCTGCTATGCGCCCTGCATCAACCACGGCATCAACATGATGAAGTCCCAGTCCGAGGAGAAGAACGCGGTCGACTGCGGCTATTGGCAGCTCTATCGCTACGATCCCCGTCTTGCGGAGAAGGGCGAGAATCCCTTCACGCTCGACTCCAAGGATCCCACGGGCGACTACCAGGCGTTCATCCTGGGCGAGACGCGCTACGCTTCCCTCAAGAAGACGCAGCCCGACCTTGCGGACGAACTCTTCAAGAGAACGGAAGAGAGCTCCAAGGCCCGCCTCGCCGGCTACAAGAAGATGGCAGGAAAAGAATAACGAATAACATCATAGAACAAAGACGGCGCCGCCTGCACATGCAGGCGGCGCCTTTTGTGCGCCGCCCGCTTTTCGCGGGCGGCGCATGAGATTCCCTTCCTGTCATCCTGAGCGAAGTCGAAGGTGCGCCCGTTCTATCGTGCCACCATACGCACCTCACGAGCCTTTAGGCGAGTAAGAATCCCCCAGTCGATAGAATCCCAAAATGCGCCGCCTTGCTCATGCAGACGGCGCATTGCATTGTTTGTATACCCATGTCATCCTGAGCGAAGCGGCGCAGCCGCGAAGTCGAATGGATCCCCTAAGCAAGCAGATACTAAAAATGCGCCGCCCGCTTTCGCAGGCGGCGCAAACTATCATTTTCTTTTTATCCGATCTCCTCTCCCGTCAACACGTCGTCCGAGCAGATAACTTCGAACGAGGAGTTACTTTTCCAAAATAAGTTTTTCTCGATTTTTTCCACTCTTCTTTCGTCCCTTGATAATTTATGCTCGTAAGGGATTTGCAATCATAGAACGCATAATTTCCAATCTTCGTCACGCTGTCGGGAATCGTTATGCTCGTAAGGGATGTGCAATCTTCGAACGCCTCTCCACCAATCACCGTCACGCCGTTTCCGATCGAAACGCTTGAAAGAGAAGTACAATTGCAAAACGCCACCTTTCCAATCTCCGTCACGCTGTCCGGAATCGCTATGCTCGTAAGAGCTTTGCAACCATAGAACGCCTGATATCCAATCTCCGTCACGCCGTTTCCGATCGAAACGCTCGTAAGAGCTGTGCAACCATAGAACGTCTTTTCTCCAATCTCCGTCACGCTGTCCGGAATCGTAATGCTCGTAAGGGATGTGCAACCAATGAACGAATAATTTCCAATCGCGGTCACAGGTTTTCCCTCATGGGATGCGGGAATGACGATGTCCGTGTCGGTCGCAGTGCCGATCCCCGCAACAATATAGCTATCTGTTTCGGAATCATATTCAAATTCAAGGCCATCTGTACTTTTTTGCTCCTCAGGTTTTTCCTCGGGCTTTTGTGCGGGTTTTTCGTCGCTCGGCTTTTGCTCTTCGGGTTGCTCGCCTTCGGAGCCGCCTTGATTGCCGCTATCCTGCGAGCCGTCGTTTCCGCCGTTTCCGCTCTGCGAGCCGACTTGGTTGCCCTGCTCGTTTTCCGAGTCGCCCCCATTGCCTTGATTGTCCGAATTTCCGCTGTCCTGCGAGCCGCCTTGGTTGCCGCTGTCCTGCGAGCCGCCTTGATTGCCGCTACCTTGCGAGCCGCCGGGGGTCTGTTCCGTGGTTCCGCCGTTTCCGCTTTCGGAAGGGTCCTCGCACGCCGCGGCGGAAAGAGCAATTCCTGCGCATAGTGCAACTGACAGAAGTAACGAAATGATTTTCTTTCCCATAAATATCCACCTTTTTCTTTTTCTCCAATTATACCCCCCCGTATTTTGTCAACAGAAAATACGGGGTTTTGAAAATTTTTTCGACAAATTCTCAGAAATTTTGCGCCGCTCCGCTCAGAATGACGTCGGAAGACAGAAATGCGCCGCCCGCTTTCGCGGGCGCAACTGATTTCAGCTTGCTTAGGGGATTCACGTTCGCTACGCTCACTTTCGACTGCGTGACGCTGCGCGTCACTTCGCTCAAAATGACATCGCTTTGTATCGGCTCGTCCCTCTGTCATTCCGAGCGCGCCCCTTTCCCTCTGTCATTCCGAGCGTAGTCGAAGGCGCACAGCCCCCACTGTCATGTTGAGCGGAGCGAAGCGGAGTCGAAACATCTCGCCCTTTTGTCCTTTCCTGTCATTCCGAGCGTAGTCGACGCGCAACTTTTTTTCTGTCATTCCGAGCGTAGTCGAGGAATCCCCCCGGTCATTAGACTGTTGTATACCAATATTCAGAACGTCCCGTCGAAACTCAAGGGGATTCTTCGACGACGGCGCCCTGCGGGCGCCTGCTCAGAATGACATCGCCTTTTATCGGCTCGCCCCCCCTGTCATTCCGAGCGTAGTCGAAGGCGCGGCGTTCTATAGAGAATCCATACGCGCCTCACGAGCCGAAGGCGAGTATAAATCCCCCCGGTCATTAGACTGTTGTATACCAATATTCAGAACGCCCCGTCGAAACTCAAGGGGATTCTTCGACGACGGCGCCCTGCGGGCGCCTGCTCAGAATGACAACGCTTTGCATGTGCTTTTTTTCATGTTGAGCGGAGCGACGCGTCGTCGACTCCGCTCAGAATGCCATCGCTTTTTATTTACTTCATTTGCACGAGCCATTCGGCAAATTTAGCCGAGCCGGTAGCGAGGCGGGTGCGCTTTGCAAATCAGGGCTCCCGAAAAAGATTGTGCAGCAAGATTTTTTGGGATTAGGAGCAACCGACGTAATCAAAACCACCAGTAAAACTGGTGGTTTGCACAACCCCTAAAAGGGGATAATGCCGGCCGGCCCGTAAACGGG
>CANQBW010000018.1 GCA_947589565.1 uncultured Clostridia bacterium | reverse complement strand
TAATTATAACACAGACTTCCGTTTGAACTACTTTTTTTTGCCTCTCCTGTTGCACTTGATAGTATAATTCACCTTAAAAGAATTATGCGCCGCCACTTTCGTGGCGGCGCATTGCCCTTTGTTCTTTTAATTAATGGTGCGACAGGGTTTCCCTGCGCTGCACGACACAATTTGTCGGCTTGCCGACTTATTGTCATGAAAGCGACCGTGAGAGTTATTTAATCAAGGCAAACAAGCCCATTTCTTCGTCGAGAAAGATCGCGTAGCGAGCTTTTCGACGAAACAAAACCCTTTATTTTCTCTTTCTCACAACAATCGCAACTGCTGCGGCGGGAATGAGGACTGCGGGAATTACGAGCAGCCACAGAAGCGGATTTGTTTGCTTGCTCTCCTCGGCGGCGGGAGTATCGATGCTTCCCGAATGGTCGGGCTTTACCGAAGCCTCCGAGTCGGAGGGTCTGTCCTCCGAGGGAGAATCGGGCTCGGACGGCTGCTCTTTTGGTTCCTCTGCGGGAGGAGTCGGGTCATCGGGCTCTGCCGGAGGGTCGGGCCGCTCCGGTTCGGGCACTTTCGGCACGTTCGGCTCTGTCGGAATCTCGGGCTGAACGGGATCATCGGGCTCTGTCGGAGTATCGGGCTCCGCGGGTGTATCCGGTTCCGACGGATTCTCCGGCTCCGACGGCGTATCGGGCTCAGTCGGATTTTCGGGTTCCGACGGCGTATCGGGCTCGGGATCATCAGGCTGATCGGGTGTATCGGGTTTCGTCGGAATCTCGGGCTGAGCGGGCTTTTGCTTCCTAATTCGCTCGATCACGACGGTTCTTTCGCAAATTTCATAGTCGTCGGAATCCGCGCCCTTGTAAACCGCTGTAAATTCTCCGCCGTTTTCGCCGATTTTTTCATTTGTTTTCCATGCCCAATTGCGGGGAAGAGGAACTTCGGACAGCGTCTCAACGTCCTCCCCCACCTTGATGAGCGTTTGCTCAAGAGGCGGATAGGGTGCCTTTTTGATCTCGAACGTCGTGCTCTTTGTGCCGTAGTAAGCTCCCCTGCCCGTGACGGTGACCGTCGCCGTGCCGTGATGGGTATTATTTTCATAGCTTACGGTGTAATCGGCTTCCGTCAAACAGATCCCGTCCACGATCACCTTGGGCTTGGGAGAAATGGGGCTGCCCGTGTAGAGATACTCCCCCTCCACCGTAATTTCGCAATCGGAGAGGTCGATGGGGTCGGGCGCTTGATCCGCAAGATAATCGATTTTAATATCTATCATCGTGCGAAGATAATATTCTGCGTCCTCTCCCTTGTACTCCGCGACCGCCGCATAACCATAGGGAAGCGTTTGAGTTTGATAGATATTGAGCCATTGCCAGCCGTCGGGCAGAGGTATGTCCTTGATATAGTGAATGTGGTTGTAGACCGTGATGGTACGGTCGGGGGCGTTGGGCGGAAGGTCCCCTTTTTGAATGAGGAAATGTTCGGTTTTTTCCCCTTGATAGCCATCTTTGCCCGTCAGGGTGACAGCCGCGGCGCCCGGTTTGTGGTTGTCGGAATAGGTGAGCGTATAATATGTTTCTTCTAAAAGCGTATTTCCAATGTATGCCGTGACCTTCGGCTCAAAGGTTGTTCCGTCGGCGGAATATTTGAAAATGGGTTGATCGAACTCCACACGCACATAGCGCATGTCATTTTCAAGCGGCTGCTCCCGTTCTTCCGTGCCTGTGACCGCATGAATACGCGCCGCGAGCCCGTTTTTTGCATATTCGCTGCCATTCTGATACTTGTAATTGTACCAAACGCCGTCTCTCTTGTAGAAAGTGAGATCGTTGCTCGAATAGTCGCTGCCCGAGGCGACGCTTCCAACTCCCGAAGTTTCCACGACGATCGAAAAGTAGCTGCCGGGATCGAGATCGAGCGGCGTATCGAGTGGGATCGTATACGTCCCCTTTTGGGCAAACCGAGCAGTGACCGTCGCCGCGGGGTTCCCTTGCTCGGGGTCGTTTGTTCCGTCTGAGCCCACCTGAATGTTGCTCGGGTCGACTTTTGAAAGATTGGTATAAATTTTTACATTACAGTTGACGGTGCCGGTCACTTCGAGCGAAATGCCCTTTAATTTCTCGGCAGTGTTTAGATCCGCTCTCTTCACTTGGTAGATCGCGCCGCAGTCTTTGACATTCGAGAGGTTGACGTTGTACGTACTGCCGCCGTCGTAGTAGTAGACGTTGGGATATTCCTCTTTCATGCCGAAATCGAGCGCGTGGATACCGCCCGTCCCCGAATTTTCATAGGACATAATGAAGTATCCATAGCCGTATTTTGACGCGGCCTCGGAATAATAGTTTCCCCAGCTGTTTTTGACGATCCAGCCGCCGTTGTTTTGCGCCTTTTTGGGGCTGAAGGAAGAGGCGGGTACATTGTCGTCCCAGCCGACGATGGAACAGAGATGCCCGCCGCCGCGCGATCCGTCGTAGTTGTAGTAGCCGCTATAGCCACCGCTGTTCGAGACGGTATAGGAGACCGTCACGGCGCCGTAGCGGAGGATCGCCTCCTTGACCGCCCGAACGTCGTTTGGAATATAATAGGCGTTGAGAAGCTGATATTTGACCTCTCCGTACTGAAAGTGGTTGGTCATCTCCTGCGTGGGAATGCAGCCTTGAGACATCACGTTGATGATCGCCGTGGTGCCGCCGCCGGCGTTCCAATTCGAGGAATAGACATCGAGGGCGTTTTTCAGAGGATCGGTGCTCTCGTCACGGTTTGCAACTGCCCAGGCTGCGTTTCTCGCGTCGAGGTTGAGCGTCTCTTTTGTTGCCTTGGGGTCGATCCCCTTTCGCAGAATGCTCGTCTCGGCGGTGGAGACCGTGCCGTACGCCCAGCAGATATTGGTGCTCCCCTGATTTTTTACGGAAGTGACAAGATCGTAATTGCAGCTATTATAGCTTTTCAGCTCCTCCGCCCATTTTTTGATATCTTCGTCCTTGGCGTTTTGAAGCTCTTCTAAGTTTTTGGGAGCATTCTCGGGAAGCGTCTGTTCCGCCTGTACAGTCAGAGTCGGCTCCTCTTCGGGAGCATGGAAAAACGCGCAGAGAGAAGCTCCGCCAAGACAGCAGAGAAAAAGCGCAAGCAAAATTTTCTTCTTCATTTTTCTTCCCTCCCCCGTACATGATATGATCTTCTCTTCTCTCTCTTGAATTTTATCACACGAAATACGTTTCGTCAAGTCCATCCGAAAAATTTTTTGCAATATTATATGCGCCGCGCTACTTTCGTAGCGCGGCGCATGATTTTCGATATACAACGATCTATCGACCGAGGGGATTCACGCTCGCTGCGCTCGCTTTCGACTCCACTCCGCTTACGCTCCGTTTCGCTCAGAATGACACGTTATCCCCACTGTCATTCTGAACGGAGCAACGCAATGCGTTGCGCAGTTGAAGAATCCCCTAAATAAAGCGACGGGACATTTTAAAAAATTTACTGCGCGAAGCAGAATCGCCATTCTGCGGCAGCGCACCCCATTTGCGCGACCCTTCGCGCTTATTGTGAAACAAGGCGACCGTGAGAGTTACCTAATCAAGGCAAACAGGCCAGTTTCCTCGTCGAAAAAGATCGCGAAGCGAGCTTTTCGACGAAACACTTTTTACTTCATAAACGCCAAGAACGCCTTATAGTTGCTGTAGAGGTCTGCCTTGGAGATCAGCTCATAGGGAGCGTGCATGGAGATGACGGGCACGCCCAAATCAACGGTGTCGATGTTGAGGTTCGCGAGGAACTTTGCAACCGTGCCGCCGCCGCCGAAGTCGACCTTGCCCAGTTCCGAAGTCTGCCAGATGACGCCGTTCTCCGCAAACGCCTTGCGCACTTCGCCGACAAACTCGGCGGATGCGTCGCTGCTGCCGCTCTTGCCGCGGGCGCCCGTGTACTTGCAGAGGGAAGTTCCGCAGGAGATCAGAGAGGAGTTGAGCTTCTCGAATGCGTTCGCAAAGTTGGGATCGTATGCCGCCGTCACGTCCGAGGAGAGGCACTTGCTGTTCGCACGCACCTTGCGGAAGTTCGCGCCGAGCGCGATGGAGATCTCCTCCATGAGGTCCTCATAGACTTTGCACTGCATTCCCGTCGTGCCCTCGCTGCCGATCTCTTCCTTGTCGACAAGCATTGCAAGCACGGTGTGCTCGCTCTCGTTGTTGAGAACTGCCGTGTAGGCGGGATATGCGCAGACTCTGTCGTCATGTCCGTATGCGCCGATGAACGCTCTGTCAAAGCCGACGTCACGCGCCTCGAATGCGGGCACTGCCGAGAGCTCTGCGGAGAGGAAGTCCTCCTCTTCCATGCCGTATTTTTCATGCAAGATCTGAAGGACGGTGAGTTTGATACGGTCCTTGACCTCTTCGTCCGCATAGGGAAGGCCGCCGATGAGCACGTTGAGCTGTTCGCCCTCGATGATCTTGGATGCGGGACCGGACATCTGCTCGCCGCCGAGATGAGGAAGAAGGTCGTTGATGTAGAACACGGGCTCATCCTTCTCTTCGCCGATCCTGATCTCCACCTTGGAGCCGTCCTTGCGGATGACCGCGCCGTGAAGAGCGAGCGGGATCGCCGTCCACTGATACTTTTTGATGCCGCCGTAGTAGTGCGTCTTCAAGAAGCACATGTTGCTGTCCTCATAGAGAGGGACCTGCTTCAAATCGATGCGGGGCGCGTCGATGTGGGAGGCGATGATCCGAAGACCGTCCTCCTCGATATTTTTGCTGCCGATCCGGAACACGACCACGCTCTTGCCGCGGTTGACGAAATATTTTTTGTCGCCTTTTTTCAGCTTATCGCCGAAATGATACTCGGTAAAGCCCTTCTTCCGCGCGTCCTCAACGGCGTACTCGCACGCCTCGCGCTCGGTCTTGCCGTTATCCAAGAATTTCTTGTAGTCCTCGGCATAGTCGAACATTTCTTTGAGCTCTTCCTTGCTCGCCTTTTCGAAATAATTCGTTCTCTTGTAGGACAAGCTCTCCTGAAGCTTCTGTCCCGCTGTCTTTTTCGTCTCCGACATGGTGATTCCTCCTGCTATTTTGATTTTATCCATATTATATCACCCCCGCAAAAAATTTGCAAGTTTTTGGAGGAAAGTTTCGAACGAAATCTTTTCTGCGACGCATGAAATGTATTCGGTTTAGAACAATCTATCGACCGGGGGGATGTTTCGACTACGCTCAACATGACATCGGAGAAACGAACATGTAAAAAGCAATTGCGCCGCGCTACTTTCGTAGCGCGGCGCATTGCCCTTTGTTCTTAAATTAACGGTGCAAGCAGGGTTTTCCCTGCGCTGCAGTTCGGCGGTAGCCCCCGCCGAACCCCGCCTCGCCACCAGCTCGGCTGTCGCGTTGCGCTCACAGCCCACCGGGCTGTTGAGCAGAATTGCAACGCTCCACCCAATTTGCGCCCCACGGGACGCACATTGTCAAACAAGGCGACCGCGAGGACGGGGCAAGTGAAGGTACGAAAGTTTATTTCCTCGACGATAAATATTTCCGTAGGAAAGATTTTCGTAGAAAAAATCAAACTAACTCAATGATCGCCGTATCCGAAGCGTCGCCGCGGCGCTGACCCAAAAGGTAAATGCGCGTGTAGCCGCCGCCTGACCCGACTTCCTCTTTGCGCTGCGCGTACTTGGGCGCGATCTCGTTGAAGAGCTTCTCGATCAAGGGATGACGGATCTTTCCCGTGCGCTTTTTGTAGTCGCTCTTGCTCTCGTTAAATTCCTTGATCTCCTGAAGGTCGTAGGTTTTTGCGATGATGGCGCGGCGTGCCGCGAGCTTCTTGGGACCGTCCTTGACGGAAGTCGTCTTGACCTCCTTGCCCTTCTTATCCTTGATGATGACGTCATATTCCACGACGTCGTCATAGCTGTTGACAGCCTTCGTGATGATCTTCTCGACATAGGGCTGCAGCTCCTTCGCGCGCGCCTGCGTCGTCTCGATCCTTCCGTACCATAAAAGCTGAGAAGCCTGACCTCTCAACAGAGCATTGCGTTCTTTGCTCGTCCTGCCTAATTTTCCCGGCATCTTTTAATCCTCCTTTTTGTCCAGTGAAAGTCCGTATGCCTCAAGCTTCTGGATGACTTCGTCGAGAGACTTTTTGCCAAGATTCCTCACCTTGAGCATCTCATCCTCGGACTTACTGATCAGATCTTCCACCGTGTGAATGTTCGCTCTCTTCAAGCAGTTGTAGGAACGCACCGAAAAATCCATGTCCTCGATCTTCATCGAGAGGATCTGCTGCTGCTTGTCGTCGTCCGTCTTGACAAGGATATCCATATCCTTGATCCGATCGGACAGATTGACAAACAGATTGATGTGATCCTCCATGATCTTTGCGGCGAGGGAGACGATCTCCCTGCCCGAGAACGTTCCGTCCGTCCAAACCTCGATCGTGAGCTTGTCGTAGTCGATGTTCTGTCCGACGCGGGCAGACTCGACGTTGTAATTGACCTTCTGCACAGGGGTGTAGATGGAGTCGATCGGAATATAATCGATGATCGGAAGCTTGTTGTCCTTTGCGGGATGATAGCCTCTGCCCCGTCCGATCGTGATCTCCATGTCGATCTTCCCGCCTGCGTCTACCGTGCAAATGTATTGATCGGAGTTGACGATCTCCACTTCGGAATCCTGGGAAATATCCGCCGCCGTGATGACTGCGGGACCCTCCTTGCACAGGCGAAGCGTCTTGGTGTAGTCCTTATCCGTGATCTTCGTCTTGATCGCGAGAAGCTTTAAATTCAGAATGATTTCCGTGACGTCTTCCTTCACGCCGGGGATCGCGGAAAATTCATGTTTGACAGACCCGTCCATGAACTTGATCCCCTGCGCAGCCGCTCCCGGCAATGCCGAAAGCAGGATCCGCCGCAGACAGTTGCCCATCGTAAGACCGAAACCCTTTTCAAGAGGCTCCACCGTTATCTTCGCGTAAGACTTCTCTTCGTTCTCCGTTACCTCTATCTTGGGCATATCCATTTCGATCATAATGTTTCCTCCTTGTTATTCTTTATTACTTGGAGTACAATTCGACAATCATATGCTCAGCAATCTGGCTGTCAACGTCCTCTCTCGTCGGAAGCGCTAAGACCTTCCCTTCCAGTTTCTCGGGATCGAATTCCAACCACTTGGGCATATTCGCAACCTTCATCGATTTAATTTGTTCGAAAAATTTATTTCCCTTCCGGTTTTCCTTGACGGCGATCACATCCCCCGCTCTCACGCTGTAAGAGGGGATCGTGACCGTTCTGCCGTTGACCGTGAAGTGGGCATGATTGACGAGCTGTCTCGCCTGCGTTCTCGAAGCGCCGATCCCCATGCGGTAGATCACGTTGTCGAGCCTGCGCTCCAGAAGGGAGAGCATGTTCTCACCGGTGATGCCCTTCATGCGGTCCGCCATCTCATAATAATGATGGAACTGACCTTCCTGAACGCCGTAGATGCGCTTGGTCTTCTGTTTTTCACGCAGCTGAAGTCCGTACTCGGACACCTTCTTTCTGCCCGCACCGTGCTGTCCGGGAGGCGTGGGACGTCTGTTGACGGGGCACTTCTCCATGTAGCACTTTTCGCCCTTCAAAAAGAGCTTACAGCCCTCTCTTCTGCACAATTTGCATTTTGCGTCTCTATAAACTGCCATACTGTCCTCCTCTTAAACTCTGCGGCGCTTGGGCGGTCTGCAGCCGTTGTGCGCCACGGGCGACACGTCCGAAATCAAAGTGACCTGCAGGTCGCAGTTGGAGAGTGCGCGGATCGCGGACTCTCTGCCCGCGCCGGGCCCCTTCACATAGACTTCGACCGCACGGAGCCCATGCTCCTTGGCAGCCTTAGCCGCCGTCTCCGTCGCCATCTGCGCGGCGAACGGCGTTCCCTTTCTCGAGCCCTTGAAGCCCAGAGAGCCTGCGCTCGACCAGGAGATCGCGTTTCCGCTCATATCCGTAAACGTCACCAGCGTATTGTTGAAGGTGGACTGGATGTGGACTTGTCCTTTATCGACTTTTTTGAGTTCACGGCGCTTTGTGCGCGTGACCGTCTTTTTCTTTTCAGCCATCTCTCTTCCCCCTTACTTCTTCTTGTTCGCGACCGTGCGGCGCGGGCCTTTCCGCGTACGCGCGTTGCGCTTGGTGCTCTGCCCGCGGACGGGAAGCCCCTTTCTGTGACGGACGCCGCGATAGCAGCCGATCTCCATCAACCTCTTGATGTTCAAAGCGACCTGACCTCTCAATTCGCCTTCCACGACATAGTGATGGTCGATATACTCTCTCAGCTTCGAAACATCCGTTTCATTCAAATCCTTCACCCTGACGTTGGGGTCGATCCCCGTCTCCGCCAAAATCTTTTTCGACGTGGACAGTCCGATCCCGTAAATGTAGGTGAGTCCGATCTCTACCCGCTTTTCTCTGGGCAGATCAACACCGGCAATACGTGCCATTTGATTCCTCCGTTTTATTTTTCGGTTTTATTTATCGTTTCGGTTTCCCGCGGAAACAGTGGAAAATATTTCCGTCGCTCGCCTGTTGTTTTTGTGTTTGAAACGCACAAAGCAAGCCAATTTTCCGCACATTCGTGCGGAAATTCAGCTCCTTTTTGCATTGTTTGGATCAATTTTCCTGTTTTATCTGAAAACAGTGACTTTTATTTTAACATGCCGAATACTTTCTGTCAAGCGATTTTCAGCCCTGTCTCTGTTTATGGCTCTTATTTTTGGAACAAATCACCATTACTTTTCCGTTTCTCTTGATCACCTTGCACTTGTCGCACATGGGTTTTACGGAAGGTCTGACTTTCATAGCTTTCTCCTTTTTTTTCGTCGCAGTGTCTGAAAAAACACGTTAATTTTTCGATCTCCATGTGATCCGCCCCTTCGTCAGATCGTACGGGCTCATTTCGAGCTTGACCGCGTCCCCTTCGATGATGCGAATGTAGTTCATTCTCAGCTTTCCCGAAATGTATGCCGTGATGACATGTCCGTTGGAAAGCTGCACTTTGAACGTTGCGTTCGGAAGAGCTTCGATGACTCTTCCCTCCGCTTCGATTACATCGTCTTTCGACATGATACCTCCAATTGCTTCCTATTAGAGCGTGAGCAGCTCTACGCCGTCCTCACGGATCACCAATGTATTCTCGTAATGCGCCGCCGCTTTTCCGTCCGTCGTGACCGCCGTCCAGCCGTCGGGAAGCACTCTCACTTTCCAGGTCCCGAGTGCGATCATCGGCTCGATACAGAGCACCGTTCCCGCTCTCAGTCTCGGGCCCGTGCCCTTCTTTCCGAAGTTGGGCACCGAGGGGTCCTCGTGCATCTCCCGTCCGATCCCGTGTCCCGTGTAGGAGCGGATGACCGAAAAGCCGTTTGCCTCCGCATGTTGCTGCACGGCATAGCCGATGTCGTAGAGCGGCGTGCCCGCTTTGAGGTTCCCGATCGCCTTGAAAAAGCATTCCTCGGTGACGCGCACGAGCTTTTTCTTTTCCTCGCTCACTTCTCCGATGCAGAATGTTCTCGCACCGTCGCCGTGAAAGCCGTCCTTGTAGGCGCACAGATCGACGCTGACGATGTCTCCCTCCTGCAAGATCCTGTCCCCGGGGATCCCGTGGACAACCGTCTCATTGACGGAGACGCAGGCGGATGCGGGATACCCGCAGTAGCCGAGGCAGCTCGGTTCCGCCCCGCTGCTCTTGATGAAATCGTACACGAGCTCGTCGACCTGCCTCGTCGTCATTCCCTCGCGGATGCGGCTGCCGACAAAACTTAAACAGTCGCGGACGATCGCGCAGGAGACTTTGATCTTTTCGATCTCCTCTTCCGTCTTGACGAAAATCATTGCAATTTGTCCAGAACGCGCTTGATGGCGGCGTAGACCTCATCCTGCGTGGCGTTGCCCTTGATCGTGTGAAGGATCCCGCGCTCGCGGTAGTACCCTGCAAGAGGAGCGCTCTCTCTGTGATAAACGTCGAGCCGCGCACTCAAAGTTGCGGGATTGTCGTCATCGCGGCGATAGAGCTCCCCGCCGCAGACGGGACAGACCGTTGTATCCCCGATCGAGGAGATGTGGAAACTTCCCATGCACTTGCGGCAGACCCTTCTCCCGCCGATCCTCTCGAGCAGAATGGAATCCTCCGTCTCGAGATATAAAACCGCGTCGGGTGCGCTGAACGCTTCGAGCTTCTGTGCCTGTCTCAGATTGCGGGGAAATCCGTCGAGCAGATATCCCCCTTTGCAATCCTCCTGCGAGAGTCTGTCTGTGACGATCGCGCAGGTCACCTCATCGGGGACCAATTCGCCGCGGTCGATATAGGACTTTGCCTTCTGCCCGATGGGCGTCTCCCGCTTGATGTTGTCGCGGAAGATGTCGCCCGTCGAGATGTTCGCGATCTTGTAATCTTTTGCGATCCTCTGCGCCTGCGTCCCCTTTCCGGAACCCGGCGCTCCCAACATGATGAGCTTCATGACAGCCCTCCGATTGCTTATTTCAAGAATCCTTTGTAATTCTTCATCATGATCAGCGACTGCAATTGCTTGTCAAATTCAAGAGCAACCGAGACGACGATCAGGATCCCTGTTGTGGAGAATGCGTTCAAAAGCGTGCTGTCTTTTGTGACGATACTCAAAATCAGAGAGGGAACAAACGCCACGACCGAGAGGAAGATCGCCCCGAAGAGCGTGATGCGGTTGTTGATCCTCTTGAGATAGAGCGCGGTGGGCTTTCCGGGACGGATGCCCTGGATGAAGCCGCCGTTCTGCTGAATGGACTTGCTGACGTCCTCGGGATTGAACTGCATCTGCGCGTAGAAGAACGAGAAGATGAAGATCAATACGACGAGTGCAACGACGTACCAGGGGGTACCCGAAGCAAAGTGCAGGCTCCACCAATTGAGCGCGTCCTTCCAAGCGGGGACAAGGCTCATGATCATGGACGGGAAGGACAAAATCGCAAACGCGAAGATGAGGGGCATGACGCCGCTTCCCGTGATCTTCATGGGGATGACGCTGCTCTGTCCGCCGTACATCTTGGTCCCGCGCACCTGCTTTGCATACTGCACGTGGATCCTGCGCTCCGCAAGGTCGACATAGACGATGCAGAAGAAGATGAGAACGGACAGGACGAGGAAGCCGATGATCTCGAACAGAGGTCCCATGTTGTTGGAGGTGATCTCCGTGATCTTTCCGATGATCGACATACCCGCCGTGGAAATGATACCGATGAAGATGATGAGCGAGATACCGTTGCCGACGCCGTATTCGGTGATCCTCTCACCGAGCCACATGACGAGCATGGCGCCGCCCGTGTAGATGACCGTCATATAGATGATCGCGAGCCATTTCTGACGGTAGAAGAGCGACCATTTGATGACGGAATCGGTTGAGACGTCCGCCGTGAATCCGCCTGCGAAGTTGACGATGATACCGATCGACTGAATGATGGCAAGCAGAATGGTGACGCCGCGTGTGATGTTCGTGATCTTTTTTCTGCCCTCTTCACCCT
Organism: uncultured Clostridia bacterium; assembly: GCA_947589565.1. GTDB lineage: Bacteria > Bacillota > Clostridia > Christensenellales > Borkfalkiaceae > Gallimonas. Next base: position 22,740 of record CANQBW010000018.1, on the reverse strand, counting down.
CTTTGGAGAGTCTTTCGAGCGCGGGAATGCCGACGGTCAACAGTTCGATGATGATCGACGCGTTGATATACGGCCCTATACCGAGTGCGAACAGCGTGCCGCTTTCGAGCGCACCGCCCGTCACGCTGCTCATCAGCCCCAGAAAGTCGTTCCCGCTGATCGCATTCGCAAATTCCGAGCTCATGATGCCCGGGACCGGAATGTAACAGCCGACGCGGAATACCAGAAGAAGAAGCAACGTGATGATGATTTTCTTCCGGATGTCCTTGTTCCGAAAGGCATTCTTCAATGTCTCAATCATTTTTTACTCCTTTTTTGCGTGAGTAACCGCTTCTTTGCGGCTTATTCCAAGATCTCGCATTTGCCGCCCGCCTGCTCGATGGCAGCCTTTGCGGTCTCCGAAAATTTGTGGGCTCTCACAGTCAGAGCGACTTTCAGCTCCCCTTTGCCCAAAATTTTCAGACCTGCGTTGTTCTTGACGTCCTTTGCGAGACGGTTCTCCATCACAAAGCCGAGGTCGACCGTCGTGTTCTCGGGAAGTTCGTTGAGCTGCCCGATGTTGACGATGACGTACTCCTTGCGCCACTTATTGTGGAATCCGCGCTTGGGAAGTCTGCGGGCGATGGGCATCTGACCGCCCTCGAATCCGGGCCTTACACCTCCGCCCGAACGCGCCCACTGACCTTTGTGTCCCTTGCCGCTCGTCTTGCCGAGCCCCGAGCCGATCCCTCTGCCCAGACGCTTCGCTTGCTTTCTCGACCCCTCTGCGGGGGATAAATTATCGATTCTCATGTCTGCTCCTTATACGTTTTCCACCTTGACAAGGTGTGCGACCTTCTTGAGCTTGCCCTGCAGTGCGGGGCTGTCCTCGAAAGTCCTCTCGGAACGGATCTTCTTGAGCCCCAGCGACTCGACGGTCGCCTTGATCTGCTTCACTTCGCCGATCGGGCTTTTGATAAGCGTTACTTTGATCATATATTCCTCCTCAGCCCACGATCTCCTCGACGCTCTTGCCGCGGAGAGACGCGACCTCCTCCACGGTCTTGAGCGACTTGAGGCCTTCTACGGTCGCCTTGACGCAATTCACGGGATTCTGCGTTCCGTGGGACTTGGTTCTGATGTTCTTGATCCCCGCAGCTTCCATGACGGCACGGACGGGACCGCCTGCGATGACGCCGGTACCTTCGCTCGCGGGCATCATCAGAACGGCGCCGCGGCCGAATTTTCCCAGAACTTCATGGGGAATGGTGGTATCGACGACCGCAACGCGGACGAGCCCCTTCTTGGCTGCCTGCGTCGCCTTCTCGATCGCCTCGGGCACTTCCTTTGCCTTGCCCTGGCCGTAGCCGACCTTGCCGTTGCCGTCGCCTACGACGACGAGCGCCGCAAAGCGCATGTTTCTTCCGCCTTTGACCGTCTTTGAAACTCTGTTGACGCAGATCAGTTTCTTGATGAATCCGTCATCCTGCTCTTGCTTCCTTTGAGGTCTGTTTTCTCTTGCCATAATCTATCTCCCCACTCAGAATTTCAATCCGGCTTCTCTTGCGCCGTCTGCAACTGCCTTCACGCGGCCCGTATAGAGGTATCCCCCGCGGTCGAAGACCACGGACTCGATGCCCTTGTCCTTCGCACGCTCGCCGGCGGTCTTGCCGACGATCTTGGCAGCTTCCGTCTTGTTCTTGCCCGCGATCTGTTCCTTCACGGACTTTTCCAGCGTCGACGCCGATGCAAGGGTGACTCCCTTCCCGTCGTCGATGATCTGGACATAAATATGATTCAAGCTTCTGTAAACATTCAGACGGGGGGTCTCCGCCGTCCCGGAAACGTGCTTCCGGACACGGGCATGACGACGCTGTCTGAGCGCATTTTTATCCTGTTTCGTTATCATCTTTCACGCTCCTTTACTTCTTGCCCTTGCCAGAAGTCTTACCTTCCTTGTGCTCGACGTGCTCGTCCTTGTAGCGGATCCCGTAGCCGTGATAGGGCTCCGGCTTGCGAATCGCGCGAAGGTCAGCAGCGACCTGTCCGACGAGTTCCTTGTCGACGCCGTTCACCGTGATGTCGGTGGGCGAAGGAACTTCGATCTTGATGCCCTGCGGCTCAACGAACTCCACGGGGTGGGAGAACCCGACGTTCAAGACGAGCTTGTTGCCCTGTTTCGCCGCCTTCCAGCCGACGCCCTTGACTTCGAGCGCCTTCGAATATCCTTCGGATACCCCCTTGACCATTCCCGCGATGAGTGCGCGGTAGAGTCCGTGATAGGCTCCCGTCTCCACGGAATTATCCAAAGGAAGGATATGAATGTGACCGTCCTCTACCTTCGCCTCGACGCCCTTGACCTCGCGCGAAAGAGAGCCCTTGGGTCCCTTGACCGTGACAACATTGTTCTCGCAGGAGAGAGATACGCCTGCGGGGATCGCAATGCTCAATTTACCGATTCGAGACATATTTCCTCCTTACCAGACGTAGCAGAGAACTTCGCCGCCGACATTCTGGCGCTTCGCCTGCTTATCCGTCATGATTCCCTGATTCGTCGTTACGATGGCGATGCCGTAGCCGCCCAACACCTTGGGCATCTTCTCGGCGCCGCTGTACGTTCTCAGTCCCGGCTTGGAGACTCTCTTCAAGCCGCCGATGACCGATTGTCCGTTCGAATATTTGAGAGTGAGCACGAGCTTTCCGTTCACGCCGTCCTCGACCTCTTCGACTCCGCTCACATAGCCCTCCTCGAGAAGAATGCGGGCGATCTCCCTCTTCATCTTGGAAGCGGGGATCTCGACCGTCTCCTTGCGGACGGTGAGCGCGTTTCTGATTCTTGTCAGCATATCTGCGATGGGATCTGTCATATTCCGCCTCCTTACCAGCTCGCTTTCTTCACGCCGGGGATCTTCCCCTCATAGGCGAGGTTCCTGAAGCAAATACGGCAGATTCCGTACTTCCTCAAAACCGCGTGCGGTCTTCCGCAAATCGAGCAGCGCGTATAGGCTCTCGTGGAAAACTTCGGCTTTCTCTGCTGTTTATTGATCATTGACTTCTTTGCCATGTCTTTCTCCTCACTTCTTGAAGGGCATCCCGAGCGCCCTTAAAAGCTCTCTCGCTTCTTCGTCCGTCTGCGCCGTCGTGACGATGCAAACGTCCATACCGCGGATCTTTTCCACCTGATCGTAGGTGATCTCGGGGAAGATCAGCTGCTCTTTGAGTCCGACCGAATAGTTTCCTCTGCCGTCGAATGCCGTCGCGGAAACGCCGCGGAAGTCTCTCACGCGCGGAAGGGCGATGGATACGAATTTATCGTAGAAATCGTACATCCTTCTGCCGCGGAGGGTGACCTTTAAGCCGATGTTCATGCCCTCACGGAGCTTGAAGTTCGCGACCGACTTGGTTGCCTTGCAGTAGACGGGCTTCTGTCCCGTGATCAACTTGAGTTCGTTCTCGATGATCTGCATCGATTTTTGGTTGTCCTTGATGTCGCCGAGTCCCGTGTTGATGACGATCTTCTCGATCTTGGGGACCTGCATCACCGTCTTATAGCCGAACTTCTGCATCAGGTAGGGAACGACCTCTTCCCTGTACTGCTTGAGAACTCTGTTCGGCTCGCTTGCCGCAGCTTGGGGCTTTGCCTCTTTTGCGGGAGCTTTCGCGCTCTTTTTCTCTGCCATAATTCTCCTTTCCCGTCGGTCCTTTATTTCGCCCGTGACAGCGGACGTTTACTCGGCGGTAGTCTCCTTGTCCTCGGTCTTTTGGCTGCGCTTTCTCGTGCGCTTCTTGGGAGCCTCGGTCTCCTTTTCGACGGGAGCCGACTTGCTCTTCTTCACATACGCCTTATCGAGCACGGCGTTGCACTTTTTGCAGACGCGCACCTTCTTGCCGTCCACTTCCATGTGTCCCACGCGGGTGGGTTTCCCGCACTTGTCGCAGACGATCTCCACGTTGGAGACATGGATGGGGCTTTCCTCGGTGACGATGCGGCTCGTCTCGTTGGTCTTTCTCGCCTTGCGGTGCTTGTGGACGAGGTTGACCCCCTCCACGACGACCGTCTCATTTTTGGGACTTGTGGCAAGGACCTTGCCCTGCTTTCCCTTATATTTGCCCGTCAGTACGAGCACGTTATCGTTGACTTTGATGTTCATCAGAGCACCTCCGGAGCGAGGGAAATGATCCTCATATAATCTTTTTCACGAAGTTCGCGCGCGATGGGCCCAAAGATACGCGTTCCCCTCGGCTGCTTCTGCGCGTCGATGATGACGGCGGCATTGTCGTCGAAACGGATATACGTTCCATCGGGACGGCGAATGCCCTTCGCGCTGCGCACGATGACCGCCTTGACGACGTCTCCCTTCTTGACTGCGCCGCCGGGCGTCGCGGTCTTGACGGACGCCACGATGACGTCTCCGATATTTCCGCTCCTGCGGAAGGAACCGCCGAGCACTCTGATGCAAAACAGCTCTTTTGCGCCGGAATTGTCCGCCGCCTTCAGCCTTGTCTGAGGTTGTATCATAACTCCTCTTCCTCCTTACTTCGCCTTCTCCACGATCTCGGCGACTCTCCAGTTCTTGTCCTTGCTGAGCTTTCTCGTCTCCACAATACGGACCGTGTCGCCGACGCCGCAGGCATTCTCTTCGTCGTGCGCCTTGAAACGCTTGGTGCGCGTGATCGTCTTCTTGTACACGGGGTGCTTGCGCTTATCCGTGACTGCGACGACGACGGTCTTATCCATCTTGTCGGAGACGACGATCCCCACTCTTTCTTTTCTCAGATTTCTTTCTTCCATTTTCCGTCACCTCACGCCTTGATTTCTCTTGCACGGATCTCCGTGTTGACGCGAGCAATATCGCGCTTGCAATTTCTGATCGACAGCGGATTTTCAAGCTGTCCCGACGCGTGACGGAACCGAAGGTTGAAAAGCTCGCTCTTAAGCTCCTTCAGCTTGCCCGTAAGCTCGACGTCCGTCATTTTATGCACATCCATCGCTCTCATTTCGCTTCACCGCCTTCCGTCATTTCTTCGAGTTCTTCCCTCTTTACAAACTTGCACTTGATGGGAAGTTTGTGACCCGCAAGGCGCATTGCCTCGCGTGCGACCTCTTCGGGGACGTCCGCCATTTCGAACATGACCCGTCCGGGTTTGACGACCGCGACCCAAAATTCGACCGCGCCCTTTCCGGAACCCATTCTGGCTTCCGCCGGGTGACGGGTGATGGGCTTGTGCGGGAAAATATCGATCCACACCTTGCCGCCGCGCTTGATGAATCTCGTCATTGCGATACGCGCCGCCTCGATCTGGTTGGATTTGATCCAGCCCGCCTCTTCGGCGACAAGTCCGTACTGCCCGTAGGCGACCTTATTGCCCTTGTGCGCCGCTCCGTCCAAGGAGCCGCGGTGCTGCTTTCTTCTCTTGACTCTCTTCGGAATTAACATTACTTGCCTCCTTCCGCCCTCTTTGCGGTCCTCAGGACTTCTCCCTTATAGATCCAGCACTTGACGCCGATCATGCCGAACGTCGTATGCGCCTCCGCAAAGCCGTAATCGATGTCCGCGCGAAGGGTCTGAAGGGGAATGCTTCCGTCATGATAATGTTCGGAACCTGCGATCTCACGTCCGTCGAGACGGCCCGAGACCTGCATTTTGACGCCCTTGACGCCTGCGCGCATCGTTCTGCCGATCGCCTGTTTGATGGCTCTTCTGAATGCGACTCTCTTTTCGAGCTGAGCTGCGACGCTCTCCGCAACGAGCTGCGCGTCCGCGTCGGGCTTGCGCACCTCCGTCACGTTGATGATGATCTGCTTTCCGCCCGTCAGCTTGCTGAGTTCCTTTTTGATGACCTCGATCTCCGCGCCCGCCTTTCCGATGAGCACGCCGGGTCTTCCCGTGTGGATGGTGACGACGACTTTGCCCGCCGCTCTCTCGATGAGGATGCGGGAGACTGCCGCCGCGTAGTATTTCTTCTTGAGGAAGGTACGGATGGTATGGTCTTCCTTGAGGTAGGCGCCGAACTCCTTCTTATCGGCATACCACTGGGTATCCCAGCCCTTGATGACGCCGACTCTCAAACCGTGAGGATTTACTTTCTGTCCCATGTTAAATATTACCCTCCGCATTCTTCACATCGAGGATGACCGTGATGTGACTCGTTCTCTTTAAGATCGCATGTCCTCTTCCCTTGGAGACGGGCTGCATCCGTTTCAGGCTCGTTCCGCCGTTCGCATAGCACTCCGCGACGTACAGATCGGCTCTGTCCATGCCGCGGTTGTGTTCCGCATTCGCGATCGCGCTCATGAGTACCTTGAGCGTGGGTTCCGCGCCGCCGTTGGGAAGGTGCTCTAAGATCGCCTTCGCCTGCAGCGCGTCTTTCCCGCGGATGAGGTCGAGCACTGTTCTCACCTTGTAAGGGGAAACCCTGATATATTTCGCGACCGCATAGGGACGCTTTTCTCTCTTCTCTTCGACCCGTTCGGTCTTCTTCTTCATATTACCGGCCATGATCTTCCTCCTTACTTCCCGGGCGTGGTGGTCTTCGCCGTGTGACCCTTGAAGGTTCTCGTGGGAGCGAACTCACCGAGCTTGCAGCCCACCATGTCCTCCGTGATATACACGGGAACGTGCTTTCTCCCGTCGTATACCGCGATCGTGTGCCCTACCATCTGAGGGAAGATCGTCGACGCTCTCGACCAAGTCTTGAGTACCTTTTTCTCGTTGACCTCGTTCATCGCCTCGATGCGCTTTAAGAGCTTCTCTTCGACGTAAGGTCCCTTTTTGATGCTTCTCGACATTTTCTCATCCCTCCCTTAGTTGATCCTCTTCAAGATGAACTTGCTCGTAGGATTCTTCTTCTTTCTCGTCTTGTAGCCGAGCGCGGGCTTGCCCCAAGGCGTTTCGGGTCCCGCGTGACCGACGGGCGATTTGCCCTCGCCGCCGCCGTGCGGGTGATCGTTCGGGTTCATGACCGAACCGCGGACCGTCGGCCGCGTGCCGAGGTGTCTCGTCTTGCCCGCCTTGCCGATCCGGATGATCTCATGCTCGAGGTTGCCGACCTGACCGATCGTCGCGCGGCAGCCGTCGGGAATGAGACGCATTTCACCGGAGGGCATCTTGATCGTCGCATAGCCGTTCTCACATGCCATGATCTGTGCGGAAATTCCCGCGCTTCTTGCGATCTGTCCGCCGCGGCCCGGCTTCATCTCGATGTTGTGGACCATCGTACCGACGGGAATGTCCCTCAAAAGCAGCGCGTTGCCGACCTTGATGTCGGAGCCTGCTCCGCTCGTGACCGTGTCCCCCACGTTGAGCCCGACGGGAGCGAGAATGTATCTCTTTTCGCCGTCCGCATAGACGAGGAGCGCGATGTTTGCGCTGCGGTTGGGGTCGTATTGAATGCTCTTGACCTTGGCGGGAACGCCGTCCTTGTTTCTCTTGAAATCGATGATCCTGTATTTGCGCTTATTGCCGCCGCCGATGTGGCGGACCGTGATCCTGCCGGCGTTGTTTCTGCCGCCCGAATGACGCTGGTCCTCTAAAAGTCCCCGCTCGGCGGGATCCTTCGAAAGCTCCGAATAATCGGGAACCGTCATCAGTCTGCGCGCAGCGGACGTCGGTTTATATCTCTTCACTGCCATGATTGTTTTCCTCCGATTTACGACAACGATTCAAAATATTCGATGGGCTTGCTGTCCCTCTTCAAAGAGACGATCGCCTTTTTCCAGGCGGGCGTGTAGCCCTGCGATCTTCCCTGTCTCTTGAGCTTCCCATGCTGCGTGACCGTGTGCACGCTCTCTACCTGTACGTTGAACTTCTGCTCTACCGCGATCTTGATCTGCGTCTTGTTCGCGCTCTTGAGGACCTCGAACGTATATCTCTTTCCGCAGCCCCTCTTGTCGGACTTTCCGACTTCGGAAGGGTCGGGAGCCTGAATGCCGTCGTAACCCTTCTCGGTCAGGACGGGTCTTATAATGATGTCTTCGGGCGTCATACCGTATATGCCTCCTCAAGTTTCTTCACGGTTCCCTTCGTAAGCACTACGACGGAATTTCTGACGATCTCATAGGTGTTGATCTCCTCGACGGAGAGGGTCGAGAGGGTCTCGAGGTTGCGTGCCGCCAGAATGACGTCCCGGTCATGCTCGTCCATGACGAGCACCGCACGCTTGTCGAGCTTGAGCGCCTTGCGGAATGCCTCCATCTCCTTGGTCTTGGGTGCGGAGACTTTGACCTCGTCGACAACCAAGAGCTCGCCGTCTGCGACTTTCTTGGAGAGAGCGGACAAAAGTGCGCCGCGCTTTGCCTCCTTGTTCATCTTCTTTTCGAAGTCGCGGGGCTTGGGTGCGAAGACGACGCCGCCCTTGATCCACTGCGGTGCGCGGGTGGAACCCTGACGCGCTCTGCCCGTTTCCTTCTGTCTCCAGGGCTTGATGCCGCCGCCGCGCACTTCCGTGCGGGTGAGCGTGCTCTTCGTGCCCTGGCGCTGATTGGAAAGATAGGTCACGACCGCCTGATGAATGAGCGGCTCATTGTATTCCACGCCGAAGATCGCTTCGGGAAGTTCCATCTCGCCGACCTCGGCTCCTTTCATATTATATACTTTGACGTTTGCCATCTCAATTCTCCTTTTGCTTTACGCTGTTGAAGATCGTGACGACGCTGCCTCTCGGTCCCGGGATCGCGCCCTTGATCAAAATAGCGTTGCGGCCCGAATCCACTCTCACGATCTCGAGGTTCTGAACCGTCACATTCTCGACGCCGTACTGTCCCGCGAGGTTTTTGTGCTTGAAGACTCTCGAGGGCGAGCTGTTTGCGCCCATGGAGCCCGGCTCCCTGTGGACGGGGCCCACGCCGTGGGTCTCCTTGAGCCTGTGCTGGTTCCATCTCTTGATGACGCCCGTGAATCCGTGGCCCTTGCTGACGCCCGCAACGTCGACGCGGTCGCCCGCCGCAAAGATGTCCGCCTTGACGACGTCGCCGACCTTGTAGCTGTCGACTTTGTCGAGACGCACCTCTTTGAGCACTCTGCAGGGCTTGACGCCCGCCTTTTTGAACTGCCCGAGTTCGGGCTTGTTCAGACTCTTCTCACTCGTCTCGTCAAAGCCGAGCTTGAGCGCGGTATAGCCGTCGGATTCCTCCGTCTTGATCTGCACGACGGGGCAAGGTCCCGCTTCCACGACCGTGACGGGGATCATTTTGCCGTCTTCGGCAAAGATCTGCGTCATTCCCGCCTTCCTACCGATGATTGCTTTATTCATGGATAAAGTTCACTCCTTTTTTTATTTGTGAAAACCGCCAAAGCAGTTTTTCCTTGACTTTTTGAAATTTCCTCAGCCGAGCTTGACTTTGATGTCTACGCCCGCGGGAAGATGGATGGAATCGAGCAGCTTCGCATTGGGCGAATAGATGTCGATGATGCGCTTGTGGGTGCGCATTTCGAATTGCTCGCGCGAATCCTTATCCTTATGCGGGCAACGGAGAATGGTGATGATCTCACGCTCCGTGGGAAGCGGAATAGGTCCCGAAATCTTCGCCCCGCCCTTCTGCATCGTCTCCACGATCCTCGAAGCCGCCTGGTCGACGAGTTCGTGATCGTATGCCGATAACTTGATTCTGATCTTCTGTCCTGCCATTTTTTTACCTCTTTTTCCGAACTTTTTGTATTTTCACTGTCAACGCTTCCGGGCGTATCGAGGTTCCCCATCAAAAAAACACTTTGCAGTGTTTTGGGAGAAGCCTCGGTTCGTCGCAGGAGTCAGGCTCCCGCACTTGTCAACGGAAATTATCTGCCGAAGGGCTTTTTGCTTCGCTTTTTCAGTAACTTCCCGTCTCAACCCTATACGCCATAATGACACAGCTTGACTATCATACCACAAAGTCAAGCTGCTGTCAACGAATTTTTAAGCCTTTTTTGCAAAAAAAAGAAAAACATTACTCTTTTTTTGCCGTCTCTCCGATTTTTTCGCCGCAGCGGACCAAAGTCTCGCGTCCCGCTTGGGTGTTTTCGTAAAATTCGCCGTCGAGCTCCGCTTTCCCCGCTCCGAGGAGGAGGATCACCGTCGAGCCCCCAAATTCGAACCGTCCCTTCTCCTGTCCCCGCGCAAATTCCGTACACGCTTCGTTGACGATCCTGCCCACGAACATGGCGCCGACCTCGACCATCACGGCGTCGCCGAAATGTTCGGTGTGCAGGAGGGTGACCGAGCGGCAATTCTCCGCAAACACTCTTCTCTTTTCGAGCGCTGCGGGACGCACCGTGTGAAGCTTTCCCGCGATGAATTTGCTTTCTTCCGCCCTTCCGCCGTCGAAGAAGTGATAGCGGTGGTAATCGCTGACCGTGAGTCGGATCACGACGCAGATCCCGCCGAGAAATTTCTCCGCAAGTTCGCGGGAACCGAGCAGCGTCTCGAGGGTATAATCGAAGCCCTTGACGCGGAAGGTCCCCTCCCGCGTGAGGGGATAAACGGAGACCGCGCCGTCGCAGGGGGAACAGAGCGCCGTGGGCGAGGGGTCGAACGGACGAAGTTCGGGATTGATCCGACGCGTAAAAAAGTCGTTGAAGCTCTTGTATTTTTCCGGCAAATAGTCCTCTGTGCGGATCGAATGCTTTTTGATGAACCGTTTGATCATCGGCTTCGAGAGAGGCGAATCGAGAAATGCCCCCGCGATCCGGGAGAGAAAACGGGAAGAGAACAGGCGCAGAAATACTCCGCCCAATCGCGTCCGATACAGAAAACCGACGCCGCGCGTTGCGGGCTCTGTGAGCGTTCTTCTCATGTCAGAAAGGGAACGCCGCAGATGTATGTACGGATGAGCACGAGCGGAATGAAGATCGCGGTGAAGATGAGGATCGCGATCACGACCCCGACGGGGCCCGCCTTCGGCATCCGGAAACGGAAGACCATCAAAAAGGCATTGATGAGATAGCCGGAGCTCATGATGAGGAGGGGAATGAGCGGATGGATGAACATCGTCGCGATCACATAAAAGGTCGGAATGACGATCGCCGTGTTGGTGACGGGAAGTCCCTCGAAGGAGGTCCGCTTTCCCTTTCCCTCCGAAATGCGCTGCTCTTCCTCTACATTATAATAAGAGAGACGGATCAGCGAACAGAGCGAAAAAACACACAATACCAAGAGGTAGTACCATTTTTTCATTCCCATGAAAAAGCCGATCGCAAGCGGCCCGATCCCGAAGGCAATAAGGTCGCTCATCGAGTCGATCTCCTTGCCGAACAGTTTATCCGCGTCCGAGCGGTTTTTACGCGTGTTCGCGATGACCCCGTCGAACGCATCGCAGATCCCCGAGACAAACAGGCAGACGACCCCCCAAAAGGGGCCGAAGAGCGCAGAGAGAAAAATTCCCATGATCCCCGCCACTGCCGAAAAATAGGTGAGGACCACGCCGTAATGCCAAAACCCGACAAACGGAGCTCTTTTCGTCCGGACTTCTCTATTCCTCTGTTCCATTTGTGATTTTCTCCATTGTTTCATTCTTTGGATCCTTTCCCCTACGCATACCGCCGACATGATAGCAGAGCGTCAGAATACCGGCAACAAACATCCTCAAATAATAGGAAATGACACGCGTGACCATCATTGCCGCAAGCACAAACGCCTCATCCGCAAAGCAAATGCAATAGATATGCAGATAGAGATATTCAAAGGCGCCCACACCGCCCGGAAGGGGCACCGAATTATAGCCGATGAGCACAAACGACTCGAGCACGAACAGCGCAAAAAAGTCGCTCTCGGGCGCCGCCGCAAGGCAGACGAAGCAGGACACGAGCACATGACTGAGTCTCTGCAGCAGATTGAAGAGAAAATTCGCCACGCTCATGCCGGGATGCGCCGCGATCTCCCCTCTGCATTTGGCGAATTTTTCGACTTCCTCCTGAAGGCGGGTCCGCCATTTCTCTTCTCTTTTGACCAAACGCATCTTGACGAGCAGCGTTATGATGCCGTTCCCGAGTTTCATGACCGCCCTGCCGCAGAACATACAGGCAATGAAAAAGCCCAGAAGCGCAAACTGCACGGCAAAGCCGAGCACAATGAGAAGTTTCACGAACCACTCGTCGATTTGGGCAAAAAACGCGGGACGGATACAGAGTGCCGCCGCTCCGATCACGAGGATCGCCGTCGTATAGCCGATGAGATTGAACACGAGCGCAAACGAAGCCTTCCCCGCGGGGATCCCGTCCTTTACCATGTAGAAGGCGGAGGCGGGCTGACCGCCCGACGCGGAGGGCGTGATGGCGGAATAGTAGACGTCCGCCGTCGAGTAGACCATGGACGAGCGGAGCTTTGGTCTCTCCCCCAAGCCGCGCAAAATAAAGTGCAGCGCGAGCCCCTCGAACCCGATGAAAAGAAGCATTGAAAGAAGCGCCGCCGCAAGCCAAACGGGATTACAGTTTTTCAGGAACGCTCCGATATTTTCGAAGTTGAGCTCCCGATTCGAGGTGATCAGAACGATGAGCGTAATGCCGATCAGAATCCCTAAAAAAAGAAGATTCAAAATCTGCTTTTTCAAGTTTTTTGAGATTTTCTTTCTCATGGGAAACCTTCTCGATTGATTATATCCCATCCGGGCGTTCTTGTCAAGCCGAAGAGGGGTCTTTCATTTTGATGAAAGAAAAAACCTCGACGAAAATCCGCCGAGGTCCATTTTCTTTTCAGCTTATTTTGCGTATTCCACGCTTCGGAACTCGCGGATGACGTTGACCTTGATCTGCCCGGGATATTCGAGCTCGCTCTCGATCTTTTTCGCGATGTCCTTGGCGAGGAAGATCGCCTTCGCGTCGTCGATGACTTCGGGCTTGACGATGACGCGGACTTCTCTGCCCGCCTGGATCGCATAGCTCTTCTCGACGCCGTTGAAATCGGAGGCGATGCTCTCGAGTTTTTCGAGACGCTTGACGTAGTTGCTCCCCGTCTCGCGGCGTGCGCCCGGCCTTGCGCCCGAGATCGCGTCCGCCGCCTGGACCAGAATCGCCTCCACCGTCTTGGGTTCCACGTCGCCGTGGTGCGCCATGATCGCGTTGACGATCATCGCGTTTTCCTTATACTTCTTGGCAAGATCGGCGCCGAGCTGAATGTGCGTGCCCTCCTGCTCGTGGTCGACCGCCTTGCCGATGTCGTGCAGAAGTCCCGCCCGCTTTGCGAAGTTGACGTCGAGTCCGAGCTCCTGCGCCATGAGTCCCGCGAGCTGCGCGACCTCGATGGAGTGCTGGTAGACGTTCTGCCCGTAGCTCGTGCGGAATTTGAGTCTGCCGATGAGCTTGATGATCTCGGGATGAAGTCCGAAGATGCCGACCTCGAACATGGCGTTCTCGCCCGCGGCTTTGATCTGCTGGTCGAGTTCCTTGGTCACCTTTTCGACGGTCTCCTCGATCCTTGCGGGATGGATCCTGCCGTCCGAGATGAGTTTTTCGAGGGTGAGGCGGGCGATCTCCCTTCTCACGGGGTCGAATCCGGAGAGGATGACGACCTCGGGCGTATCGTCGATGACGAGCTCGATGCCCGTCGCATTTTCGATGGCACGGATATTTCTGCCCTCGCGCCCGATGAGCCGCGCCTTCATGTCGTCGTTGGGAAGAGGGACGACGGAGACGGTCGTCTCCGAGGCGTGATCGGCGGCACAGCGCTGAATGGCGAGAGAGATGATGTTCTTTGCGTTGATGTCCGCGTCGTCCTTCGCCTGCTGCTCCATATTGCGTACCGTCATGGCGCAGTCGCGGCGGGTCTCCTCCAAAATTTCATCGGTGAGCTGCTTTTTCGCCTCTTCCTTGGTGAGCTGGGCGATGCGCTCGAGCTCCTGGACCATGAGTTCATGCTGATGGGAGACGACTTCGCGGAGTTTGTCGACTTCCTCCGACTTTTTCTGAAGATTGTTCTTCTGCGCCTCGAGGGACTGCTCCTTGCGGGACATCTCCGTCTCCCGCTTTTCGAGCTGGTCCTCCTGCTTGTTGAGACGGGCCTCCACGCGCTGCTGTTCGGCGCGTTTCTCCTTCATCTCCTGCTCAAATTCGTTTCTGCGTTTTAAATCCTGCTCCTTCGACTCTAAAACGGCTTCCTTTTTCAGCTGCTTGCAATCCGCTTGCGCTTTTTCAAGCATCTCGTTGACTTTCTTCGAGGTTTCATCGAGCTTTTGCTCGGATCTGCGTTTGGAAACTTGCTTCAGAACCACACAAACTACCGCTGCCGAAATCGCTGCGCCGACGACGAGAGCCGCGACGATGAGACCGATCGACAGGCCGGTATTCATATCAAGGAGCAGGGTGATCATGTTGTTCATACGATCCTCCTGCCTTTCTTTATTTGACTCCTGCAAAAATGCCCTATGCGGGCATAATAACACATTGTCAAATTGTATTATAATACATTTTTTTGAGCCTGTCAATCAATATCGGACCCATTGTCCCGATTTTATCGCACTTTTTGCGAGAAATTTTTGTGACGAAATACTGATTTAGAGCAGGCGCCCCCGCGGCTATCGCCGCGGGGTGCCTGCTCAGAATGACAGAAAAAATATTCTAAATAATGTGTGCGAGCAAAACCACGCTTTTGCGCTGCACGCCCCTGTTTGCGAGCCACCGCACGCTTATTGTCAATTGAAACAGTTTTGAGGACGGGGTTGTGGGAACTCGAGAGCCCATTTCCTCGACGAATTTATTCCGCAGGAAGAAATTCGCCGAAACCTTTAAAGTCTTTCCGCCTCCTCGATCCACAGCGAAGCGGAGGCGTCGGAGGGCATCCGCCAATCGGCGCGGGGAGAGAGGGAGACGGAGCCGACCTTCACGCCGTCGGGCAGGCAATTTCGCTTGAACTGCTGGGAGAAAAATCTCTTATAAAATTTGACGAGCCACTTTTTTAAAGTTGCGCGGTCGTACTTTCCGCGGAAGGCGTACTCTGCAAGATAGAGCGTCTTTGCGGGGGAATACCCCTTGCGCAAAAAACAATAGAGATAGAAATCCGTCAGTTCATAGGGCCCGATGAGCTCCTCCGTCTTCTGGGAAATGTTTCCGTTCTCGTCGGGGGGAAGAAGTTCGGGGGAAATTTCCGTATTCAGAATACTCTTGAGCGCGATCTCCATTCTGCCGCCGATCCGCTGCATTTCATAGGCGACGAGGGATTTGACGAGCGTCTTGGGCACCGAAGCGTTGACGCCGTACATGCTCATGTGGTCGCCGTTGTAGGTACACCAGCCGAGGGCAAGTTCGGAAAGGTCGCCCGTGCCGATGACAAGCCCCCCCGTCTCGTTGGCGATATCCATCAAAACGAGGGTCCTGTAGCGCGCCTGCGCGTTTTCATAGGCGGAATTGTGCTCTTCGGGGTCGTGCCCGATGTCCTTGAAGTGACGGTTGACCGCGCCCGAAATATTGACCGTTCTCACGGTGACCCTCGCTGCCTGCAGAAGAGAGGTCGCATTGTTCCTCGTCTTGCTTGACGTGCCGAAGCCCGGCATCGTGAGAGCGATGATGTCCCGTCTGTCCTTGCCGAGAAGGTCGAAGGCGCGGACGGTGACAAGCAGCGCGAGCGCGGAATCGAGTCCGCCCGAGACGCCGATGACCGCCGTCTTGGCACGGGTGTGCGAAATGCGTCTTGCGAGTGCGCTCGACTGCATGGACAGAATGAGCCCGCACCGCCGCTCGAGCTCTTTTCCCTGCGGAACGAAGGGAAGGGTCGGGATTTTGCGAAGGGTGAGGTCGCCGTCCCCAACAAAATCGGCCTCCACCCAATCGTGATTTTGCTGATTTATGCGGAATGTGTTGAGTTTTCTGCGCTCATGAAGAAGGAACCCGACGTCGATCTCCCCCTCCGCGATCTCTCCCGAGAAGGGAAGACTCTCTGCAAGGCAGACCCCGTTTTCATAGATAAGGTTGTTGCCCGCAAAGACCATGTCGGAAGTGCTCTCCCCCATGCCCGCATCGGCGTAGATATAGGCGCATACATTCTTTCCCGACTGCGCGGCAAGCAGCGTCTTGCGGTATTCGCGCTTTCCGATCGTCTCGTTGGAGGCGGAAAGATTGACGATAACGCTCGCGCCGCGCGTTGCAAGCTGCACGGAGGGCGATTCGGGCGCCCAGAGGTCCTCGCAAATTTCACAGCCGACAAGAACGCCCGCCGTCCTCTCCCGCACAAGGAAATATTTGCTCAGGGGCACGGATCTTCCCTCGAAGTCGATCAAGATCGCCTCTTCGGGAGCGGGCGAGAAGTAGCGCTCCTCGTAAAATTCGTTGTAATTGGGAAGATAGGTCTTAGGGATCAATCCCAAAACTTTGCCGCCCGAGAGCGCCGCGGCGCAGTTATACAGCTTTCCGCCCGCGGAGAGCGGGATACCGACAAAGACGAGCATCTTTTTGCCGTCCGTCGCCTTTGCGACCGACTTGAGCGCTTCGAGACAGCCCTTTAAGAGGGTCTCCTGCAAAAAGAGGTCGCCGCAGGTGTATCCCGAAAGGCAGAGTTCGGGAAAGACCAAAAGTTCGGTCCCCCGCTTTGTCTGTTCCTCTAAAATTTCGATGATTTTCTTTGCGTTGTAGGCGGGATCGGCGACCTTTAAGTCGGGACTTGCCGCCGCCGCCCTCAAAAATTCGTGTTTCATCTTACGACTCCGCGCCGCCCGCGACGTCTGCGACCGAAGCTCCCTTCGCCGCCTGACGGATCTTTCCCTCGATCTCCTTGCAGAGTTCGGGGTTGTCCTTTAAAAATGCACGCATTTTCTCTCTGCCGTTGGCGAGCTTGTTGTCGTTGTAACTGAACCAAGCGCCGCTCTTTTTGATGATGTCGAACTGGAGCCCGAGGTCGATGATGCACCCTTCCTGCGAGACGCCCTCGCCGTACATGATGTCGAACTCCGCCTGACGGAAGGGAGGGGCGAGCTTGTTCTTGACGACCTTTGCGCGGGTGCGGTTTCCCGCCGCGCCTTCGGTATCCTTCAAAATGTCCATCTTCCGCACGTCGATCCTTATGGAGGCATAGAACTTGAGCGCCTTGCCGCCCGGGGTCACTTCGGGATTTCCGAACATGACGCCGACCTTTTCGCGGAGCTGGTTGATGAAGATGACGCAGGTCTTGCTCTTGTTGACGATGGCGGTCAGCTTTCTCAACGCCTGCGACATGAGCCGCGCCTGAAGTCCGACGTGGGAGTCCCCCATGTCCCCTTCGATCTCTGCTTTGGGCGTGAGCGCCGCGACCGAGTCGACGACGATCATGTCGACCGCCGAGGATCGCACCAAACTGTCGACGATGTCGAGCGCCTGTTCGCCCGTGTCGGGCTGGGAGACGTACAGTTCGTCGAGGTTTACCCCCAAATGCTTGGCATAGACGGGGTCGAGCGCGTGCTCCGCGTCGACAAATGCCGCAATGCCCCCGAGTTTTTGGGTCTCTGCGACCGCATGGAGGGCGACCGTCGTTTTTCCCGAGGATTCGGGGCCGTAAATTTCCACCATTCTCCCGCGCGGAAGTCCGCCGATCCCGAGCGCGAGATCGAGGGAGAGACAGCCCGTCGGAATGACGTCGATGTCCGTATTACCCGCCTCTTCGCCCAACTTCATGATCGCGCCCTTGCCGTAAGCCTTCTCGATCTGCGCAAGGACCGCGTCCAATGCCTTCTGTTTCTCTTCGTTCATTTGCTGCCTCCCATTCCTCTTGTTTGATATGTGAAAATATTTCTCAATGAATTTCCTTATAAGCCGAAAACAGCGCAAGATTGATCGCCGTCTTCGTGATGGTCTCGCGGTCACCCGAGAGGTTGTACTCGTAGACCTTGATCTTGTCCTTGACGCCGACGCCGATGAAGCACTTTCCGACGGGGGCGCCCGAGAGATCGGTGTCGGGACCCGCGATCCCCGTCGTGGAGATCGCAACGTCGCAGCCCTCTTTCAGGAGCCCTTCCGCCATTTCGAACGCCGTCTCGCTCGAGACGGCCCCCTTGTTTTTGAGGGTGTAGTCGGTGACGCCGAGGCGGCGCATCTTGGATTTTTCGTCGTAGGCGTTGATCCCCTCGTAAAAGACCTTGCTCGCGCCGGGGATCGCGACGATCGCGCTGCCGACCCCGCCGCCCGTGAAGGACTCCGCCGTCGAAATGCGCTGACGGTGCAATTTCAGCGTCTCAAAGAGCCGTTCGGCGGGAGAGACGTCCTCCATCGCATAGATGTATTCTTCCAGCGCGTCCGCGAGGATGCGGACGACCTCGTCGGTCAGCACCTTCGGGGTGTCGCGGCGGTAGACGATCTCGATGCGTCCCACGCCGTACTCTTCGGAAAGCTCGATGGAGAGCTTTCCCTCTGCCTCTTCCTCGGCGCGGGAGACCGCGGAGAGGATCTTCGAAGAGGGTGCGCGGACCGTTCGGATGACGATGGAAAAAAAGGACTGTCCGCGCATGGAATCCACTGCGGGGATCGCCTGTTCCCGACAGATCTTCACTCCGTTTTTGCCCGTGGGAAGTACCGAAAAGAGCTTATTTTCGGTGCGAAAGACGTACCCATCCGCAAAGTTTCGGCTCGCCGCAGCCGAGAGCGCCTCGCGGGCGACGGGAAGGAGCACGCGGTCGCAGATGAGGAAAATTCCGTCAAATTCCCCCTTCATTCGCTCAAGGGAAGAGAGCACCCGCCCGGGGTCGTCATAGGGAAGAAGAATGACCTCTTCGAGAATGATCCCTCCCGAGAGCAGAGCGTCCACGACCTCTCCGTAGCGGACGGAGCTCTGTGAAATCGTGATATTGCGCAGGACCGCAGCGGCGAATTTCATTGTTTGTCCTCTTGTTCGGAGGGCTCCTCCTCCAACAGGACCTGTCTGTTTTTGACGATGTAGTTCGTCCCCGAAATGACGGTGAGAAGGGTCGCAAGGAGCAGGAGTCCCATGCCGATGTAGGCAAAATATTTTTCGGCTCCCGCGCTCTCTTTCAGGAAGGACATCGTCGCGAGCAAGACCGCGATGGTCATGTCCTGCACCACCGTCTTGATCTTGCCGAGCTTGTCCGCCGCGATGACGGCGCGCTTTTCGACCGCGACGAGGCGGAACCCGCCGATGATGAGCTCCCGCGCCAAAATGAGCGCGACGCAGATGCCCGCAGCCGTCAGTCCCCAGCCCGAAAGGTGATCGTATTCGAAGATCGAGGGCCTGGTCAGAAGCACGATGAACGCCGTCGAGACGAGCACTTTGTCGGCAATGGGGTCCAGAAACTTCCCCATATTCGTGACCAAATTTCTCGACCGTGCAATGTGCCCGTCGAGGAAATCGGTGAGCGCGGCGAGCGCAAAGACGGCCGCTGCGATCAATTCATGATAGGGAATAACCTCTAAATAAAAGAACAGCACGAAGACGGGGATCATGAAGATCCTCGTCAAAGTGATCTTATTCGGCAGATTCATCTCTTCCCATACTCCTCCCCTTGAGATCATAGGCGTCGGACCCTTCGATCGACACCCGATAGTATTTGCCGCTTTCCGCTTTTTCTGCGGAAAAACGCACCTGTCCGTCGATTTCATAAGCCTGAAAGCTCGCGCGACCGACAAAATCCTCCCCTTCTTTTCCGTCGCAGAGGACGCTGAGCTCCTTCCCGACGAACTTTTTCAAATTCTCGCGGGAAATTTCCGCCTGCACCTCGTAAAGTTCGCGCTGTCTCCTCTTTTTGGTGGAAGGGTGGACCTGCGCCGAAAAGGAATAGGCGGGCGTGTCCTCCTCGCGGGAATAGGCGAAAAATCCACAGTTTGTGAATTTGACCTCGCACAAAAACTCTTTGAGTGCCCGGTGTTCCTCCTCCGTCTCCGAGGGAAAGCCCGTGATAAACGTCGACCGCAGCGCGATCGATGGAATTTTTCTTCTGATATTTTCAAAGAGCCGAAGGTAAGCCTCCCGCGAGCCCTTTCTTCCCATCAATTTTAAGATGCGATCCTCGGAATGCTGGAGCGGAATATCGAGGTATTTTATGATCTTATCGTTCTTTCCGATCTCCTCCAAAAGTTCCTCGGTGATCTTTTCGGGATAGCAATAGAGGAGACGAATGTGACGGATATTTTCAAGTTCGGAAAGCTTTTCGAGCAGTGGGACGAGCTGATTTTTGCCGCCCTCTTCGCCGTAGCGGGTCACGTCCTGTGCGACGAGGACGAGTTCCTCCGTTTTACCGAGGGATTTTGCCTCGCGCAGAATCGATCCCATGGGATAGCTTTGATAAGCCCCGCGAATTTTGGGGATCAGGCAGTAGGTGCAGTGGTTGGAACAGCCCTCCGCGATTTTAAGGTATTTGATGTGCGGGGGCGTGGAGACGACGCGCGTGCCGAAGCTTTCCTTCCCCTTTCCCACAGCATTGACCCGCTCGCCGCGGTAGGCGCGTTCGAGGGCGGGAAAGAGCTCGCTCACGTCGGAAATTCCCAAAAACACGTCCGCCTCTTCGAGGGCGGGATACAGCTCCCCGATGTATTTTTGCGGAAGACAGCCCGAGATCACGATCTTTTCAAGCGCCCCGCCGCGCAGAGAATTGCCCTCTAAGACGGCGTCGATCGCCTCCTGCCGCGCCGCATTCAAAAAGGCACAGGAGTTCACGATGAGGACCTGGACCTTTTGCATGTCATTGGTAATTTCGCACCCATGTGCCTTGATCTCGCCCAAAATGCGCTCCCCGTCCACGCGGTTCTTGTCGCAGCCGAGCGAGATCATGCCGAATATTTTTTGCATCTCTTCCTCTTATCTGTCGATGGGACCGTAGAGGCTCTCGAACTCCTCTTTTGTCAAAAGCACGGTGCGCGCCTTCGCCTTGCCGTCGAAGGGCGAGACGTAGCCCTTTTCTTCCATCCATTCCATGATCTTGCCCGCATGGTTGTAGCCGACGCCGCACCTGCGCTGAATGAGAGAGATGGACGCCGAGCCGAGTTTGACGACCATCGCGAGGGCTTTGATATAGAGGGCCTCTCCCTCGCCGCCCTTGCCGCCGCGCGGCGCGCTGCTTGCACGGTCGCGGTCGTCCTCGTCGTCCTCTTCGACCTCCTCCGTGCGGTTGATATAGTCGCTCACTTCGGGGTCGAAATAGGACTCGTTGTTCTGTTTGATGTCTTCCATGATCGCCTGCAGTTCTCCCGTGCTGATGAATGCGCCCTGTACGCGCTTGCAGTTGAACATTCCGCCCGCCTTATAGAGCATGTCGCCCATGCCGAGGAGCTTCTCCGCGCCCCCTTCGTCGAGGATCGTGCGCGAGTCGACTTCCTGAATGACGCGGACCGCCATACGCGTGGGAAGGTTCCCCTTGATGACGCCCGTGATGACGTCGACGGAAGGTCTCTGCGTTGCAAGCACCAGATGGATACCGGCAGCCCGCGCCTTCTGCGTGAGCCGCTGAATGCGCTCTTCGATGTCCTTCTTCGCGACGGACATGAGGTCGGCAAGCTCATCCACAACGAAGACGATCTTGGGAAGCCGCTCCTCGTCCTCCGTCAGGTTGGCGTTGTACTCGTCGACATTTCGGACGGCGACGCCCGAGCGCGTCTTCTGCTCGAAGACGGCGTATCTTCTCTCCATCTCCTTGATGGACCAATTGAGCGCCATGATCGCCTTCTGCGCGTCGCCGATGATCTCGTTGATCATGAGGTGCGGAAGTCCGTCATAGACAATGAACTCCGTGCGCTTGGGGTCGACTAAGATAAGTCTGAGCTCCTCGGGAGAGTACTTGCAGACGAGGCTGACGAGCATGGCGTTGAGGGCGACCGACTTGCCCGCGTTGGTCGTTCCCGCGACGAGAATGTGCGTCATCTTGGGAATGTCCCCGCAGACGTTTCTGCCCTCGATGTCCTTGCCGATCCCGAAGATCAGAGAGCCCGGCTTGTCCTCCTGGTATTCCTTTGCTTCCAGCACCGACGAAAGACCGACTGTCGCACGGACGGCGTTGGGGACTTCGATGGAGATCGTGCCCGATTCGTTGTTTGCATACATATTCACGCCGTCCCGCGCGTGGAGCCGCATGGCGATCTCCCCGCTGCGCTTTGTGACGGTGTTCAGGGAAATATTTCTCGGAATATCGATATCATAGCGGGTGACCGAGGGCCCCGGGGTGACCTTGATGACCTCTGCGTCCACGCGGAATCCCGCCAAAGTGTCGGTGATGATCGCGGAATTGCGGTCGATCTCCTCCTGGGAGACGGTGATCTTGTCGTCGTATTTCTTCAGAAGGGACAGAGAGGGCCTCTGATAGGGTCTGTAGACGTGCTTCTTTTTCGGCGCAGGCTCCGTCTCCTCAACATAATCGGAGGGAGCGGAATCCATGTCGTCATTTTCGAAAATATCCGAACGGGTCCTCGAAATCCCGCTCATCGCCCTGCTTGCGCCCGCGGCGAATTGCTCCTCCCGCGCCTCGCTCTCCATGCGGCTGTCCCTGACCTCGTCATAGCCGCGGGGATCCTCGCGCGGGAATCCGCCGCTCAGATCTGACTCCTCTTCCCCGAAGACGTCGTCGCCCTCGTCGGGGAAGAGGTTTGGAATGCTCTCCTCGCGGAATCCCATCGGGGGTCTGTCCTGCTCCTCCGGCTCGAACAGATCGTCCCGCGGGAAATCGCTCGGCTCCCCTCTGCGCTCAAATGTCCTCTCCTCGGGCTTTTCCTCGAAGACGTCACGGCTTCTGTCAAAATTTCTATCCTCGGGATCGTCAAAGACGTCTCTGCTTCTGTCGAAGGTTCTCTCTTCCAGTTTGTCGTCGAAGACGTCACGGCTTCTGTCGAAGTTTCTTTCTTCGGGTTTCTCGTCGAAGACATCGCGGCTTCTGTCGAAGCTTCTCTCTTCGGG
>CANQBW010000017.1 GCA_947589565.1 uncultured Clostridia bacterium | reverse complement strand
TTTCAAAAGACAATGTGCGTCCTGTAGGGCGCCTATAGGGGGCGCTACCGCAGAATGGCGATTCTGCTCCGCGCAGTAAATTTAGAATAAAGGGTTTCGACAAAAATCTTGCTGCGCAATATTTTTGTCGAGGAAATTTGCTTTTTTGCCTTGAATTGCTTGGCCCTCTCTGTCGCTTTCACGACAATGTGCGTCCCGCGGGGCGCAAACAGGGGCGTGCAGCGCAAAAGCGTGGTTTTGCTCGCACACATAATTTTAGAATTTTTATCGCTGTCATTCTGAGCAGGCACCCGTAGGGTGCCGTCGTCGAAGAATCTCGTCCTTTTGAGGATCTCACAATAAGGTAGAGACCCTTACTCGCCTAAAGGCTCGTGAGGCGCGTATGGATTCTCAATAGAACGACGCGCCTTCGACTACGCTCAGGGTGACATAAAAGGAATGTCCCGTCGCTTGCTTGGGGGATTCCTCGATTCCGCTACGCTCCACTCGGAATGACAGGTTAAAAACAGACAAGCCTGTACTCCGAATAAAAAGCGTCGCGGGGTGGAGCGTTGCGACTTCTGTTCAACAGCCCGGTGGGCTGTGAACCGCAACGTAGACGACGCGCCTTCTATTGTTATCCAAGCGCGGCGCACGAGCCATAGGCGAGTTTAGCCGAGCTGGTGGCGAGGCGGGGTTCGGCGGGGGCTACCGCCGAACGGGACACAATACTCGCTGCGCTCGTGCGACCCAAGGAAAAAACAGTAGAAAGGTCGAAGCGCAAGTGTCCCAACATTTTTTTTGGTTTAGGTGAAGGGAGCCGAATCCACGCCGCTCCCGCGGGCTCTTTTCGGTGCTTTTCGCCTACGCCGTCGTCGATTTACATCCAGTAAACCTTCCTCCTCCTCGGCACAAATCCCTCGAAAATTGCTACGCGGGAGTGCGAAGCAGTTTTGGACAAGCGGATTTTTGTTTGGACAAGGGAGTCGACGAAGAACCGGGCGGAAATCCGCCGTCCAAAACCGTCGCGGGTTCGACTCCCTTCACCTTATTTTTTGTATGCGTAAAAAAGTAGCAACGTTCGTCTTTCGCAAAAGACAATCCAAGGCGATTCCGCTGAAAGGACGAGATGTTTACTTCGCTACGCTCGTGAGGCGCGTATGGATTCTCAATAGAACGACGCGCCTTCGACTTCACTTCGTTCCGCTCAACATGACAGGTTAAAAACAGAAAGCCTGTACCTCCGAATAAAAAGCATTGCGGGGTCCGGGACACAATTGCAAGTGTCCCGGGTCTTTTTTGCTACTTTTTTCAGCATTGAAAAAAGTAGTGTTCGTCTTACAACAAGGCAAGGGTGAAGCGGATTGCCGCTTAATAAAAAAGGTTTCTTACCTCTTTTTCACCAAAAAAGAGAAAAATTCATAACCTGAAGTGACTGTATCTATACACAGCCACGAGGTTTACAAATGCGGTTTTTGAGTTGGGATCCCATTTTACAGTCCTTCTGTCTCTCCCTGTTCATGTATCTGATGACGGCGCTGGGCGCGATGTTCGTCTTCTTTTCCAAAAAGATCAACCAAAATTTTTTGACCCTTATGAACGGCGCGGCGGCGGGGATCATGATCGCGGCGAGCTTCTTCTCTCTGCTCCTCCCCGCGATCGAATACGAGAGCGCGATCCCCTCCTACCTTACGGTCACGCTCGGGTTCTTGCTCGGAGGGGCGTTCATCATTCTGTCCGACTTCTTTCTCTCCCGTACCAAGCGGATCATCGGCTGCGGAGGGGACAGGAAGTCGGCACTTCTCTATCTGGCGGTGACGCTGCACAATATTCCCGAGGGAATGGCGGTCGGAGTTGCCTTCGCGCAGGGCGCGGGAGTGGAGGCGGCGGCACTGTCTGCACTCCTTCTCGGAGTCGGGATCGCCGTGCAGAACTTTCCCGAGGGCATGTGCGTCGCCTTTCCGCTCAAGTCCCGCGGAATGAGCGCGGGGAAGGCCTTTCTCTTCTCTCAAGGCTCGGGAGCGGTGGAAATCCCCGCCTGTCTTTTGGGCGCTGCGCTTGCAACTTACATCGTCGGGCTCATGCCCTGGGCTCTCTCCTTTTCGGCGGGGGCTATGGTCGCCGTCGTCTGCTCCGAGCTCATTCCCGACTGTTTTTCGGAGAACAAGACGCTTGCAAGCGCGGGCGTCATTCTCGGATTCTGCGTCATGATGATCTTAGATGTCGCCCTCGGATAAATCTTGCATAAATTTTCCTGAATTTACAAACTCTAAGGGTATGGAAGAGAATATCAAGACGGAAGAGGCGTCCCGTCAAAGGACGCCCTTGAAAAAGAATGCGATCGTTGTGGGCGGCTCTTCGGGGATCGGCAGGGAGACCGCGCTCAAACTCTCTGCGAAGGGCTATCGCGTCTACAATATTTCGCGCACTCCCTTTCACGGAGAGAGGGTGCAGTCGCTGACGGCGGACGCCGCGCAGGAGGGGGAGATCGGCGAGGCGATCGAGAAGGCGTGCGAGGAACTTGTGAGCCTCGATCTTCTCGTCTATTCGGCGGGATTTTCGATGGCGGCGCCCCTCGAATACGCCAAGAGCGGGGACTATCGGTATCTGTTCGAAGTCAACTACTTCGGCGCGATCGAGGCGATCAGGGCAGCCGCGCCCTATTTAAAGCAGCGGTGCGGAAGGGTCATCTTAGTCGGCTCCTTGGGCGGGGACATGCCCATTCCCTTCGACGGATTCTATTCCTCCTCGAAGGCGGCGCTCACCATGCTCGCGCGGGAGGCGGACCTTGAGCTTCGTCCCTACGGCGTGCGCGTGTGTGCGCTGCTCCCCGGCGGGACCGCCACCGACTTCACCTATTCCCGCAGGGTCTACAGCGAGGAGGAGAGCAAGAACTACTCCTCTCCCCTCAAGAAGGCGTCCGCCGCCCTTGCCAATATGGAACAGGGGGGAATGTCCTCTTCGCTTGTCGCCGACAGCATCTTAAAGCTCGTCGACAGAAAGAATCCGCCGACGGTCGCCGTCGCGGGGGGAAAGAACAATGTTTTGCGCTATGCTTACAAGATTTTGCCCGAGCGCGTGACCGACTTTTTCGTGCGGAAAAAATTTAATCAAAAATAATTTTCCCCGGAGAAGCAATTTTTCGCGGTTTTTCTCTCTCAACGCTTGACGGGCGGGAGGGGTTTGTATTATAATGATGTCATGAAACTCGGCGACTTTCCCCCTTTTTCGGGGAGAAGAGAAATATCCGCTTGAGAAGCAGTTTTCTCGCACAGAGGGAAACTGCTCTTTTTGTTGGTCTGAGGGAGGTATCATGAAAAAAGCAGCCGTTATCATGGGCAGCGAATCGGACATGCCCGTGGTCGAGAAAGCGATCGACGTCTTGAGGGAATTTCACATTCCCTTCGAGGTGCACGTCTATTCCGCGCACCGCACGCCCGAGGAGGCGAGAGCGTTCGCCCTCCGTGCGGAGGA
Source organism: uncultured Clostridia bacterium (assembly GCA_947589565.1). Taxonomy (GTDB): domain Bacteria; phylum Bacillota; class Clostridia; order Christensenellales; family Borkfalkiaceae; genus Gallimonas. Next base: position 31,435 of record CANQBW010000017.1, on the reverse strand, counting down.
GGACGGCTTCGGCGTCATTCTCTGCGCGGCGGGAATGGCGGCGCACCTTGCGGGCGCATTCGCAGCGTCCACCATTCTGCCCGTCATCGGGATCCCGATCAAAAGCGGCTCTTTGGGCGGCATGGACGCCCTTCTTTCGACGGTCATGATGCCCTCGGGCATTCCCGTTGCGACGGTCGCCGTCGATGGGGCGAAGAACGCCGCCTATCTCGCGGCGGAAATTCTCGCGCTCGAGGATTCCGATTTAAAGGACAAGCTCAAAAAATTCCGAGAAGAGGGGAGAGAGAAGGTCCTCTCCTCCGACAGAACCATCTTTGAAAAATACACATAAGGAGAATTGATATGGAAAAGAAGGAACAGCTCTATGAGGGCAAGGCAAAGAAGGTCTTTGCGACCGGGGACGAGCGGTATTGCATCGTCTCCTATAAGGACGACGCGACGGCGTTCAACGGACAGAAGAAGGGGACGATCGCGGGAAAGGGGGTCGTCAACAACCGCATGTCCAACATGCTCATGCAGCTCCTCGAAAAGCAGGGGGTGCCCACGCATTTTGTAGAGGAACTCTCCGAGCGGGATACTTTGGTCAAGAAAGTCAAGATCGTACCCCTCGAAGTCATCGTGAGGAATGTGTCGGCAGGATCCTTCTCCAAGCGCTACGGCGTCGAGGAGGGGATCATCTTCGACGAGCCGACCATCGAATTTTCCTATAAGTGCGACGCGCTCGACGACCCGCTCATCAACTCCTATCATGCGATCGCTTTAAAACTTGCGACGAAAGAGGAGATCGACACGATCAAGCGCTACGCCTTCAAAGTCAACGAAGTTTTGAAGGAGTACTTTTTAAAGCTCGGCGTCCGCCTCATCGACTTTAAATTGGAGTTCGGAAAGCTCCCCGACGGCACGATCGTGCTCGCCGATGAGATTTCTCCGGACACCTGCAGATTCTGGGACGCAAAGACGGGTGAAAAGCTCGACAAGGACCGCTTCCGCCGCGACATGGGCGGCGTGGAGGACGCCTACCGCGAAATCTTCAAGCGCGTGACGGGCGCGTAAAGGACAAAGAAAATGGCAATTCATGAGGAATGCGGCGTATTCGGGATCTTTGCAAATGGCGTCGAGAATGTAGCGAGTACCGCATACTATGCGCTTTTTGCGCTTCAACACCGCGGGCAGGAGTCGGCGGGGATCGTCGTCAACAACGACGGCGTCTTTACTTCGCACAAGGATGTGGGGCTCGTCAACGACGTCTTCACGCCGCGCAATCTCGAAATGCTCGGCGAGGGGAACATGGCGATCGGCCATGTCCGCTATTCGACGACGGGCGGCGGCGGCAGAGAGAACGCACAGCCCATCGTCGTCAACCACCTCAAGGGGAACATGGCGCTCGCGCACAACGGGAACCTCGTCAACTCCTTCGAGCTTCGCTCGGAGCTTGAAAACGAGGGGAGCATCTTCCACACGACGACGGACACCGAGGTCATTTCCTATATCATCACCAAGGAGCGCGTTCGGGCGAAGTCCATCGAAGACGCGGTCCTCGGGGCGATGGACAGGCTCAAGGGAGCCTACTCTCTCATCGTCATGTCGCCGAGCAAGCTGATCGCCGTCCGCGATCCGCATGGCTTCCGCCCCCTCTGCTACGGTCAGAGGCCGGACGGCGCCTATGTCGTCGCCTCGGAGACCTGTGCGCTCGACGCAGTCGGCGCGAAGCTCATTCGCGACGTGGAACCGGGGGAGATGATCGTCTTCACCAAGGACGGCGTCCTCTCCGACCGCACCCACTGCGGGAAAGAACCGAAGAGCTTCTGCGTCTTCGAATTTCTCTATATCGCCCGCCCCGATTCCGTCATCGACGGAAAGTCCGTTCATGAGGCGAGAAAGCAGGCGGGAGCCTTCCTTGCGCAGCAATATAAAATTGACGCGGACATCGTCGTCGGCGTTCCCGACTCGGGACTCGACGCAGCCTACGGCTACGCGATGGAGTCGGGCATTCCCTACGGGATCGGATTTATCAAAAATAAATACATCGGCAGGACCTTCATCGCCCCGGGACAGAAGTCGCGGGAGGACAAGGTCCGCATCAAATTGAATGTCTTAAAGTCGGCGATCGAGGGCAAGCGGGTGATCTTGGTGGACGACAGCATTGTCCGCGGCACGACGAGCGGTAGGATCGTCCGCCTTCTCCGCGAGGCGGGGGCAAAGGAAGTGCACCTTCTCTCCTCCGCGCCCGCATTCATGAATCCCTGCTACTACGGCACGGACATCGACTCGCGAGACAACCTCATCGCCTGCCATCACACGGTGGAGGAGATCGCGCAAATCATCGGCGCGGACTCACTGGGGTATCTTGATATTTCCAAGGTGACGCACCTGACGGGCGGCGACGGAAGCGGCTTCTGCACGGCGTGTTTCGACGGGAAGTATCCCACCGAGGAGCCGACGCAGAGCAAGAAGGAGCGGTTCGAGCGCTGGGAGCGTCCCATCAGCGAGAATCCCAAATTTCAAAAATGATCCAAGGAGAAAGATATGGAAAAGAGCTATTCCGAGAGCTATAAAGAGGCGGGAGTGGACATCACGGCGGGCTATCGCGCCGTGGAACTCATGAAAAAGCACGTTGCGCGGACCATGCCCTCGGGCAAGGCGGACATCGGCGGCTTCGGGGGCCTCTTTCCGCTCTCTTGCGGGGAGATGAAGGAGCCCGTCCTCGTCTCGGGGACGGACGGCGTCGGCACCAAGCTGCGCCTCGCAATTTTAATGGACAAGCACGACACGATCGGCATCGACTGCGTCGCCATGTGCGTCAACGACGTCATCTGCTGCGGCGCAAAGCCGCTCTTCTTCCTCGACTATATCGCCTGCGGAAAGAACATTCCCGAAAAAATCGCGGAGATCGTCGGCGGCGTGGCGGAAGGCTGCGTTCGGGCGGGCTGCGCCCTCGTCGGCGGCGAGACGGCGGAGCACCCCGGCACGATGCCCGAGGAGGAGTACGACCTCGCGGGATTTTCGGTCGGAGTCGTGGACAAGTCCAAAGTCCTCGACAAAAATAAGATGAAGGAGGGGGACGTCATGCTCGCCCTGCCCTCGTCGGGCGTGCATTCGAACGGCTTCTCCCTCGTGAGGAAGGTGTTCGACGTCGAACACGCCGACCTCACTTCCCCCGTCAAAGAACTCGGCGGCAAATCTTTGGGAGAGACTCTGCTCGAGCCCACAAAAATTTATGTCAAACCTATCCTTGCCCTCTTGAATAAAGTCGAGGTCAAGGGAATTTCCCACATCACGGGCGGCGGCTTCTATGAGAACATGCCCCGCTCCATTCCCGAAGGATTGGGCGTGAAAATCCAAAAGAAGGACGTCCGCATTCCCCCGATCTTCTCCCTCATACAAGAGCAAGGGAAGATCAACGAGCACGACATGTTCAACACCTTCAACATGGGCGTCGGCATGAGCGTCGTCGTCGCAAAGAAGGACGTCGAAAGGGCGCTCGCCTGCCTCAAAGAACATGGGGAGAACGCCTACATTCTCGGCGAGATCGTCCGCGGCGAGGGTGTGGAACTTCTATGAACAAGATCAAAGTCGCCGTCCTCTGTTCGGGCGGCGGAACCAATTTTCAGGCGATTTTGAACGCCGCGGAGGCGGGACTTATTCCCCACGGGGAAATTTCCCTTCTCATTTGCGACCACGAGGGGGCGCATTGCCTCACTCGTGCCGCGCGGTATGGGATCGAGAGCGTCGTCTTCGACCGAGGGAAACTTTCTTCCGCGGAGCGGGAGGAAAAAATTCTTCAAACCCTTCAAGATCATAAGATCGGACTTGTCGTCCTCGCGGGGTTCATGACGATTTTAAGCAAAAATTTCGTCCAACAGCTCGAGGGGCGGATCATCAACGTCCACCCCGCCCTCCTTCCCTCCTTCGGAGGAAAGGGAATGTACGGTCTGCACGTGCATGAAGCGGTCTTGAAGGCGGGCGTCAAGGTGACGGGTGCGACCGTCCACTTCGTCTCGGAGGAGTGCGACGGGGGGAAGATCATTTCCCAACGGGCCGTCTGCGTGAAGGAGGGGGACACCCCCGAAATGCTTCAAAAGCGGGTCATGCGCGAGGCGGAGTGGATCATTCTGCCCGAAGCGGCGGAGGAAATCTGTAAAAAATTATCGGAGAAAGAGACATGGAAGTAAAACTTTTAAGCGAAATTCTCAAAAACAATCCCTATCCCGGGCGCGGGATCGCGGCGGGGCTGAGCGAGGACGGAACAAAAGCGATCCTCGTCTATTTCATCATGGGCAGGAGCGCAAACAGCCGCAACCGCGTCTTCGAAGAGTGCAGTGAGGAGCTTAAGACTGTTCCTTTCGACCCCTCCAAGGTCGAGGACCCCTCGCTCATCATCTATTCGGCGGTCAAAGTCGTAGGAAAAGACACCATTGTCACGAACGGCGTGCAGACGGACGCCATCGAAAAGGCGATCAAGGGCGGACACTGCATGAGACATGCGCTCATGGGCTGCACCTTCGAGCCGGACAAGAACTTCACTCCCCGCATCAGCGCAGTGCTGCACACGGAGGGGAAATTCTGCTATGAGATGTCCATTTTGAAGAGCGCGGACGAGAAGGGGAGCGCCTGCAACCGCTACTTCTTCCAATACGAGCCCGTCGCAGGCAGGGGACATTTTCTTCATACCTATGAACGGGACGGGGATCCCCTTCCCTCCTTCGAGGGGGAGCCGCGGCTCATCAAAATGCCGAATGAAATCACCTCTTTCGGAGAGGAACTTTGGAACAGCATGGAGAAGGACAACAAAATTTCCCTCTACTTGAGGGCAATTGACTTGCACAGCGGCGCATACGAGCGCGTTTTATACAACAAATACGGGAAGTGACATATGAAAGAATTTGCATTGAAGTATGGCTGTAACCCCAACCAGACGCCCGCCCGCATCTTTATGGAGGGCGGAGAGGACCTTCCCGTCGAAATTTTGAACGGCAGACCGGGATACATCAACTTTTTGGACGCGCTCAACGCCTGGCAGCTCGTAAGAGAGCTTAAAGAGAGCACGAAAAAACCCTGCGCGACGAGCTTCAAACACGTCTCCCCGACGTCCGCGGCGGTGGGGAACCCCCTTTCGGACGCATTGAAGCGCGCTTGCTTCGTGGAGGACATCGAGGGATTGAATGATTCTCCCCTCGCCTGCGCCTATGCGCGGGCAAGAGGGACCGACCGCATGAGCTCCTTCGGCGACTTCATCGCCCTCTCCGACGAGTGCGACGAGACGACGGCAAAGATCATCTCCCGCGAGGTCTCCGACGGTATCATCGCCCCCGCATATTCGGAGGCTGCGTTGAACATTTTGAAGCAAAAGCGCAAGGGGGGATACAATATCATCAAAATCGACCCCGACTATGTCCCCGCCGCAATCGAGCACAAGCAGGTGTTCGGCGTCACCTTCGAACAGGGCAGAAACAACAGCAAAATCACCGAGGAACTTCTGCAAAACCCCGTCACAAAGAACAAGACTTTGCCAAAGGAACATGCGGAGAATCTTCTCATCGCGCTCATCACTTTAAAGTATACGCAGAGCAACTCCGTCTGCTTCGCGGCGGACGGACAGGCGATCGGCGTCGGCGCGGGGCAGCAGTCCCGCATTCACTGCACGCGGCTCGCGGCGCAAAAGGCGGATCTGTGGCACCTTCGCCAAAACGAAAAGGTCTTGGATCTCTCCTTTCTTGACAGTGTGGGAAGACCCGACAAGAACAATCTCATCGACCTCTACCTCTCCGACGAGGCGGACGATCTTCTCCGCGAGGGCGAGTGGCAGAAATTCTTCAAGAGAAAGCCCGAGCCCTTCACAAAGGAAGAAAAAGAGGAGTACTTGAGCAAAATCAAGGGAGTTTCCTTGGGCAGCGACGCCTTCTTCCCCTTCGCGGACAACATCGAGCGGGCGGCAAAGAGCGGCGTCTCCTATGTGGCGGAGCCGGGCGGGTCGGTAAGGGACGATCTCGTCATCGAAGCCGCGGATAAATACAATATGGCGATGTTCTTTACGGGACTTCGCCTCTTCCATCACTGAAAAAAGGAGAACTATGAAAATTCTCGTCATCGGCGGCGGCGGAAGAGAGCACGCCGTCATCAAAACGATCAAAAAAAATCCGGAAGTTACAACGGTCTACGCCCTTCCAGGGAACGGCGGGATCGCCGCGGACGCGCAGTGTTTTCCCGTCAAGGCGACCGATCTTGACGGAATCTGCGCCTTTGTGAAGGAACATTCCGTCGACTTTGCGGTCGTCACCCCCGACGATCCCCTCGTCCTGGGACTCGTCGATCGATTGGAAGCGCTCGGGGTGCCCTGTTTCGGACCCAAAAAGGACGCCGCGATCATCGAGGGCAGCAAAATTTTCTCGAAAAATTTCATGAAGCGGCATCACATTCCGACGGCCGCTTACGAGACCTTCGAAAGTGCAGAGGACGCCTTAAATTATCTGAAAAACAGCCGCTATCCGACCGTCATCAAGGCGGACGGGCTCGCGCTCGGCAAGGGCGCGGTCATCGTCGGAAGTTTCAAGGAGGCCGAGGAGACGGTGAAGTCGATGATGGTCGATAAGGTCTTCGGAACCAGCGGGACGAAGATCGTCGTCGAGGAATTTATGGAGGGTCCGGAAGTCTCCGTTCTCTCCTTTACGGACGGCGAGACGATCGTGCCGATGGTCTCGAGCATGGACCACAAGCGTGCCCAAAATGGGGACATGGGTCTCAATACCGGCGGCATGGGCACCGTCGCGCCCAATCCCTGCTACACAAAAGAGATCGCAAAGGAGTGCATGGAAAAAATCTTCCTGCCGACAATTCGAGGGCTCAAAGAAGAGGGAAGGACCTTTCAAGGCTGCCTCTATTTCGGACTCATGCTGACGAAGGAGGGGCCCAAAGTCGTCGAGTACAACTGCCGCTTCGGCGACCCCGAGACGCAGGTCGTTCTGCCCCTTCTAAAAAGCGATCTTCTCTCCGTCATGCGCGCCGTGCGCGATGGAAAACTCGGGGAGATGAACGTCGAATTTTCGGAAAAATATGCCTGCTGCGTCGTGATGGCGAGCAAGGGCTATCCCCAAAAATACGATACAGGTTATGAAATTTCCCTTCCGAAGACAGGAGAAGGGGAGCAAATTTACATTGCGGGCGCAAAAAAAGAGGGAGACCTTCTCAAGACCTCGGGCGGCCGCGTACTTGGCGCCGTCGCTCTCGGCGATACGCTATATGAGGCGATCCAAAACGCCTATGCCCTTTCGGATAAAATTCACTTTGCAAATGCCTATCGGCGGGACGACATCGGAGCGCGTGCGCTGAAGGCGGAGGAAAAATAATGGTTTACAGGATCTATGTCGAAAAGCGTGCGGAGTTTGCCGTCGAGGCGAAGTCCCTGCTATTTGACCTCAAAGAACTCTATGGAATGAAGATCGAGCGGGTGCGCGTCATCAATCGCTACGACGCGGAGGACATCGATGAGGAGCTCTTCCAAAGGGCGGTGAAGTCCGTCTTTTCCGAGCCGCAGGTCGACGAAAGTTTTTCTAGGGTCGATCTTTCGGGCTCCCGCTATTTTGCCGCGGAATTTTTGCCGGGACAATTCGACCAGCGCGCCGATTCCGCCGCACAGTGCATTCAGATGATCTCCAAGGGCAAGCGTCCCATCGTCCGCACGGCGAAAATTTACGCCTTCTACGGCGATCTTTCGGAGAGCGATCTTCTTACGATCAAAAATTACGTCATCAACCCCGTGGAGAGCCGCGAGGCGTCCATGGAACTTCCCGCAACGCTCAAGATCGCCCATCCCGTCCCCGAGGACGTCCCCATTCTGCACGGTTTTTGTGAAATGGGTTCAAAAGAGCTTGAAAAACTTCTCGAAGAGCTCTCCCTCGCGATGGATAAAGACGATCTTCTGTTCTGCCAAAAGTACTTCCAAAGCGAAAAGCGCGACCCCACGCTCACGGAGATTCGCGTGCTCGACACCTATTGGTCGGATCATTGCAGGCATACGACCTTTTTGACGAGCATCGACAAAGTGACGTTTGCAGACAGCGAGCTTCAAGAAACTTTTGAAGAATACAAAAAGGTGCGCGGCGAGATCGGAAGGAAAAAGCCCGTGAGCCTTATGGACATCGGCACGATCGCCGCAAAGGTCTTGAAGAAGAGGGGACTCTTACAAAAGCTCGACGAGAGCGAGGAGATCAACGCCTGCACGGTCAAGATCAAAGTGGACGAAGACGGAAAAGAAGTAGACTATTTGCTTCTTTTCAAGAATGAGACGCACAACCACCCGACGGAGATCGAGCCCTTCGGCGGCGCGGCGACCTGCGTGGGCGGCGCGATCCGCGATCCGCTCTCGGGCAGAAGTTACGTCTATGCCGCCATGCGCCTGACGGGCGCAGGCGATCCCCTCGTCCCCGTGAAGGAGACGATCAAGGGAAAACTTCCGCAGCGGAAGATCGTCACTTCCGCCGCGGCGGGATATTCCTCCTACGGAAACCAAATCGGACTTGCGACGGGGCAGGTCGACGAGCTCTATCACAGCGGCTATGTCGCAAAGCGGCTCGAGATCGGCGCGGTCATCGGTGCGGCTCCCGCGAAGAATGTCCGAAGGGAACAGCCGATCGCGGGCGATAAGATCATTCTGCTCGGCGGCAGAACGGGACGGGACGGCTGCGGCGGCGCGACGGGTTCCAGCAAGTCGCACACACAGGAGTCCTTGACGCACTGCGGCGCGGAGGTTCAGAAGGGAAACGCCCCCGAGGAGAGAAAACTCCAGCGGCTCTTCAGAAGTGAAAAGGCAACGCGGCTCATCAAGCGTTGCAACGACTTCGGCGCGGGCGGCGTCTCCGTCGCGATCGGTGAACTTGCCGACGGACTCTCGGTCAATCTCGACCTCGTCCCCAAAAAGTACGATGGACTCGACGGCACCGAGCTTGCGATCTCCGAATCGCAGGAGCGCATGGCGGTCGTCGTCGCAAAGAAGGACGCGGAGGAGTTCATCCGTCTTGCAAACGGCGAGAACCTCGAGGCGACCGTCGTCGCGGAGGTCACGGAAAATCCTCGCCTTGTCATGAAGTGGAGAGGAAAGACGATCTGCGATCTCTCCCGTGAATTTTTGGGGAGCAACGGCGCGGAAAAGCACATCGAAGTGGAGACTTCTACGCCGAAAAGCTTTGAAAAGGAACTGCCGAAGAGCTTCGAAGAGGGGTATTTGTCCCTTGCAAAAGAGCTCAACGTCTGCTCGAAGAAGGGACTTGCCGAGCGGTTCGACTCGACGATCGGCGCGGGCACGGTGCTCATGCCCTTCGGCGGAAAATATCAGATGACTCCGCCGCAGGCGATGGTGCACCTCATTCCGATGGAAGAGGGACACACGGACACCGTCTCCTACATGAGCTGGGGATTCAATCCCTATATCATGGAGAAGAGCCCCTATCACGGGGCGTATCTGTCCGTCGTCGAGTCGGTCTCCAAACTCATCGCAACGGGCGCGGAGTATAAAGATGTATACCTCACCTTCCAGGAGTACTTTTTAAAGCCGGGGAAGGACCCCAAGCGCTGGGGACAGCCCTTTGCAGCCCTTCTCGGCGCGTTCAAGGCGCAGATGGACCTCAAAATCGCCGCAATCGGCGGCAAAGACTCGATGAGCGGCACGTTCGAACATATCGACGTCCCTCCGACTCTCGTCTCCTTTGCGGTGACGACGGGAAGAACGACGGAAGTCGTCTCCCCCGAGTTTAAGAGCGCGGGACATAAAGTCGTTCTCCTTCTTCCCGAATACGATAGTCACGGACTGCCGATTCCCGAGAGCCTTCTCAAAAACTTCACACAGGTACACAATTTGCTCCAAGAGGGGAAGGCGGTTTCCTGCTCGACGCCTGTCTTCGGCGGCGTCGCGGAACAGGTCTTAAAGAACTGTCTCGGCAATCAAATCGGCTTCAAATATGAGGATGGGGTCGATTTCAAGGATATTTTCGGCTATCGCTACGGCGCATTCCTTTTGGAACTTACGGGCGAGGAAGAAGTCGGAATTTTGCTCGGCAGGACGACGAAAGAGGCGGAAATTCGCTATATGGGTCACGTTTTGGAGCTTTCCGAGCTTCAAAAGGCGTATGAGAGCAAGCTCGAACCCGTCTTCCGCTGTAACGATGTGGAAACTTACTTGAAAGCGGAGACGCTGACCTATCCCGAAAGAAAAGAGTTTTTCGCCAACATTAAGCGGGGAACATGCAGAGTGCTCATTCCCGTCTTCCCGGGGACCAACTGCGAGTACGACAGCAAGCGGGCGTTTTCGGACGCGGGCGCGGACGCGCACATCTTCGTCATCCGAAACCGCACCGCGGACGAGGTCTCCCGCTCCGTCGAGGAGCTTTCAAGGGAGATAAAGAAAAGCCAGATCGTCTTCCTTCCCGGCGGATTTTCGGGCGGCGACGAGCCGGACGGGTCGGGAAAATTCATCACGGCGTTCTTCCGCAATCCCGAAGTGAGCGCGGAGGTCATGCGGCTCTTAAAAGAGCGCGACGGGCTCATGGGCGGCATCTGCAACGGCTTCCAGGCGCTTGTAAAATTGGGACTTGTCCCCTTCGGAGAGATCCTCGAGGCGGACGCAAGTTTCCCCACCCTCACATATAATGACATCAACCGCCATCAATCCAAGATCGTGCGCGTGCGCATTGCCTCGGCAAATTCCCCTTGGCTGAAGAAAGTCCGGGCGGGGGAGATCTATTCGGTTCCCATTTCGCACGGCGAGGGCAAGTTTGTTGCAAGCGAAAAACTTCTGAAAACGCTCGCCGAAAAGGGACAGATCATGACCCAGTACGTCGATTTCGACGGAAATGCGAGCATGGACGTCCGCTTCAATCCCAACGGCAGCGCGAACGCGGTCGAGGGCATTTTGTCCCCCGACGGCAGAGTCTTCGGCAAGATGGGGCACGCCGAGCGCCGCGGCGCGGGGCTCTACCGCAATGTTGCGGGAAATTACGACATGAAGCTCTTCGAAAGCGCAGTCGAATACTTCAAATAAGGAGACGGGTATGAGATCCGACATTGAAATCGCACAGCAGACAAAGGTTTTGCACATCGGAGAGATCGCAAAGAAGGCGGGAATTTCCGAGGACGACCTCGAATATTACGGAAAAAATAAGGCGAAAGTCTCCCTCGACGTGATGAAACGCGCCGGAAAGACGGGGAAACTTATCCTCGTCACGGCGATCACGCCCACTCCCGCGGGAGAGGGGAAGACGACGACCACCATCGGTCTCGCCGACGGCCTCACGCGTATCGGCAAAAGAGCGGCAGTCGCCCTGCGGGAGCCCTCTCTGGGACCCGTCTTCGGGATCAAGGGCGGCGCGGCGGGAGGCGGCTATGCGCAGGTCGTGCCGATGGAGGACATCAATCTCCACTTCACGGGCGACTTCCACGCGATCGGCGCCGCCAACAACCTTCTGTGCGCCATGCTCGACAACCACATCTTCCAGGGAAATTCCCTCGACATCGACCCCGAAAAGATCGTCATCCGCCGCTGTGTGGACATGAACGACAGGCAGCTTCGCAACATCGAGGACGGGCTCGGCGGGGGCAAGAACGGGGTTCCGAGAAAGGACGGCTTCGATATCACCGTCGCGAGCGAGGTCATGGCGGTCTTATGCCTTGCAACCTCGATTTCGGACATGAAGGAGAGATTGAAGCGCATCATCGTCGGCTATACGCGCGGCGGAATGCCTGTCACGGCGGGGGACTTAAAGGCTGCGGGAGCCATGGCGGCGCTTTTGAAGGACGCCTTGAAGCCCAATCTCGTGCAGACGCTCGAGGGGACGCCCGCATTCGTGCACGGGGGACCCTTCGCAAACATCGCACATGGGTGCAATTCCGTCGCCGCCACAAAGACGGCGCTTAAGATCGCCGACTATGTCGTCACGGAGGCTGGCTTCGGCGCAGACCTCGGCGCAGAGAAATTTTTGGACATCAAGTGCCGCTTTGCAGGTCTGAAGCCCTCGGCGGTCGTCGTCGTTGCGACCGTCCGCGCCCTCAAGATGCACGGCGGCGTCCCCAAGACGGAGCTCACCGCGGAAAACCTTCCCGCGCTCGAAAAGGGACTTCCCAATCTCTTGAGACATGTTTCGAATATCACGAATGTGTTCAAACTTCCCGCCGTCGTCGCGGTCAACCGCTTTCCGACGGACACCGATGCGGAAATTTCCCTCATCATCGACCGCTGCAAGATGCTCGGCGTCAATGTAGTGCTTTCGACCGTCTGGGCGGAGGGCGGCAAGGGCGGAGAGGAGCTCGCCCGCGAAGTCGTCTCCCTCTGCGAAAAGAGGAGCGAGTTCGAATATTGCTATGACCTGTCTCTGCCTATAAGGCGGAAGATCGAGAGCATCGTCACGAAAATTTACGGCGGCAAGGACGTCGTGTTTACGCCCGAAGCGGAGGAGGAGATCGACCGCCTCGAGGAGCTCGGGTTCATGAATATGCCCGTCTGCATGGCGAAGACGCAGTACTCCTTCACGGACGACGCCACGGCGATCGGCGCGCCGACGGGATTTACCGTCACCGTCCGCTCCGTCAAGGTAAGCGCGGGCGCGGGATTCATCGTGGCGTTCACGGGAAATATTCTCACGATGCCGGGACTTCCCAAAGTTCCTTCCGCGGAGAAGATCGACGTGGACGAAAACGGCGTCATTTCGGGGCTCTTCTGATGGAAAAAGAAAAATTGCAAACTGCCGTACCGCTGATTTTAAAGTGGTACGGCATTTTCAAAAGGGAACTCCCCTGGCGCGGAACGCATGACCCATATCGCATTTTGGTGTCCGAGATCATGTTGCAGCAGACCCGCGTCGAGGCGGTCAAGGACTACTATCTGCGCTTTTTGGAGCGTTTTCCGACGGCTTTTGAGCTCGCTGCCGCGAGCGAGGAGGAAGTTCTCAAAGCCTGGGAGGGGCTCGGCTATTACACCCGCGCACGAAATCTGCACAGGGCCGCAAAAATCATCGCGGAGAACGGTTTTCCGCGCGACTTTGAGGGGGTTCGTTCACTTCCCGGCGTCGGGGACTACACGGCGGGGGCGATCTGTTCGATCGCCTTTGATCTACCCTGTCCCGCGGTAGACGGAAATGTTTTAAGAATTTTGACCCGCCTCTTTGCGGACGGCAGAAATGCGGACGATCTTCGCCTTCGGCAGGAGTATTCAAAGCGGCTCAAAGAGGTCTATCCCGAAGAAGCGGGCGATTTTTGCCAGGCGCTCATGGAGCTCGGCGCGATCGTCTGTCTCCCAAACGGCGACCCCATGTGCAAGATTTGCCCCTGGAAGGAGCTCTGCGAGGCGCATCTTCTCTCGAAAGAGACTTGCTTTCCCGTCAAACTTCCCAAAAGGGAGAGAAAAATCGTCAAACTCAACGTCTATGTCTTGATATATGGGGATGAGTACGCCATTTCGAAGCGGGAGAAGAAGGGGTTACTTTCGGGACTCTACGAACTTCCCAACTTCGAGGGGGAGACGCCCGACTTCGGAAAAATCTTAAGGACCAAACAGGCCAAGCACATTTTTACGCATATGGAGTGGCATATGACGGGGTACTTGGTCGAAGCGCGCGAAAAAGCGCCCGCCTTTTTCTGGGCGAGCGCCGATGAAATTCGAGAAAAATATGCCCTTCCGTCTGCTTTTAAGGCATTTAAGGAGTGGTTAACCTAAGTTAGCGGTTCAGCTGTCTTTTGATGGGCTCCATGATCTTTTCGACAGTGCCCTCTTCGAAGGGATTCGAGAGGTTGCCGAGTTTTAACAGTTCAAAGTAGGGAAGGGAGCCGCCCGCCTTGCAGAGACGGTAGTAGTCTTCCCAGGTCTCCTTGGGATGTTCGAGGGAGCGGGCATAGTACTCATACGCCCCTGTCTGCGCGAGGGCATAGTCCACATAGTAGAAGGGCGAGACAAAGATGTGCGGCTTCTGCATCCAGAATCCCCCCTCTTCGAGGAAGGCGTTGCCGTCGTAGTCCCTCCAGGGGAGATAGATCTTTTCAAGCCTCTTCCAGCAGGCACGGCGCTCCTTCGCGGAGTAGTCGTGCGAGTAGACCTCATATTGGAAGTGATCGACAAGGCACAGATAGGGCATGACCTTGACGGACTCCGACAGGTGCGCAAAGCGGTATTTGTCCGCGCTCTTGCCGAAGAATTTGTCCATATAGGGATAGGCAAAGTGCTCCATCGACATGGAGTGGATCTCGCTGATCTCGCTCGTCGACCAGATGAGTGAGGAGATGGGGACGTTTTTGGAGGCAGAGTAAGCCTGGAAGGCGTGACCCGCCTCATGCGTCAGAACGTCTACATCGGCGGAACTTCCGTTGAAGTTGGAGAAGATGAAGGGCGCGTTGAGCATGGGAATGAAGGTGCAGTAGCCGCCGAGCTGCTTTCCCGGCCTCGTCTCGAGGTCGAAGAGCTCGTGCTCGACCATAAAGTCGAAAAATTCGCCCGTCTCCTTGGAGATCTTATGATACATCTGCTGCGCAGCCTCGACGAGCGCGTCCTTGTTCCCGATGGGGGAGGCGTTGCCGTCGGGGAAGCAGAGCTGTTCGTCATAATAGCGAATTTTGTCGACCCCAAGTCTCGTTTTTTGGTCGTCGTAGAGCTTCTGCGCGAAGGGAACGACGACGTCCACGACCTGCTTGCGGAAGGAGGCGACCTCCTTTGCGCCGTAATAGTAGTGCCCGTTGCGAAGGTACGCCATGTCGATAAAGCTCTCAAAGCCGAGCTTCTTTGCCATGCTCTTGCGAATGGAGATCAGCTCATCATAAAAACCGTCGAGCTTTTCCGAGACGCTCTCATAGAGATCCGCCCAGGCGAGGAACGCCTCTTTGCGCTCGGCGCGGCCCGTCGAAAGCATGTGCTTTAAAAGCCCGTAGAAGTTGCACTCCTCGCCGCGGAAATTGGTTGTGCAGCCTGCAACCGTCGTGTTGTATTCCTGACAAAGCTTCGCCTCGCGGATATTTTCTTCGACGACGCACTCATCGGTGAGTTTCTGTTGCGCCTCGAAGCCTTTGATGAAGTCGGACCCGTACTCCTTTTCGAAATCGCCGCGGAAGGGGGAGTCGAGAATGAGCTTTCCCGCGTCCTTCAAGAGAAGATCGATCTTGGGAAACTCCTCGTAGTAGAAGTTCATCTCCGCTTCATAGAATTTGTCCCGCGTGTCGAGGGAGTTGCGAATGGAGGCGACGGCCGACATCATCGAGTACCCGTCCAACCTCTGCGAGAGGGTGAAATAGAGGTCCTTTGCCTGCTTGAAAGTTGACGCATGTGCAAAATCGCGCATAAATTCCCCGATCTGCTCTTTTAAGCGATCAATGTCCGGCCGCGCATATGCGATTTCATGAAATTTCATAATTTACCCCTTTTTTCTTTCCATTTTAGCATCTGAGCGCAAAAAACACAAGCGGATAAACGGGTTTATTTTTCGGAAAACATAGATTTTTTGTGAAGCGTTCGGGGGATGTTTCGACTTCACTTCGTTCCGCTCAACATGACATCGTAAGACGGGCATTATAATAAGCGACGTCATGTTGAGCAGCCGCGCCGCCTGCATACTGCAGGCGGCGCGGCGTCGTCGAAACATCCCCCAAGCAAGCGGCGGGACGTTCTAAAATTCGTAGTACAACAGTCTAATGACCAAGGGGATTCTTCGATTCCGCTGCGCTCCACTCAGAATGACATCGTAAGATGAGCATGTAAAAACCGATGTCATTCCGAGCGTAGTCGAAGAATCTCGTCCTTTGTTTTAATTCCCGAAAATTTCCTCCACGCCGATCCTGAACTTCTGCCCGTTGGGGAAGTCGAGCTCGAGGGCGTCGCCGAGGTCAAAAAGCTCCGCCTCGAAAATTCCGTCCATCAGAACTTTCAGATCGAGCAGAATTTCCGTCGTGCTGATGTAGTCCGAGAGGGGACGGCACTCCGTTCTCTCGTCCGTTTTGAGCCGCTCCAACATGTCCTTTAAAAATTCCTTTACCTTCTTGTCATTGTCTTCCATATTTTTCTCCTTCGAATAAAAAATTAAGGGCATTCCATGTGGAATGCCCGCATAGGTATCCACAAGTTTGTCACAACATGCCCTATTCTTTATATATTTACACATAAAGGGATAAGAAGGATACGCAATGCCATATACTTCTTTATACGTAAATATATAATATAGTGAATTAAAAAAACAGGGGCTTGCTGTGACGAGACAATCATACCACATTTTTGTAAAAAAGTAAACAGGTTTTGGCGAATTTTTTTCATAAATCAATTTTTTGTTTTAGAGCCCGTCTATCGACCGAGGGGATTCTTACTCGCCTACGGCTCGTGCGCCGCGCATGGATAAACAATAGAACGGCGTGTCGTCGACTCCGTGTCGCAAAGCGTCACTCCACTCAGAATGACAAGGAAAAAGGAGGAGAAAAGTGTCACCACTGTTGACACAATTGCTCGGACTTTCGAGAGAGAATATAAAAGTGTCACCACCGGTGACACTTTTTCATTGCAAAAATTTCAATAACAAGGTATAATACAGAAAACGAGGCTTATGGGAGGAAGTATGGTACCCGAAAAAAGTTATTCCGAAATCGTAAAAATCATACAGTCGGCGCGGGAGCGCGCGTTTTATAAGGTCAATGAGGAACTCATCGGAATGTATTTCCAAATCGGGAAATTTGTTTCCGAAAACTCCCGCGAAGCCGCTTACGGCGATTCCTATGTCGACGGACTTGCCGATTTCTTTGCCAAAAACTATCCCGAATTGAAAGGTTTTACCCGCCGAGGGCTCTACCGTATGCGGCAATTCTATGAAGTTTACGGCAACGATGAAAAAGTGTCAGCAGTGCTGACACAATTGCTCGGGCTTTCGGGAGAGAATATAAAAGTGTCAACACTGTTGACACAATTGAGCTGGACGAATCACATTCAGATCATGTCCGCCTGCAAGACTGCCGAGGAGCGTTACTTTTATATGGCATTATGTGCAAAAGAGAAGTACAGCACACGCGAACTCGAACGGCAGATCGACAGCGGCTATTATGAGCGGTTTATGCTCTCTCAAAAATCGGTTGTGCCGACGAGTTCCAAGACGAAGAGCAGCGCCCCGACAGCCTTTCTCGACACCTATACGCTGGAATTTCTCGACGTTCCCGAAATCGTCAGCGAAAAGGACTTGCAGACTTCCATCGTGAAGAATCTCAAGAACTTTATTTTGGAAATCGGCAAGGATTTTTCCTTTATCGGCGAGGAATATCGCTTACAAGTGGGCGGGCACGATTATTATGTCGATTTGCTGTTTTATCACCGCGGGCTGTCCTGTCTTGTGGCGTTCGAGCTAAAGATTGATGAGTTTAAGCCCGAATACGTCGGCAAGATGAATCTCTACCTCGAAGCGCTCGACCGAGAAGTGAAAAAGCCGAATGAAAACCCGAGCGTCGGCGTCATTCTCTGCGCAAAGAAGGACGATGAAGTTGTTGAGTATGCTTTGAGTCGCTCTCTTTCGCCGACCATGGTTTCGGAATACAAACTCAAACTGATCGACAAGAATCTGCTTCAAAAGAAGTTAAAGGAATATATCGAACTCGCCGATCCTGAATGACAGAAAGGAAAGATTTTCGTCGAAACTTAGTTTGACTTTTAAAAAGAAATTTCGTATAATACCTTTGTTATGGATAGGAGAGGAAAATTCATTGTCTTTGAGGGCATCGACGGGAGCGGGAAGAGCACGCAGATCAAGATGCTCGGAAAATATCTTCGGGAGCGGGGGATCCCCTGCCATCTCACGGGGGAGCCGACGGATTCCCCGTTCGGGGGAATGCTCCGAAACTGTCTCTCGGGCAGGATCGAGACGGACGAGTACACGATCGCCGCGCTCTTTGCGGCGGACAGGCTCGATCACATCTTTCACAGAGAGAACGGTATCTTACGCAAACTTCAAGAGGGCAAGACGGTGCTCTGCGACCGCTTCTATCTCTCCTCCTTCGCCTACAACGGCGGCATGGCGGACGACGAGTGGGTCATCTCCCTCAACAAAGTTGCGCGGGAAAAACTCAAGCCCGACCTCACGATCTTTCTCGATCTCTCCTCCGAGGAGAGCATGAACCGCGTCCTTCGCCGCGGCGAGACCGACCGCTATGAGACGGCGGAGCGGCAGATCAAGATCAGAAATCGGTATTTCGAACTCTTCAAGCGATTCCCCGAAGAGAACGTCGTCATCATTCACAGCGAGGCGGACAAGGATCGCACACAGGCAAATATCCGCGAGGCGGTCGAGAGGGGGCTGAAAAAATGATGGAAAAGGAACTGACGATCGGCGTCATCTTAAAGCCGCAGGGCATTCGCGGAGAGCTCAAGGTCAAGCCCTTCACCGACTTTGCGGAGGATTTTCAAGGGATCAAGCGCGTCTACATCGACGGCGAGGAGAGAAAAGTCCTTTCCGTCCGCATCGGGGCGGGAGCCGTCTTTTTGGGGATCGCGGGAGTTCCCGACCGCAACGCCGCAGAACTTCTGCGAGGTCAAGAGCTGAAAATTCCCCGTTCGGACGCACCCGAGCCCGAGGAGGGCAGCTATTACATCGCGGATCTGCTCGACTCCGAACTTTATTTTGAAGAGGGGGAATTTCTCGGCAAACTGACGGACATCCGTCAGGCGGCGACGGACATCTACACCGTCCAAACGGCGGGGGGAGAGGTCATGTTTCCCGCCGTCAAAGGGTTGATTTTAAAAATCGATCTTGAAAACCGTAAGATCGTCCTCGACAAAAAACGCTATCTGGAAGTGGCGGTGCTATGAAAATCACCATTCTGACCCTCTTTCCCGAGCTCTTTGCCCCCCTCTATGCGAGTATCATCGGCAGGGGGATCAAGGAGGGGAAACTCGAGATCGAGACGCTGAACATTCGCGATTACACCGAAAATAAGCAGAAAAAGTGCGACGACTACCCCTTCGGCGGAGGGGCGGGACTCGTCATGACGGCGCAGCCCATCGGCAGCGCGATCGAGGCGGTCGATCCCGACCACAGGGCGCACAGAATTTACCTCTCCCCCAAGGGGAAGGTCTTCAAGCAGGAGATGGTCTACTCTCTCTGCGAAAAGGAGCATTTGATTTTGCTCTGCGGACACTATGAGGGCGTCGACCAGCGCGCGATCGACCTCTTTATCGACGAGGAGCTTTCCATCGGCGACTATGTCTTGACGGGGGGAGAACTTCCCGCCATGGTCGTCGCGGACTGTGTGGCGCGGTACGTCGAGGGAGTCCTCTCCCCCGAAAGTTTGGTGCAGGAGAGCTTTTCGGAGAATTTGCTCGAATACCCGCAGTACACGCGGCCGGTGGAGTATCGGGGGTTGAAGGTCCCCGAAGTACTTCGGAGCGGCAATCATGCCGAGATCGACAAGTGGCGGCGCGAACAGGCGATCGAGACGACGAAGCGCAACCGTCCCGACCTCTTGGGGGAGAAGAAGTGAAACAGATCCATTGGTTCCCGGGACACATGGCAAAGGCGATGCGGCAGATGGAGGACGATTTAAAGCTCTGCGATGCGGTCATTCTCGTCCTCGACGCCCGTGCGCCCGCCTCCTCCTACAATCCGAAACTTGAAGAGCTCCTCGGAACGCGACCCATCCTCTATGTTTTCAACAAGAGCGATCTGAGCGACTCCTCCGTCGACAAGCTCATCTCCCGCATGAGGGAGAGCGGAAGGGAGACGATCAAACTCTCCGCACTCGACAAAAACGCCGCGCGGCAGCTCGGCTCCGCCATGGAAAAGATCACAGCGGAGAAGGCGGAAAGGCTCTCCGAAAAGGGAGTCCGCCGTGCGCT
The DNA here is from genome assembly GCA_947589565.1 of uncultured Clostridia bacterium. Classification (GTDB taxonomy): domain Bacteria; phylum Bacillota; class Clostridia; order Christensenellales; family Borkfalkiaceae; genus Gallimonas. The sequence goes on along the minus strand of CANQBW010000017.1, from coordinate 11,613 downwards.
TCGGTTCTTCGTCGCTGGCGTGCCGAATACGGGAAAGAGCACCCTCATCAACCTGCTCGTCGGCGGCAAGCGGGCGCAGGTGGGGGACAAGGCGGGCGTCACCAAGACCAAACAGTGGGTCCGCTGCGGAAGTTTCGAACTCATGGACACCCCCGGCACCATGCCGCCCTATCTCATGGACCAGTCCCTCGCGCGGCGGCTCGCCTATTTGGGGTGTATCAACGACGACATTCTCGAACCGGACGAGATCGCTCTTTCTCTTCTCTCGGAACTCAAAGAAAACTACTTCGAAGGGCTGAAAAGCCGATATGGGGTCGAAAAAGGGGAGCCCCTTGCTATGCTCGAGGGAGTTTGCAAGGCGCGGGGATTTCTCTTAAAGGGCGGCGAACTCGACTTCGAGCGCGGCGAGCGCACGCTCATCGACGACTTCCGAAAGGGAAAGCTCGGCAGGGTCTGTTTTGACAGCGAAGAAGACTTAAAAAAGGTAAACCTGATTTAACGATGGATGAAATGACATACGAAAGAGAATATTTCGCCGAGGGCTATCGCCTGATCGCCGGCGTAGACGAGGTGGGAAGGGGACCGTTGGCGGGTCCCGTCGTCGCCTGCGCCGTCATCCTGCCCGCAGACGTGAGAATCGAGGGCGTCGACGACAGCAAAAAGCTCTCCAAAAAGAAGAGAGCCGAGCTCGCGCCCATCATCAAGGAGAAGGCGATCTGCTATTCGATCGCCGAGGTGGACGAGCAGATGATCGACGAGATCAACATCTACCAGGCGACGAGGCTGTGCATGAAGCGCGCTCTCGAGGGGTTAAAGGAAAAGCCCGACCTCATTTTGTCGGACGGAAACCTCACTCTCGACATCGATATCGACCAGAAGAGCGTCGTGGGAGGGGACGGGCGCGTCTTTTCCATCGGCGCGGCGAGTATTCTCGCAAAGGTCTATCGGGATGAGCTCATGGCGCGGTATGCGCTGGAGTTTCCCGGATACGGATTCGAACACAACGCGGGCTACGGCACGCGGGAACATATCGAAGGAATCGCAATGAGGGGGCTATGCAGGATACATCGAAGGACCTTCGCCGAAAAATTCTGGGAAGAAAGGGAGAAGACGCTGCAGTCAAATTCCTGAAAAAGCGGCGGTACAAGATCCTCAAGCGCAACTATAAGACCCCCTTCGGCGAGGCGGACATCGTCGCAAAACAGGGGGATGTGTACTGTTTTGTCGAAGTCAAGACCCGAACGACCGACGACAAGGGCCTGCCCGCAGAGGCAGTGGACTTTCGAAAACAGGAACGCTATCGCAGGATCGCACTGTATTTTTGCGAAAAGAGCGGCAAGGAACTTCCCTGCCGCTTCGACGTCGTCTCCATCCTCGACGGAGAGATAGAACTTTTTGAAAATGCGTATTGATTTTTCGGCAAAAATCTTGCTGCGCGATCTTTCTCGACGAGGAAAAATTTGTCACCCTGAGCGTAGCGGCGTAGCCGCGAAGTCGAAGGTGCGCCCGTTCTATTGTGCAACCACGCGCACCTCACGAGCCGTAGGCGAGTAAGGGTCTCGTCCTTATTAAACGACAATAAGCCGAATGGGTTCGGCAAATGGGGTGCGCTTATGGAAAAGTGTGATTTTTGGGCGCGCCTTTTATTTTGTACAAAGGACGGTTTTCTGCTTTCCGGGGGGATCCATTCGACTCCGCGGCTAAAGCCGCTCCGCTCAGGATGACAGAGGAATGCCCTTCGTTCTTAAATTACTGCGCGAGGCAAGGTTTCCTTGCCGGAGCGGCACCCCATTTGCCGAACCCCTTCGGCTTGTTGTTAAACAAGGCGACCGCGAGAGTGAGCAAGTGAAGGTACGGGGGCTTGTTTCCTCGACAAAAATATTGCGCAGCAAGATTTTTGTCGAAACCTATTTTTTCATTTTCTCAAACAGTTCGACGCAGGCGTGAAAGTCCGACTCGCAGAATCCGTGTTCGGGGTTTGTCTTGATGAAATGTTCCCGCTGCGAGGAGAGAAAGTCATCGTCGTCGTCGAGAATGATGTAATACTCGATCTCGGGGTGCTTCCGAAGGTAGTCTTGAACCTGATCGCCGCGCATCTTGTCCTCGCCCGGCTCCGTGCAGCCGAGAATTTGGATCCCCTCCCGCAAGCCGCCATGAAAAAGGCATTCTTTATAGTTATCCTCCTCCCGCCAGCTGCTCGTGACGACGATGTCAAAATGATATTTTTGGCAGAACTCGGAGAGCCACTGCACCGCCTGAAAATTGTTGACCTTTCCGTCCTGCGGAAGGTTGTAATAAGCCTTTGTGCCGCGCTCGTTCCACATCTTTGTGTTGACGACGCCGTCATAGTCCAAAAACACGATCCTCGATTTCATAACAAGATACGATTATATCCGACGAAATCCAATTTGTCAAGTGCAAAAAAGGTGTTGACAACGGGAATGGGGAGTGGTAGAATATGGAAAAAAGTGAAAAGGAGAATCATATGGAAAACATGAAGAAATACCTTGCCGAATTTGTCGGCACCTGTGTGCTCGTGCTCGTCGCCTGCGGCGTTGCGGTCTCGCCCGCGGGATATGTCGGCACCGCGCTCGCATTCGGACTCGTCATCGTCGCGATGGCGTACTCCATCGGGAACGTCTCGGGCTGCCACATCAACCCCGCCGTCAGCTTTGCGATGTTCCTCTCCAAGAAGATGAGCGGAAAGGAGTGCATCGGCTACTGCATTTCCCAGGTCCTCGGCGCATTGCTCGGATCTATTCTTTTGGGACTTTTCGTCGGCGGATACGAAAATTTGGGCGGCAACGTCGCACAGTTGACGTTGACCATCGCTTACGGTGAGGTCGGCTCCCTCTTCGTCGCGCTCATCGTCGAGATCGCTCTGACCTTTATCTTCCTCGTCGCAATTTTGGGCGTGACTTCCAAGACGGAGAACAAGGCGGTGACGGGACTTGTCATCGGCGGTTCGCTCACCCTCGTGCACCTCTTGGGGATCGGCCTTACGGGCACTTCCGTGAACCCCGCCCGCTCCTTCGCGCCCGCTCTCTTGCAGGCGTTCACGGGCAACACCGCCGCCCTCGCACAGATCTGGATCTTCATTATAGGGCCCCTTGCAGGCGCAGCCCTCGCAGCATTCTTCTACAAGTTCCTCGAGGGGAAGAAAGAGCAGACCCCCGCTCCCCAATCCCCCGCAGAGCCCGAAGAGAAAGAGTAAAATTTTGATAGTTCGACTTTTCCCCCGTTGGAATACAGCGGGGGTATTTTTGTCATAAAAATTCTAAAATTCGCGGCTGAAGTATTGACAATATGGATATAATGATGTTATCATGTATGTATGACAGAACATAGCAAGGAGGTAAAAGTTATGGCTATGGCAAAAATCAATGTCAATACCGATGAAGAAACGAAGAGGGCGGCAGAGTCTCTTTTCAGCGAATTGGGGTTGAACATGACGACTGCGATCAATATCTTCTTGAAGAAAGCCTTGCAGTACAGAGGAATCCCCTTTGATGTGTGCATTGAAATCCCGAACGACGTCACCCGCGCTGCGCTTGAAGAGGGGGACCGCATTTTGGCCGATCATTCCCGCAAGCGGTATAAAAGTGTTGCGGAGCTGAAGAAGGCATTGGAAGAATGAAGTACGAAATCGACATCACCAACCAGTTCAAAAAGGATTTGAAGCTGGCACGGAAGCAAGGAAAAAACGAGGACAGATTGTGGGAAGTTGTGGAAATGCTCGCCAACGACGAAGAGCTTGATCCGAAGTACAAAGACCATAATCTGACAGGCGACTACGCCGGCTATCGGGAATGCCATGTGTTACCCGATTGGTTGCTGGTTTACAGGAAAGAAGCAAAGATTTTAGTGTTGCTTTTATATAGGCTCGGCTCTCATTCGGAACTCTTCTAACAAAGAGAGAGAGTAAAATTTTCGGAGAATTTCATCAAAAAGCAAAGAGCAACGGAAAAGATCCGCTGCTCTTTTTATCATTCATTTTATGCAAGTGAAATTTGACGGATCGAATAGCCCTCCGCGCCGACGGATATCAGGGTTCCGCCGCGTTGAGACGTTTGCTTTGCTACTTCCCGCTTGGCCATTTTCGAGGGATTTGTGCCGAGGAGGAGGAAGGTTTACCGGACTGTGAGCAGATTATAACATGGAGAGTTTGTTTGTCAAACAAAGCGCTCATGCCGCCGCGTCGCCGCACGCCCGCTTTTTACGCTTTTCTTGCAAGAAATAATCATATTCACTCTCGATTTTTCGGTTGACAACTTTGCTCTGACGTGCTACAATGACAGTTGTCATAGATTTTTATGATAATATCATAAAGGCATATGACGAGGGAGGGGAAAATGAAGATCGCGATCATCTGTGATGTATTGGGGAAGCCGAACAACGGCACCACGCTGGCGGCATATAACCTCATCGGGTTTTTGAAGGAACGGGGGCATGATGTGACCGTCGTGTGCGCCGACCCCGATAAAGAGGGCAAAGAGGGTTATGCCGTCGTGCCTGTGAAAAATCTCGGGCCGCTGAATGCGCTCTTGAAGGCGAACAACGTTACCCCGCCAAGGGGGATAAAAGAATCGTTTGGCCCGCAATTGAGGGAGCGGATGTAGTGCATGTCCTCATGCCCTTCCCTCTCGGTACAACTGCCGCCAGGCTCGCGAAGAAGGCGGGAATCCCCGTGACTGCGAGCTTTCACGCACAGGCGGAAAACGTCACCGCACACATCGCCTGCATGAACAGCCGCCTCGTCAACCACATCGTCTATCTCTGTTTTTACCGCGTTCTCTATCGGCGGGTGGATACCGTACACTATCCCACGCAGTTCATCAAGGAACTCTTCGAGAGCCATATCAAGAAGACGCTTCCCTGCCGCGTCATCTCTAACGGCGTGAACGACGTCTTCTTCCTCCCCACACAGGCAGAGCGCCTGAGTGAGAAGTTCACGATCTTCTGCATGGGGAGGTTCAGCAAGGAGAAATCACAGCAGACGCTCATCAAGGCAGTCGCGGGGAGCGGCTTCAAAGACGAGATCAAGCTGCGCTTTGCGGGATGCGGCCCCAGGGAGAAGAAACTCAGGCGGCTCGCCAAGCGGATGGGGGTAGACGCCGACTTCAAATTTTACTCGCGCGGGGAACTTCCTGCCGCCCTGCGCGGGGCAGACCTCTATGTGCATACCGCCGTCGTTGAAATCGAGGCGATCTCCTGCCTCGAAGCCATCGCGAGCGGACTTGTGCCCATCATCTGCGATTCCCCCCGCAGCGCCACCAAGATCTTTGCCCTCGACGGGCACTGTCTCTTCAAGGCGGGCAATTGGCGCGATCTCGCCGATAAAATCGCCTATTTCTACCGCGAACCCGCCCGTATTCAAGAGTATCACGAGAAGTATAGCGCGTTCAAACAGCAGTTCCGCCAGGAGGATTGTATGCTGCAAATGGAAAAAATGCTTGAGGAGACGGCCGCTTTGGCGAAAAAGAGCAAATGAAGAGCAAAACATTTTATTATAACGACCCCGTCAACGATGACTTTGCGGGGACGAATATCACGCGCAAACGCCTGGGGGAAGGGTATCGCTATCTCCCCGAGAGCAGAGTGCGGCGAGCTGTCGCATGGTTTCTGCACCACATCGTCGCAACGCCCGTGGCATACCTCTTTCTGAAGATTTCGTGTGGGCAGAAGATCGTGGGGAGGAACAAATTGCGCCCTTATCGCAAGGAGGGGTACTTTCTCTATGGGAACCACACGCGGGCGGCGGGCGACGCCTTCACTCCCTCCATCGCGGCCTTTCCCAAGAAGCCGTACATCGTCGTCAATGCGGACGCCGTCTCCATCCCGTTTTTGCGGCGAATCGTCGAAGATCTGGGGGCCATGCCCGTACCGGACAGCTTTGAAACACAGAAGAGCTTCTTCGGTGCGATCGAAAAGCGGGCGGAAAGGGGAGACGTCATCGTCATCTATCCAGAAGCACACATCTGGCCGCTGTATACGGGCATACGACCCTTTCCCGACAGCTCCTTTGCCTACCCCGCCTCTGCGAAAAAGCCCGTGTTTACGTTCACGACGACGTATGCAAAGCGCAAACTGTTCAAAGGCGTGAAGGCGACCGTTTACATCGACGGACCCTTCTTTGCGGAAGAGGGAGCCGCGAAGAAGCAGCAAAAGAAGGACCTGAGAGACCAAGTTTTTGCGGCCATGAAGGCGCGGAGCGAGCTTTCCACCTATTCGCCCAACCGCTTTATCCAAGAGGATTGTTGCCTCTTCCTCTGAACTTCGCAATACGGTGTCGCGCTGCGGCAACCCTCAGTCATTTTCCTCTTTGTAAACTCCTTCGGGTTTCCTCGCGCTCCTTGTCTTGCTCGTTCATAGAAAGAGGTGTCCTGCTTCCCGTAAGGTTCGGCGAGGCAGAATCCCCGCAAATAGAGCCGATCGCGCAAAACTAAGAAATCAGGAACCGTGTAGAAAGGCGCTCGAACCGCAGGCTCTTACCCCCGACGGGTGTGTACCCGTCGGGGATACTCGCGCCATAAGGCGCTCGTGGCGCCCAAGGAACCGTGACAGTAGAAAGGCGCTCGAACCGCAGGCTCTTACCCCTGACGGGTGTGTACCCGTCGGGGATACTTCGCCCTTCGGGCTCGTGCCGCCCGCGTCGCCGCACGCCCGCTTTTTACGCTTTTCTTGCGAAAAGCTCTGTTTGCGGGCGGCGTCTTCTTTTCCCAAAAAAATGCTGCGCCTTTTTTCGGGAGCCCTCAGTTGAATGCGGGCGGTCGAACCCGCGGGTTCTCACCCCTGACGGGTGTGTACCCGTCGGGGATACTCGCGGGCAGAGCCCGCTCGTGGCGCCCAAGGAACCGTGACAGTAGAAAGGCGCTCGAACCGCAGGCTCTTACCCCTGACGGGTACACCAAAAAAGACAGGCGTAAAGCCTGTCTCTTTTTTGGTGTACCCGTCGGGGCTCGAACCCGAAGTCGATGGCGTCGGAGGCCATAATGTTATCCAATTACACTACGAGTACGTCTCTTTTTGGCTATTATAGCACAATCCGAGAAAAAATGCTTTATATTTTTACGCGAATATGGTAAAATTAAGAAAAAAATTCGGGGGCGGTTTTTTTGGCTGAAACAGTCGTTGTCGGAATGAGCGGGGGAGTGGACAGCTCCGTTGCCGCGCTTCTTTTAAAACAGCAAGGATATCGGGTCATCGGGCTCTTCATGAAAAACTGGGAGGAGACGGATGCAAACGGCGCGTGCACCGCGGAGGAGGACTTCGAGGACGTCAAGCGCGTCGCGGGAATTTTGGAGATCCCCTATTACACCGTGAACTTCGCAAAAGAGTACATGGATCGCGTTTTTGCCTATTTTTTGCAAGAATATCGGGCGGGCAGAACGCCGAATCCCGACGTTCTTTGCAACCGTGAGATCAAGTTCGGGCCCTTTTTGGAGTATGCGAAAAAACTCGGCGCGGACTACATTGCGACAGGGCACTATTGCGGAATTTCCCATGAGGGGAATGTTCACCGCCTTTTAAAAGCCGCCGATGAAGGAAAAGATCAGACCTACTTTCTCAACCAGCTCTCGCAGGAGCAGCTCGAGCGCGTCATGTTCCCGCTTGCGGGGCTCATGAAGGGAGAGGTCCGCCGTCTTGCCGAGGAAAACCGCCTCTCTACGGCGAAAAAGAAGGATTCGACGGGCATTTGCTTCATCGGTGAGCGGAATTTCCGCAAATTTTTGCAAGGATACCTTCCCGCGCAGCCGGGGAAGATTTTTACCCTCGACGGCGAGGAGGTCGGAACGCACCCGGGGCTCATGTACTTCACCCTGGGGCAGCGCCGCGGGCTCGACCTCGGCGGAAGGGCGGGCGAAGAGGGGAGATGGTTCGTCGTCAAAAAGGACCTCGAAAACAACATTTTGTACGTCTCTCACGGCGACGAGTCGCCTCTTTACAGCGAAAAATGTACCGTCGAGGAGATGAATTTCATACCTCATCCCCCAAAAACGGACAAATTTCGCTGCACGGCGAAGTTCCGCTACCGCCAGAGCGAACAGCCCGTCACGGTGCAAAGGACGGGCGAAACGACGCTTGAAATTCTCTTCGACGAGCCCCAACGCGCCGTGACCCCCGGGCAGTTCGCCGTCCTCTACGACGATGTGCAGTGTTTGGGGGGAGGAGTGATACAGTAAATTTCGTCGAAAATGTTTCGAACGAAATCTTCCCTTCGGGAATATTTACGTTCGAGGAAATGGACTCTCGAGTTCCTCAAACCCCGTCCTCAAAGCTGTTTCAATTGACAATAAGCGTGCGGTGGCTCGCAAACAGGGTGCGCTTATGGAAAATGCGATTTCCCAACGCGCAGCAATTTTCAGAAAGTTCCGTCGCTTGCTTAGGGGATGTTTCGACTTCACTTCGTTCCGCTCAACATGACAGTGGATTCTAAATCACTGCGCGAGGCAAGGTTTCCCTGCGCTGCACGACTCAATTTGTCGGCTTGCCGACTTATTGTCGTTTGAAACGAACGAGAGTGGAGCGTTGCATTTCTGCTCAACAGCCCAGTGGGCTGTGAGCGCAACGCGACAGCCGAGCTGGTGGCGAGGCGTGGTGAGGCGGGGGCTACCGCCGAACCGGGGCTGTGGGAACTCGAGAGCTCATTTCCTCGTCGAGAAAGATCGCGAAGCGAGCTTTTCGACGAAAAATTAAGGTATAAATTTCCCTTCACAAGGCAATAATCCCCATGCAAAAAAAGCGGGGGATATTTTTATGAAAAAGTTTCTGATTGCAATTGCCTTGGTCGGGCTGATCGGCGGGATCTGTCTGTTGTCCCGTCCCGAGCACAAGCGTGCGGAGTGTGCGGAGTATCTCAGAATGCACATTCGCGCCGATTCCAATGATGAGGAGGCGCAGGCGGTCAAATACAAGGTGCGCGACCGCGTCGTCACCTTTCTCACGCCTACCGTCGCAAATTGTGGGAATAAGCGTGCGGCGATGGAAAAGCTCGGCGGAATGCTCAAAGAAATCGAGGACGTCGCGGAGGAAGTCCTTCTCGAGAACGGATTTTCCTACGGCGCGCGGGCGAGCATCAGAAAAGAGGAGTTTCCCACCCGCGTCTATGAAGATGTCACCCTCGAGTCGGGCGTCTATGACGCGCTCATCATCGAACTCGGCTCGGGCAAGGGGGACAACTGGTGGTGCGTGGTCTATCCGCCCCTCTGTTTCGGCGGCCAGGGCGCGGACATTGTCTATAAGAGTAAGATCAGGGAAATTATTGAGAAATTTTTCGAATGACAGTGGTAGCCCTTTGTTCTAATCCTACTGCGCGAGGCAAGGTTCCCTTGCCGGAGCGGCACCCCATTTGCCGAACCCTTTCGGCTTGTTGTTGTTTGAAACGAACGAGAGTGGAGCGTTGCATTCCTGCTCAACAGCCCAGTGGGCTGTGAGCGCAACGCGACAGCCGAGCTGGTGGCGAGGCGTGGTGAGGCGGGGGCTACCGCCGAACCGGGGCTGTGGGAACTCGAGAGTTTATTTCCTCGACAAAAATATTGCGCAGCAAGATTTTTGCCGAAATAGAAAATTTTTTTCAAAAAGCGTTTAAGTCGGGAGTTTTTACATTATATTAGGAATGGTACCTCGAGAGAGGAATACGATCGGAACGGTAAGAATCGTGGAGAAAAAGAAAAAGGAACAGCAAGAGCTTCCCGAAGAGGGCGCAAAGGAGAGAGAAGATCCTCCCAAAGAAGAGGCTCCCAAGGAGGAACCTCAAAAGGCGCCCGCGAAGGAACAAAAGGAGCAGGAAAAGAAGGCCGGCCGCGAAGCGGAACTTCTCGCGCAGGCGGAGGACTACAAGCGGAAGTGGTATTCGGTGACGGCGGAGTATGAAAACTACCGCAAGCGCACGGCGGGGGAGAGCGCAAGGCGCTACCTCGAGGGCAGGGCGGACGTCGTCAAGGGACTCTTTCCCATTGCGGATAACCTCGAACGGGCGCTTCAAAGCTGCGCGGACGAGGGGACCAAAAAGGGCATTCAAATGGTGATTGCAAGCTTTGAGAATCTTCTCAAAGAGGAGAAGATCGAGGCGATCGACCCGCTGGGTCAGCCCTTCGACGCGGACGTCTGCGAGGCGATCATGGCGGTGGAGCCCGAGGAGGGCGAGGAAAGCGGCACCGTCAAGCAGGTCTATCAAAAGGGATACAAAAGGGACGGAAAAGTTTTGCGCTTTGCGCAAGTGGTTGTCATCAAATAAAGAAAGGAAGCATTCAAGGAGATATATAGTATGGCAAAAGTAATCGGAATCGATTTGGGTACGACAAATTCATGTGTGGCGGTGATGGAGGGCGGCGAGCCCGTCGTCATCGCGAACGCCGAGGGGTCGAGAACGACGCCCTCCGTCGTTGCATTTCAGAAGGACGGCTCCCGCGTCGTCGGGCAGGTCGCAAAGCGTCAGGCGGTCGCAAACCCCGACAAGACGGTCATCTCCATCAAGCGCAAGATGGGGTCGGATTATAAGGTAAAGATCGACGATAAGTCCTACTCCCCGCAGGAGATTTCCGCAATGATCCTCTCCAAGCTGAAGGCGGACGCGGAGGCATATCTGGGCGGAAAGGTGACGGACGCCGTCATCACTTGCCCCGCATACTTTACGGATTCCCAGCGTCAGGCGACCAAGGACGCGGGCAAGATCGCGGGACTCAATGTCCTTCGTATCATCAACGAGCCGACGGCGGCAGCTCTTTCTTACGGTCTCGACAAGGAGAAGGAGAACAGCAAGGTCATGATCTATGACCTCGGCGGCGGCACCTTCGATGTCTCTATCCTCGAAATTTCCGACGGCGTGTTCGAAGTTTTGGCGACGAACGGCAACAACATGCTCGGCGGCGACGACTTCGATAAAAGGCTCATGGACTACATGGTCGATGAGTTCAAGAAGAGCCACGGCGTCGATCTCTCCAAGGACAAGATGGCGATGCAGCGCCTCAAAGAGGCGGCGGAGAAGGCGAAGATCGAGCTCTCGGGCATGAACTCCACCTCCGTCTCCCTTCCCTTCATCTCCATGACGGAATCGGGACCTGCGCACCTCGAACTCGAGATCACGAGACAGAAATTCGAGACCCTCATCTCCGACCTCGTCGAAAAGACCGCAGAGCCCATGCGCCTCGCGATGAAGGACGCGGGCCTCACCTATAACGACATCAACCGTGTCATCTTGGTCGGCGGCTCGACGCGTGTGCCCGCCGTCGTCGAAAAAGTCAAGCAGATCACGGGCAAGGAGCCCTTCAAGGGAGTCAACCCCGACGAGTGCGTTGCGGTCGGCGCGGCGATCCAGGGCGGCGTTTTGACGGGCGAAGTCAAGGACGTCTTGCTCCTTGACGTCATGCCCCTCTCCCTCGGCATCGAGACGCTCGGCGGCGTCTTCACCAGACTCATCGACCGAAACACGACGATCCCCGTCAAGAAGTCGCAGGTCTTCTCGACCGCTGCCGACAACCAGACGAGCGTGGAAATCCACATTTTGCAAGGGGAGCGCGAGTTCTGCCGCGACAACAAGACGATGGGCAGATTCATGCTGACGGGCATCGCGCCCGCGCCCCGCGGCATTCCGCAGATCGAAGTCACCTTCGA
>CANQBW010000016.1 GCA_947589565.1 uncultured Clostridia bacterium | reverse complement strand
TCGGGACCGAAGACATTCATGGGCTTATCGGCCATTCCCGAGAGGTGCAGATCGCTGACGGCATACACGTTCATGGGGAAATTATAGCACAATTTCCGAAAAAAGGCAAATAAATGTATGCTCCAAACGCCCGACAGCGCAAAAAAACGTGTCCTTACTTTGTCCCGTCGAAACTTAGGGGGATTCTTACTTCGCCGAAAGGCTCGTGAGGCGGTATGGATTCTCAATAAAACGACGCGCCTTCAACTTCGCATACGCTTCGTTCAGGATGACATCGCTTTTATATGCTTGTCTTCCGCTGTCATTCTGAGCGGAGTGGCGTAGCCACGGAGTCGAAAGCGAGCGTAGCGAGCGGGAATCCCCCCGGTCGATAGACAGGCAGTATACCGAATTTAAGCAGGCGCCCCGCGGCGATAGCCGCGGGGCGCCTCTTCATTTTTAAAATGATGTGTTATGCGTACACTCTCTTTCCGACTTCCGCAGGAAGAGCTACCGGTTGCACCGTGGAAACGGTATTAGTCTTGGTTTCCTCGTATTTCTTTCCGAATTGAACATCTACGTCTTGAGGATATCCTAAGCCCACTTCGCTAAGTTTCTCCCATTGCTCTTTACTTCCCTCAAAGTAAATCTTCTTGAGATTTGTACAGTCCTTAAAAGCATCCTTTTCAATGGAATATAAGCACTTCGGAATATAAACCGTTTCCAAACTGCTGCAACCTTTGAAAGCGGTCGCTTTAATAGACGTAAGCGTATACATATTCGTTTCACCCCATGGATGCTCTGCAAGAACAGCCTCTTTCAGCTTTTTTAAGAAACCATTTCCCTCAGAAAGCACCATGCCTGCTTCAAGCTTATAACAGCTATTTGCAAAGATACCATCAAATCCACACGAAAGACAGAAATTATTCTTTCCGAACTGATGCTCTTCGAGTTTATCCGTCGAACCAACCACTTGATTACACTCGGTACATTTTCCCGTATGTCCTTTATAGGTTGAACTAAAGGAGCCATCTTCCTTGTTAAAGGTATGGCCTTTCGGATATGTTGTGGTTACAGTCTCTCTTCCACAGGCCTTACAGGTAACAGTAGTCGACCCACCCTTCGTACAAGTCGCAGGCGTTGATACGGTTTCCAATATACATTCGACTGTTTCATCATAATGGCAACCTTCACGCGTGCAATATTGTCTATGCTTATTTTCTCCAAGCTGTTCATATTTGAGCGAATGTCCCAGAGCCTCGGATGAACCGTCAAGAGTCTCTTTATATGAACAGGTCTTGCAAATACGGCTACTTGAACCGTTTTCCGTACAGGTCGGTTCCTTAATTTCGGAATCGAACTGACATTTCACGGTCTGCGTCGCAGTACAACCTTTGTTGCTACATTTCTGTTCGTGCATACTGGGATTACTGTTCGGCACATGGGTATATTCTCCCTCAAATTTGTGACCTGTAGCGGGATATTTGTGCTTGCCTCTGTCCCAAATCTGAGATTCGAACTTTTCACCGCAAACTTTGCAGGTGTACAGATTGTAACCGTCCACTGTGCAGGTCGCCGCAACGAATTTATATCCGTCGCTGAAGTCGCACTTCTCCGCGGCCATCTTTTTCCCGCACTTGGTGCAAGTTGCAACATGCTGTCTGGTATTGAGGTCGGTTCCGACTGCCATATACTCCCATTTGTGGCTACAATTTTCCTGATCGGGCTTTTTGTCCTCTTCGGGTTTCTTTTCGTGTTCGGAAGGCTTCTCCTCGGGCTTTGTATCATCCGGCTTATCGTCGGGCTTCGTTGGAGTATCGGGCGTGGGGTCGGTCTCCTCTTCATCGGGGTCCTTTTCGGGTTCATCGCCCTGAGGTTCGTCCTGAGGAGGCTCCTCTTCCTTGTTGTCCTCGTCCTTCTTATCCTCTTCGTCCTGTTTGTCGTCCTCCTTAGGGTCTTCTTCGGGAGGATTCTCGGGATTCGGCTTCTGATTCTCGGGGGTTTCGGGAGGGTTGGTATCCCCGGGCTTCGTATTGGGATTTTCGTTTTCCTCGTCGCCCTTTCCTTCGTCCTCTTTTCCCTCGTCGTCCTTATCGTTTTCGCCCTGATTTTGGTTGGGCTTGTTTTCTTCCTTATCCTTATCTTTTTCCTGCTCGACTTGGCCCTGATTCTGTTCGGGCTCGGGGTCCTTGCCGCAAGCGGCAATGCCGATGACGCCGCAGACCGTCATTGCCAAAACGAGCAACATCATTACGATTTTTCTCATATTATCTTCTCCTTTCGCATTTTTTTCGGATGAATTTTATCATCTTTTTTCGGCGTTGTCAATACGTTTTCGAAAAAAATTTTTGTGAATTTTTTTGCTCTTTTTCGCGAAGAATTTTTTGCAAAAGATGCGTGAAAGGTTGGGTTTTTTCGGAAAGTTCTTGCATTTTATTTCCGGATATGTTATAATTTGGGATATGGAAGAAAAAACCGTCTATTCCGCCGTTCAGCCGAGCGGCGATTTGACCATCGGAAATTATATCGGCTCCATTCGGAACTGGCTCCCCCTGCAGGAGAGCTATACCTGCTATTTTGCCGTTGCCGATCTGCATTCGATCACCGTGCGGCAGGATCCCGCACTTTTGCGGGAACGCACTCTCTCGCTCGCGGCGCTCTATCTCGCCTGCGGCGTCGATCCCGAGAAGACAACCTTATACGTTCAGTCCCACGTTCCCGAGCACGCGCAACTGTGCTGGGCGCTCAACACGATCGCCTACGTCGGCGAAATGGAGCGCATGACGCAGTTCAAAGATAAATCCCAAAAACATGCGGATAATATCAACATGGGGCTCATGGACTATCCCGTCCTCATGGCTTCGGACATTCTGCTCTATCAGACCGACCTTGTTCCCGTGGGGCAGGACCAGACCCAGCACCTTGAAATTTGCCGCGACCTTGCGATCCGCTTCAACAATCGCTATGGGGAGACCTTCCGCGTGCCCAAGGCGCACATCATCAAGGAGCGCGCCAAAATTTGTTCTCTGCTCGAGCCGACGAAAAAGATGAGCAAGTCGGACGAAAATCCGAATGCGAGCATCTTTTTGACGGATCCCAGAGACGTCATCTTAAAAAAATTCAAGCGGGCGGTCACCGACAGCGACAACACAATCCGCTACGCAGAAGAAAAACCCGGAGTTTCCAATCTGCTTGCGATCTACTCCGTCTTCCGCGGCTGTACGATCGCGGAGGCGGAGAAGTCCTTCGAGGGCTGCGGCTACGGGACACTGAAGACGGCAGTCGGCGAAACGGTCGCCGACGCGCTCGAACCCATTCAAAGAGAGCAGCAGAGACTTCTCGGCGAGCGGGAATATCTCCTCTCTCTCCTCAAAAAGGGGGCGGAGAACGCCCGCGAACGGGCGGAAAAGACGCTTATATCCGTCTACGAAAAAATCGGCTTGCTTCGGGGATAAAATGTTCGGGTATGTAAAATACGATCTTGCGGAACTGCGCATCAAAGACCTGCTCCTCTACAAGGCCCTCTATTGCGGGCTGTGCAAGGGGATCGGGGAGAGCTGCGGAAGTAGCGCACGCATCGGCCTTTCCTATGACGTCACCTTTTTGTCCGCCCTTTTGCACAATCTCAAGGGAGAGGACGTCAAAATCGAACAGCAGCACTGCTTTCAGCACGTCGTCAAGAAGCGGCCGATCGCCGTGCTCGACCCCCTCACCGAGGAGCTGGGGGCACTGAACACCGTCCTTGTCTACTTTAAACTCAACGACGACGCGAACGACAAGGACCGCTCTTCGGGCAGGCTCCTCTGGTTCAAAAAGGGATATAAACGTGTCAAGAAAAAGTATCCCGAACTTGTTTCGATCGTCTCCGACTATCTGAAGGAGCAGATCGAAACGGAGAAAAGCTCTCCCTCTTTGGACGCCGCGGCGGAGCCCTCCGCGCAGCTCATGGTGAAGCTCTCGCGGCACTTTCTCGGAGAAATTTCTTCTCAGAGTTCGGACGAACTCTTCTATTCGGTGGGAAAGTGGATCTATCTCATCGATGCGCTCGACGACTTTGACAAGGACCTCAAGAAAAAGACCTTCAATCCCTTCGCTCTGAGTTTTTCGGCGAAAGACAGGGAGGAACTCTTGAAAGAGAATGGCGGGGAGCTGAGCTTTTTGTTCGACACGCTGTTCTTCTCCATGCGGGAGGGGCTGGGAGGGCTCAAATTTCACTTCAACAGGGATCTTGTCGACAACGTCATCCTGCGCGGCATTCCCCTCGAAACCAAGCGTGTGTTCGAGGGCGGGCCGCCGCAAAAAATGAGTTTGAAAATATAAGGGGAAGGAAGAAACATGAATCGTGAAAACTATCATATTTTGGGAGTGAGCGAGGAGGCGACGGACGAAGAGATCCGTTCGGCTTACGAATCGCTCAAGAAGAAGTACTCCGAGGATCGTTGGCTCGAGGGCGAGGCGGGCACGGAAGCCGCGCGAATGCTCGAGAAGATCGACGCCGCCTACGATGAGATCACGCGCGAACGCCGCGAGGCACGCACGAACACCGACGGGACGGACGCCTTCGCCGAGGTCTCGAGGCTCATCAAGGAGGGAAACATTTCGGCGGCGCAGCAAAAGCTCGACTCCTTCAACGAGAGGAGCGCCGAGTGGCACTACCTCCAGTCCATCGTCTTCTATCGCAAAAATTGGCTGAACGAGAGCAAAAAGCAGCTCGAGATCGCCATGCAGATGGACCCTTCGAGCACGAAGTACAAGGAATCCTACGACAGGCTGATCGAAAAGACCAACTACACGCAGCAGACGGGCGGTTCCACGGGGACGAACCCCAACCCTCAGAGCGGCGACGAGCAGATGGGCGGCAGCTTCTGCGCAAACTGCGCAAGTTTTTGCTATACCTTCCTCTGCGTCAACCTCATCTTCAACCTCTGCTGCTCCTGCCGTTGAAATGAAGAAAGAGAAACCCTCCTTCGAGATCGCCCTCTCCGCGATCGCCTGTGCGCTTTCGGCCGGCTGTCTGATGCTCGGCTCCCTCGTCCCCTTTCTGCTTGCCACAGGCTACCTTCTGGGATCCTTTGCGGTCATGATCCCCCTCTCGAAAAACTATCTGCGCGGCGCATTTTTGTGCTATCTCGCCGCGGGGCTGATCGCGGTGTGGGTGAATCCCGTCAACATCATTCCCTATGCGGTGTTCTTCGGACTTCATCCGATCGTTAACTATCTGCAAAAGAAATACATTACCTTCAAACCCATCTTTTTTGTCGTCGAGGCGGTGAAGACGGTCTGGTTCGTCCTCTCCATGTGGCTCTCCTACTTTGTACTCAAGAGCCTTGCGGGATTCGTCTTCCCCGAATTTTTGGAACAGTACTTCTATCTCATTCTCTTCCTCGGCGGCACATTGTTCTTCTTCGGATATGATTTTCTGATCTTTCGCTGTCAACAGTCGGCAAACGTCATCATTCGTCGGCTTCGGAGGTAGATTATGGAGAAAAACGATCTTGTGGAAGGGAGCGCGGAAGCGCTCGGCACGAGCGGAGAGGGGATCGTCCGAAAGGACGGGGTCACCCTCTTCGTGCCTTTTTTGCTCCCCGGCGAGCGGGCGATGATCAAAATTCTGCGCGTCAAGGGAAACATCGCCTACGGGAAGGTGATCGAACTCTTCACGCCCGCAGAGGAGCGGGTGCGCCCGAAGTGCCCCGTCTTTTTCAAGTGCGGGGGCTGCCAGCTGCAGCACCTCAAGTATCACTATCAATTGAAATTCAAGACCAAACTCGTCGAAGACGCCCTTCAAAAGATCGGCGGGCTCTCCCCGAAGGTCTCCCCCTGCGAGAAGAGCGAGAAGGAGTACGCCTATCGCAATAAGTTGCAAATGCCCATCGGCTTCCGCGACGGGAAGAACGTCATCGGCTTCTATGCCGAGCGCTCCCACCGCATCATCGAGACGCCATCCTGCCCCATTCATCCCGCCTGGTCGGAGAAAGTCATCTCCGCCCTCTATGCCTTTTTGGAGGAGACGGGACTTACGGGCTATGACGAGGAGACGGGCGAGGGCACGCTGAAGCGGATCACCGTGCGGGAAATCAGGCGCAGCTACCTTGTGACGCTCACGGCGGCGAAAAGGGAAGTTCCCCAGATAGAGCTGCTCCTTTCTAAACTGAATAAAATTTTCAAGGAATACAGCTTCTTTTTGAGCTTTCAGCCTTCCAACGTCAACACCGTCTTCGGAGAGGAACTCAAACTCCTCAAGGGCCCCGGCGTCTATGAGGCGGAGGAGGGCGGCGTCACCTACGAGGCGGGCGCACAGACTTTTTTGCAGGTCAATGAGACGGTGCGAAAGAAACTCTACGACTTCGCGCTCTCCCTCGCAGACGAAACAGAGACGATCGTCGACTGCTATTCGGGGGGCGGACTTCTGACCGCCATGTTCGCCAAAAAGTGCAAAAAGGCATATGGGATCGAAATTGTCCCCGAGGCGAACGCCTGCGCCGACGAGCTCAAGCGGAAGAACGGACTCGACGGAAAGATGGAAAATCTTCTCGGGAGCGTCGAGCTGCGTCTTCCCGAAATTCTCGAACGGGAGAAAAATGCGACGCTCGTCCTCGACCCGCCCCGCGCGGGAGTGGACAGAAGCGTCATCGAGACGATCAAGGAAAGCAAAGCGGAGAAGATCGTCATGATCTCCTGCAATCCTGCGACCCTCGCCCGCGATTTGGGGATACTTACGGGAAGTCTTCGCCCCAACGAAAAGGGAGAACTGCTCAAGACGGGCAAGACGGAGAGATACAAAATCGAACTCGTCCAACCCTTCGACATGTTCCCGCAGACAAAACACGTCGAGACGCTCGTTCTTCTTCACGCCTCTTCGGAAGGAGAAACATGAACATTTTTACAAAAAATGCAAAATGGGTTGCGATTTTATTGATTTTCCCCCTTCTTTTCGGGGTGTGCGCCTGCGGGGAGGCGGAGGGTGAGGAGAGCGAGCCCATTCGGCTCGTCAATTCGGAATATCCCTATGAGCCTGCCGTAAAAATCCCCGTTTTCACCAAAAAACAGGTACAAAACGGACATATTTTTTATTTTGCGGACGGGCTTCGTCAAAGCGAACTCGAGCGCAGCATCGGCTCCGTCGCGCGCGCCGAAGAGTATTGTTCTGCGCCGAAAAATATCTTTCTCCTCGAAGACGGGGTCACCCGCGTGGGAGAGGAGGGACTGTATCTCGTCCCCGACGATCCCTCCGAGCTCGTCCTCTCCGTCCTTCTCGAGAGCAAGGCGAAAAATCAGCTCCCGTTCGGCATTTTTGCGGGCGTGAGCGTCTCTCTCTTGAAAGAAGAAGCCGACGAAAAGCTCTTTTCCGGGGACGCGCTTGCGAAAAATCTTCGCAAGTTCCCCTATGTGACCGATCTTCAGTATCCCCTCTACACCTCTTTTCATACCGAGCGCGCGGAGAGAAGGACGGCTTGGAGCTATGCGGCGCGGCTGGGAGAGACTTTTCTGAAGGAGCACGATCTAAACGATCTTCAGACCGCAAAAACGGAAGACCTCGAACCCTCTTTGATGGCGGTCGGCGCAGCCGTCCCCTCCTTTTACTGCCCCGTCGGCGATCCCTTCTATCCTCTGCAGGTCGAAACGGAGACCCTGCGCTACTACTTTTCCCCCTCCTTCGAGGACGAGCGTCTCCCGGCGGAAGTTTTCTCGCTCACCTATCCGAATGTGAAGGCGTACGTCGAGGAAAACGAACAGCTGCTCTCAAAGGAGCAGGAACTCTTCGAGCCCTTTGCGCCCAAGCCCGAACCCCAGCTCGGACCCGATGGGGAAGAACTTCCCCTTCCCCCGTCTCCGCCTCGGAAGATCGACGTCTATTTGGGGGATTTCGGGCTGAACGATCGTCTGTGTAACATAGACTATTCGAGAGAGGCGGTCTGTCTGAAAAGCGTGTCCGTCTCCGTCTATATGCTGACGGAGTTTGTCCTCTACCGCACCGCGGGACTCGGCCGCTTCCATTACGGCCTGTGCGACTACTTCAACACGGCGTCCTCCTACTGCAGGGCGGCGTTTTACGACCTGTATCGGGGAAAGGAGGAGTCCTATCCGAAGGAAGTCCTCTCCTCCGCGAATACCTTCTATGAGCGAGCTTACGGAAAAGCGACAAAGGAGACCTTCGACGCCTACGACTATACCGACTGCCTCTCGCAGGCTCTGAACGAGGAGAACGAAACCATCGTCTATACCGTACAGATGTGCTCCTTTTTAAAATATACCTATGAATCTTACGGAGTAGAGGCGCTTTTGGAACCCGAAAAGAACGAGGACGGAAAATCCATGGACGAACTCATCGAAATTTGGAGAGAGGAGCTTGAGAAAAAATATGAATCCTAAGACCATTCAAACTTTTAAGGACGCAAAATACGGACTCATGCTGCACTTCGGGCTGTATTCCCTGCTCGGCGGCTGCTACCGCGGAGCGCGCGGACCCCGCTATGCGGAGTGGATCGAGTGTGCCTGCCAAATCCCCAACGCCGAGATGGAGGAGCTTGCAAAGAGCTTTCGTCCCATCTATTTCGACGCGGAGGAGATCTGCGCCTTTGCGGAGCGCTGCGGCATGAAGTACCTCGTCGTGACTTCGAAACATCACGAGGGATTCGCCCTCTTCCGCTCAAAAGCCGACCCATTCAACGTTTTGGACGCCTCGCCTCTTCAAAGAGACCTCATCAAGGAGCTGTCCGAGGCGTGTAAGCGGCACAATCTTCTCTTCGGAATTTACTATTCGCAGGTCATCGACTGGCATGAAGAGCACGGCGGGGGGTATCTTTCAGATCCCGCGGGCGCGGCGGGGCCTACTTGGGAAAATTCCTGGGATTTTCCCGACAAATCCAAAAAGAACTATTCGATCTGCTTCCGCAAAAAGATTCTGCCCCAGATCGTGGAACTTATGACAAACTACGGGAAAATTTCTCTCGTCTGGTTCGACATGCCCCTCGACTCGAAAGAGGAGCAGAGCGAGGAAATTTATTCCCTCGTCAAAAAGTTGCAACCCGACTGTCTCGTCAACTCCCGTCTCGGGAACGGGTGTTACGACTATGTCTCCCTCGGCGACAACGAAATCCCCGATTGTATCCCCGAAACCTTCGAAAATACCGACAAAAACGACATATGGGGTCTGAAACCTTCCCCCTATGGGCTGTATGAATCCGCCTGCACCCTCAACTGTTCCTGGGGATTTACGACGGCTTATCCCGAGTGGAGGAGCCCCGAAAAAATTCTCGAGACCAAGAAAAAACTCGAAAAACTCGGGATCAACTATCTTGTAAACATCGGCTTGGACGGGCTGGGGCGCATTCCCGTGCAGGCGAGAGAGATTTTGGAGGAAGTGCGCAGAAAGGAGAGCGGCTGAGCGTCTTATGGATATCGAACGTCGAAAAAAGCTCGCCTCTTCCCTCGGGCTCGCCTTGAATTTTCTCCTCGCCGCGGCAAAGATCGCGGTCGGGGTGATCTTCGGGCTTGTGTCCGTCGTGGCGGACGGGGTCAACAACCTCTCCGATGGGGGGAGCTGTCTGATTGCGCTCGTCTCCTATCGCATCGCCGCAAAGCCCGCCGACGAGGACCACCCCTACGGCCATCAGCGCGCCGAATACATCGCCTCGATGTGCATTGCCTTTCTCGTCGTCGCGCTCGGCGTGGAACTTCTGCGGGAATCCATCGACCGCGTGCTCCTGCCCGAAGAAGTTCATGCGGAACTTGCAGTCTTTCTCGTCCTCGGCGTCTCCGCCCTCTTGAAAATCACGATGTGTATCCTCTATCGCCGCATTGCGAAGAGGACAAATTCGGACGTTCTCTATGCCGCCTCTCTCGACAGCGCGTGCGACACGTTGGCGACCCTCACGACCGCCCTCGGCGCACTTCTCTGCCGCTACGGACTGAAAGCGGACGGATGGGTCGGAATTTTGGTCGCCCTCTTCATCTTGGGACAGGGGCTGAAAATTCTGCTCGACGCAAGCTCCAAGCTTTTGGGGCAGGCGCCCTCGCGCGAGCTTTTGAGCGAAATCAAGGAAAAAATTCTGACCCATTCGGGCGTTTTGGGGCTTCACGATCTCAAAGTCTACCCCTTCGGACCGCACAAGGTCTTCGCGACCGTCCACATCGAGACGGACGCCTCCGAGCCCGCAACCGTCACCCATGAACTGCTCGATGCGATCGAGCGGGAGATCGGGGAAAAGTTCGGCGTGGAACTTACCGCGCACCTCGACCCCGTCGCCCTCGACGACGTTGAGGCGGAGGAATTGAAGGAGAAAATTTTCTCCGCGATCGACGGCATGGTCGACGGCATGGACCTCCATGACTTCCGCATGGTGCGGGGCAGCCGCACAAAGATCGTCTTCGAAGTCGGCGTCCCCTTCTCCTGCCCAAAGAGCGACAAGGAAATTTACGAGGACGTCTGCCGCGCCGTCAAAGTCTTCGGCGACTTCGAAACGGTCATCACTGTCGAAAGAGAGTAGATTGTTTCGAACGAAATCTTCCTGCGGAATCTTTCGTTCGAGGAAATGGGCTCTCGAGTTCCCACAACCTGGTCGTCTCGTTCGTTTCAAACGACAATAAGCCGAGGCTCGGCAAATTGAGTCGTGCAGCGCAGGAAAACCCTGCTTGCACCATGGGATTTTGGGACAAAAAGGCGAGATGTTTCGACTTCGCTCAACATGACATCGTTTTGTTCATTCTTTCCTGTCATTCTGAGTGGAGCGAAGCGGAATCGAAGGCGCGTATGCTCGGAATGACAGAAGATTGCGCCGTCCACGAAAGTGGGCGGCGCAGTCTTGGTTTATGAGTCTCTTCCGACGAGTTCGTCGAGAGAAATATGATAAAAATCGGCAAGAGTGATCAAATCGCGAATGGATGGAAGGTTTTCTCCCGACTCCCAACGGGAAAACATGCTTTGATTGATTCCCGTGAGCTCGGAAAGTTTCAGCTGCGTCAGCCCCGCTCCTTCGCGCCACTCTCTTAAATTTTTCCCCAATTGACTTTCAAAATCCATTTTTTCGCACTCTATCTATTGACATTTTATTCGATTTCGCATAAAATATCTCTTGTTATGCAAGTTCGCATAATTTTTATTTCAAAAGGAGAAATAAGGAGATATAAAAATGAAATCTTGTGCTTTTTTCGGTCATAGAAAATATTTCGATTATGAATCTGAAATTGGAGAAAAATTAAAAAATTTGCTTGAGGAACTGATTTCAGAAGATGGAATAATCGAATTTTACAATGGATACCGTGGAAATTTTGATAGACTATGTGCGCAAAAAGTAGCTTTATGCAAGAGAAAATTTCCAAATATTCAAAATATTCTGGTGCTCTCTTATTTAAATTCTAAAAAAGAATTACCCGAGGATTTTGACAATTCAATATATTTATTGGAAGGCAATGTTCCCCCTCGCTATGCAATCGATCGTACGAATAAATTGCTTGTCGAGAAAGTAGATATTGTTATTTCAGGCGTAAAATTTTGCTACGGCGGGGCATGGAATGCTTGTGATTACGCGCGTCGACGCAATAAAACAATTTACAATGTTTTTGAATTGTGAGATTTAAAACTTTGCGCCGCGCTACTTTCGTAGCGCGGCGCATTATGCGTATTACAACAATCTATCGACCGAGGGGATTCTTCAACTTCGCAACGCATTGCGTTGCTCCGTTCAGAATGACATCGGTAACATAAATGCGCCGTCCACCTTGCGGACGGCGCATTGCCTTTTTTTCTAAATCCCATGGTGCGAGAAGAATCACAATTCTTCACTGCACGCCCCTGTTTGCGAGCCACCGCACGCTTATTGTCAATTGAAACAGCTTTGAGTGGAGCGTTGCATTCCTGCTCAACAGCCCGGTGGGCTGTGAGCGCAACGCGACAGCCGAGCTGGTGGCGAGGCGTGGTGAGGCGGGCGCTACCGCCGAACCGGGGTTGTGGGAACTCGAAAGCTCATTTCCTCGAACGTAAATATTCCCGAAGGGAAGATTTCGTTCGAAACCTTTTCGACGAAAAATTATTTTATTTTATTGTTTTCGTTCGCGCCGAGGACGGTGCTGCCGACGACGAGGTAGCGGACGCCCTGTGGCGTCTCGGCGACGAACGCCTTGTCGCTTGCCGAAATGACTTTCCACGTTGTCCTGTTTCCCGACTCATCCAAAAGTTCCACGCCGTAGCCGCTGACGATGAGCGTCCCGAGCGTCGTTGTATAAGTCCCCGTCTGCGCGTAGAGTGCGTCACTGAATTTTTCAAAAATCAGCACCCCATCCTCATATTTGATCCGGAAGCGGAAGGAAATTTCTCCGCCCTCGAAGAGGAACTCCCGCTCGGTGTTTTCGAGTTTGCGGTAGCTCCCGCTCACGCCGCGATAGACTGCGTTTCCGAGTCCGTCGAGGAAGAACTCCTCGTTCGAATAGTTCCCGTATTCCTCGCCGAGGGGCTCCAGTTCCTCGCCCGCGATGCGGAAGGCGCGGGAACCCGTCAGCGTCTTCAGCGATTCGGAACGGAAGATTATGATCTCTCCCCTCACTTCCGCCTTCCCCTTTGCGATGACGTCCCCGAAGCTTAAATCGCCATTCCCGCAGCCGTCGAGCGCGAGGGAGCCTCCCCCCTTGACGGAATAGGTCTTCTCGGTCTCGGGACGGTAGAATGCAAAGCTTTCTTCAAACACTTTGAACGAGAACTTCAGCTCCCCATCAAAGAGGAAATTTTGTCCCTGATAGCTGCCCTCGAGGGTATTTTCGCCGCGGTAGACCGCCCTTTCTCCGTTCTTTTCCAGCCACAGTTCCCCTTCTTCCCCGAAATAGCGCAGGTATTCGATCTTTCCCTGAATTTTTTTCTCAGAAAGGGTGAAACGCAAAACTTCATCTGCCGAAATGAGTTCGACGCCGTAGTCGGTGAGACGATATTCTCCCTCGATAGTCCCATCCCTTTGGTAAACGGCGTGGCCGTAGCCGTCGAGGGTGAGCCGCCCCTCTCCGTCATACGTTTCATTGCCCGTAAATCGAATACAGGTTGCCTTTTGGTCGGTCTCGATGATGCGGAACCGCTCTCCGTTCACGTCCGAGGTGAAGACGACTTCATTTTCCGAAGCGTTGAAGGTATAGGTCCCGTTCACGGGGATCCCGCCTCGGACGAGCTTTCCGCTGCTCTTGTCATAGAGGACGAGGTAGTCCCCTTTCTCCTCGCCGCCCTCGAAGAGGGGATAGATCCCCACCGCGGGGCCCTGCAGAAGGTAGAGTTCGCGGTCCGCGTCGATGCGGTAGTAGCGGGGCTTTTCGAAGCGCTCCGAGAAGATCTGCAAAAATTCTCCGTCGAAGTGTCCCACCGTGATCGGGAAGGAAGTGTCGCTGTCAATGGAGGTATACACGCCGCTGCCGTAGCCGTCGAGGAAGAGGCGGGCGGTATAGGACCCCTCGAAATTGCCGTAGAGGGCGCTGTCAAAGAGGTCGTATCCACTCTCATTGATCCTGACGCGCAGCGTCTCCCCCGTCGAGGGCGTGAACTCGATCTCCCCCTGAGAGAGCTTCTGATAGCTCCCCTCCGAAATGTGTCCGTCCGACTTTGTCAGTTTGCAGTAGCCCGCGCCGTCCAAATAGAGCTCTCCCGCTTTTCCTTCGTAGCTTCCCGCCTCCTCGCCCGTGCGGGAGAATTTTGTGCCGCGCAGGGTGAAGCGGAGGGTGTTTTTCGCATACAGGGTGACAAAATCCCCCTTTCGCTCGAAGGCGCCCACGGCGCTCTCCCCGCTTGCGGAGCGATATTCGCCGCTCAGGCCATAGCCGTCGAGGACGAGTGTTCCGCCGCCCTCATAGGTTCCCGAGAGAGCTTCGTCATAGACGAGGAAGACCTCGTCGCCGACCTCCGCCTCTCCCGCCGAGAAACTTCTCTCGCAGAGAAGGAAGCGGAAGGTCTTTCCCTCGCACTCGAAGATCCACTCCTTTTCGGAAAGTCCGCTCCCGCGGTAGCCGCCCGAAAAACTTTCACCCGCGATCTTCGCCCGTGCGCCGCCGAAGCCGTCGAGAAGAAGCTCGTCGAACCCGAGAAGGTCTCTTCCGTCGAATCGAAGATACTCGCCCTTTTCGGCCCCTTCCCTCAAAAAGCTATTGTTCTGCCCGAGGGTGAAATAGAATTTTTCCTCTCCGCTTTGGAAGACATATTTTCCCGTGTAGGCATTTTCCGACTCGTCATACTCATAGAAATAACTGCCCTCGAGCGTGGACTCGCCCAAGCTGTACTTTGCGGTATTGTCGTCAAAGGACAGGGTGAGCTTTCCGAACTCCTCACCCGCACGATTGTAGCGGAGCATATAGCAAAGATACTTGCCCGAATCGTCGAGCAGACACCCTCCTCTTCCGTCGAGACGGCCCTTGAGGCCGCTGAGTTCGAAACGCTTCGTCTCACCGAAGAAGTCTCCCCGCGAAATACTGCCCTCTTCACGGAAGACAGCCTGCTGTTTTCCGTTATGCTCGAGGTTTTCGACAACAAGGTATCCGTTTCCGCGCACATTGTCGTATTTTCTCCCCCAGGTGCCATAGAGCGTCATATTTTCGGACCCCATGGTCATGGTTTCGTCGGGAAGATAGGTCGCGGGCGCGGACGCATCCGTTGCCCAGCCGAAGAAGGCGGCGTCTTTCTCCTCAATGGGACTTTGGGGAAGGGTGACCGTCGCGCCGTAGCGCGTCGAAAGAAGAATTTCCCTCTTCTCGCCGCTTGGAGAGAGGACGGAATATGTAAGATTGACGCTCTTTCGAACGAAATAATACTCGAGAACATTCTCGCCCGCGCACAAAGTCCTGCTCTCCTCATAGGGCTTGCTCTCGTCTCTGAGGAAATGTTCGGGCGGGGTGAGATCGGGACGAAGTTCATTGCCCTCCCAATCGGAGCCGCTCTTTGAAAGTTCGCTCAGTTCGAACTTTTCGGGCTCGTCTGCATTTTGCAGGTATACATTGACGGAGTACTCCGCCTTATAGCGTGCGGTCAGGGTGAGATCGTTCTCGTCCATGACTTTTTCGGGATCGAGAGGGTCGTCGCCCAAATACCAACCGCCGAAGAGAAGTCCCTCCTTCTGCGGCTTAAAATCGCTTAGAAAGCTTGTGATGTTGACGCCCGGTTTGATGAGGTGGGTCGTTTTCGAGATCGTTCCCCCCTCCGGTTGCAGCGTGAGGACGGGATAGCGCCCGTACTTCGCGTAATAAGTACGGCTCTCGTCTGGCATGGATTCGGGGAGTTCCTGCGGCGATCCCGAAAAATCGCTGCTTAGATACCAACCCTCGAAGTAGTACCCCTCTTTCTGCGGTTCCTTGGGAACGGTGTAGGCGGTGCCGACCTTTCCCTCGACCGATTCGAGGTAGGTGCCGCCATAGGTCTCGAACCGCAGCGTGACTTTCTCACTGCACGCCGCGAGTACGAGGACGGAGGAGAGCAGGCATAGCGCAATCGAAAATACCAGCACTGCCGCCGTCAAAAAGGTTTTCCTGATGACTTTCATGACAAAAGCTCCTTGAAATAGATTTCTCTCCCCTTGCGTGCCTTCGGGGGAAAGTATCCGTTATTTTATCACGCGGATTTTGCGAAACGACACCGATTGTAGCGAATTTTTGCTTTCTTTCCCGATTTGAAATTTCGGGCGAAAAGCGTTTGTCTTTTTTTTTCAAAAGCGTTATAATAAGGAAAATCTTGAAAAAATCGGAGGAAATCATGCCCTTAGTAACAACCACGGAAATGTTCAAAAAGGCGTATGAGGGCGGCTATGCCATCGGCGCCTTCAACGTCAACAACATGGAGACCATTCAGGCGATCATCGAAGCCTGCGAAGAATGCAACTCGCCCGTCATCTTGCAGGTCTCTGCGGGTGCGCGGAAGTATGCGAATCCCGTCTATCTGCGCCACCTCGTGGCGGCTGCGGTCGAATGCTCGCACATTCCCGTCGCCATGCACCTCGATCACGGCGCGGATTTTGAAATCTGCAAGTCCTCGATCGAGAACGGATTTACCTCCGTCATGATCGACGCCTCCTCCAAGCCCTGGGAGGAGAATATCAGAACGACGAAGGAAGTCGTCGAATACGCGCACGCGCGGGGCGTGGTCGTCGAAGCGGAGCTTGGAAAGCTCGCTGGGATCGAGGACGACGTCAATGTCGCAGCAAAAGACGCTCTCTTCACCTCTCCCGACGAGGTCCAGGAGTTCACCGAGCGCACGGGGATCGACTCCCTCGCGATCGCGATCGGCACCTCTCACGGCGCATACAAGTTTAAGCCCGGACAGGACCCCAAACTGCGCATCGATATTCTCGAGGAGATCGGAAGAAGACTCCCCGGATTCCCCATCGTTTTACACGGCGCTTCTTCGGTGCCGCAGGACAAAGTCGCCATCGTCAACGAGTTCGGCGGCTCCATGCCGAATGCGATCGGGATCCCCGAGAGCGAACTGAAAAAAGCCGTCAAACTTGCCGTCTGCAAGGTGAACATCGACTCCGACCTTCGCGTCGCCTTCACGGCAGCCGTCAGAAAGCACCTCTTCGAGAATCCCTCCCACTTCGACCCGAGACAGTACCTCGGCGACGCCCGCGCCTCCATGAAGGAGATGGTCAAGCACAAGATCTGCGATGTGCTGGGGTCGGAGAATAAAGCGTAAAGGTTTTTCGACGAAAATCTTGCTGCGCAATATTTATCGTCGAGGAAATGGGCTCTCGAATTCCCACGACTTGGTCCTCTTGTTCGTTTCAAAAAACAATAAGCGCGAAGAGTCGCGCAAATTGGGTGCGCTGCCGCAGAATGGCGATTCTGCTCCGCGCAGTAAATTTAAGACAAAAGGCAGTGCGCCGCCCACAATTTGTGGGTGGCGCATTCTAATTCCAAATACGAATCAATTTCCTCGAACGTAAATATTTCCGTAGGAAAGATTTCGTTCGAAACTTTATCAACATCGTTATCAACAATGTATTTTACTGTGTTTTAATGCACTTCTAAGATGTCGTCTGCGGAAATGTCGAGAAAGTTGCAGAGCCGAGACAAATTTGCAAGCGACGGCTGGGCGCGTCCCGCAAGATACTGCGAGAGCGAGGAGGGCGTGATCCCGATCGCCTTCGCGATCTCCACCTTCGTCTTTGCGGAATGTTCGATCTCGAACTTCAGATTTTCCGTAATTTTTTCATCCAAACTCTTTTCCATAATCAAATACATGCCCGTCTATCGACCGGGGGGTGGAGCGTTGCATTCCTGCTCAACAGCCCGGTGGGCTGTGAGCGCAACGCGACAGCCGAGCCGGTAGCGAGGCGGGGTGCGGCGGGCACTACCGCCGCACTGAGACTCCGCTCAGGATGACATCGCTAAATTTTAATAATGTGTGCGAGCAGGGTTTCCCTGCGCTGCACGACTCAATTTGCGCCCCACAGGACGCACATTGTCGTGAAAGCGACCGAGACGACAACCTATTCAAGGCAAACAGGTCAATTTCCTCGAACGAAAGATTCCACAGGAAGATTTCGTTCGAAACTTTTTCAGTTATTTACCGTAAAATCCGAATTTTTCTCGTAGGAAATTTCGAAAGTCAAAGTCTCCTCGCCGCGGGAGAGCACGATCGTGACGGTGTCCCCCTTTCTCACCTTCAAAAGTTCTATGGTGAGCAGATACATTCTCGTGATCACGACGGGCTCCCTGCCCGAGACCTGAATGGAGTAAATGACGTCTCCCTCTCTCAGCTTTCCGAACGCCGCGCCGCCGATGGTGACTTCCTTCACCGTGAGCGTCTGCATGATATAGGCTTTTCCCGTCTCCTCGTCGTAGACGCCCTTGCTGTCCGTCACCTGCACGGTGATGCCGAGCATGGCGCAGAGGGCTCCCTTCGAGTCGTTCGACCCGCTGTTGTCGATGATATTCTGCGCGACCGCGAGCGCGAGGTTGACGGGAATGGCGTATCCGAAATTGACAACGCCCGATCGCTCCGAACGCGCGTTGACGATCCCGAGGAGTCTGCCGTCCTCCGCATACAGCCCGCCCCCCGAGTTGCCGTGATTGATGGGGGTATCCGTGCGCATTTCGAGCATACTCACGGTTTTGCTGTTGTCGGCAGACATGATATCCACATATTCTGCGTCCACGGAGATGATCCCCGTGCTGACGGAGAAGCCCTCCCCGTCCGGATTTCCGACCGCAAACACCCTCTCGCCGACGGTGACGGTGTCCGAATTTCCGGGCACGACGGCAAGCGCCGAGCTATCCTTTAATATATCGCTGTTTTCGATCTGAAGAACGGCGATATCATGGTTCATCGACCCGCCCAAGAAGGTCGCCTTGATCTCCCGTCCCGTGATCACGCCCCCATAGAGGTAGAGGGTGATATCGTCGCTGATGTGCGGGATCGTCTCGTTGCCCTTGCTCGAGGAACTGAACACGACATGATAGTTGGTGATGACGTAGGCGTCTCCCGCCTCGCGGTCGACGGAATAGAAAATTCCCGACCCCATGCTCGTAATTTTGTCCTGATCGTCGCCGAAAAGCGATCCTCCGCTGCTGCCCGCACGTTCGAAGGTGCTGACGACGGCGACCGAAGAGACGAGCGCACGGTTGGTGGCAAGGGTGAAGGTATCCTTCCCGCTCTCCTCGCTGCCATTGATCTGCGCGAGCCATTTCGCCTCGCTGTCGCCAAAGTCCACCTGACCCAAACTGTCCGCAACGTCATAGGGATTGCGCCCGCCGGTACTTGTGCCGCCCTGATCGAAATTGATCCCGCACGCGGAGAGAGAAAGGATCATCGCACCGCCCAGTACCGCCGAAAATAATTTGTAAAACTTCCTCATACTTCCTCCTTGGGGTATTACTCGTCCACTATATCTTATTATATCCCGAAATTTGACATAAAGTCAACGATTCGGTGAAAAGTTATAAAAAATTTTCCAAAGATTTCGACGAAAATCTTGCTTCGCAATATTTATCGTCGAGGAAATTTGCTTTTGCGCCTTGATTCAGTAACTCTCACGGTCGCCTTGTTCGACACTAAGCCGAAGGGGTTCGGCAAATGGGGTGGAGCGTTGCGAGTTCTGTTCAACAGCGCAGTGCGCTGTGAACCGCAACGCGACAGCCGAGCTGGTGGCGAGGCGGGGTTCGGCGGGTGGAACGGTGCATTCTTGCTCAACAGTCCTGCGGACTGTGAGCGCACCGTGACAGGAGCGCCGGCAAGCGCTCCGGGCTTTGCGGCGGTCCCTGCCGCCCAAAGCTACCGCCAAACCGCTCCGGCAAGGAAACCTTGCCTCGCGCAGTTATTTTAGGAATGTCCCGTCGAAAGTTAGGGGGATTCTTCGATTCCGCTTCGCTTCACTCAGAATGACATCGCTATTTATTGTCATGTTGAGCGGAACGAAGTGAAGTCGAAACATCTCGCCCTTTGTTCTAAATCCCGTGGTGCGAGCAGGGTTTCCCTGCGCTGCACGACTCAATTTGCCAGCTTGCGGCTTGTTGTCAAACAAGGCGACCGCGAGGACGGGGTAAGTGAAGGTACGGAAGTTCATTTCCTCGTCGAGAAAGATCGCGGAGCGAGCTTTTCGACGAAACCAAAAAAACAAGTAAGAGGAACGAAATCTCGTTCCTCCCCTTGTTTTAAAGATCGTCTGCATCTTGAATGGGTTTTTCGGATACATCCTGCGAATTTACGCCGGTATAGCTGCCCTGTTCGTCCTCATTCGATCTCATTTTTGCGCCCTTTTGCAGGGCTTTTTCCGCTTTCACGCTTAACCGCAGTTCTTGGTGGAGCCGCTTCTCGAAGAAGAGCTCTTGCTGTTCTTGACGTTCTTGGTGTCACAGCTCTGCTTGTTCTGCGTATCATTGGACTTCTTGTTTTTCATATATTCTCCTTTTTGAAGGGGAGATGAAGTTGGGCTTCACCCTGAGACGCGCCGCAGAGCGGGCAGATATTCCAGGCTTCTTTTGCGGTGTGCATATATCCGCACTCGCCGCAGATCCACAGCATCGGTCTTTCCGCCTTGTAGAGGGAGCCGTCCTTGAACGCCTCGTAAAGATATTCGAAGATGATCCGATGATTGCCCTCCACCATCGCTACCTTTTCGAATTTGAGCGCGATTTGCTCAAACCCCTCTTCCCGCGCGATCCTTGCAAATTCCGGATAGAGTACTTCCGCTTCGTCTCTCTCGTCGATCGCCGCAAAGTTTAAGTTTTCTTCGATCGTCCCCGCATGGAAAGGAAAATTCGCGTCGATATGAACTTCGTTTTGGCTTCCCGCGTTCTGTTGGATCGCCTCAAAGAAAACCTTTGCGTGATTTGTCTCGTTCTTTGCTATAGTACGAATGGTATCTGCAAGGACTTCATAGCCCTGTTGCATCGCAGCTCTTGCCGTCAATTGATACCGCATTCCCGCCTGACTTTCCCCCGCAAAACCTCTTGCGAGATTGTAGAATGTCCGCGTCTTGGTAAATTCCATGTTCATCCTCCCTTACGCTATCATTTTGACCCCGCCGCGCCTCGTTTATACCCGAAAACCTCTTCCAAATTCTGCATAGACGCCCCTTTTCCGCACATAATGAGGAAATGAAACTCACGACTTTGATCTGCTGCGGGATCTTGTTTTTTCTCGGGATTTTCGCATCCATCTACGCATTTTCGGGATTTGACCTGCTGCTTTTTCTCTGCGGCGGGAACCAGATCGCCTACCGCTCCCTTCTCTCCCTTGCGGGGATCGCCGCGGGCTGGCTGCTCTTTTGGCTGATCGCCTTCCGCCCCACCCGCCCGCTTTCGTAAGACGATTACAGACTTGTCTGATGACCGGGGGGATTCCTCGACTCCGCTCGGAATGACACGTTACCACCCTGTCATGTTGAGCAGCCGCGCCCCCCGCGACAAAAGTCGCGGGGGGCGCGGCGTCGTCGAAACATCCCCTAAGCAATCGACGGGACATTCAAAATCGCTTGACAAAAACTTTTTTTCGTTATAAGATAAGCTCGACGGAAGGTTTTCGGCAAACACTTCCAAATGGGTGACAAAAGTTGCCCAAATAAAAAAACCGAGGTACAATTTCATGAAAAACTTCTTCACCACCAAGCGCATCTGCCGCGCGGGCGTTATTGCCGCGCTGTATGTTGCGCTTACTTGTTCTTTCGGCGTGCTCAGCTTTAACGGACTCTTTCAATTCCGTCCCGCCGAAGCGCTCTGCATTCTGCCCCTCTTCTATCCCGAGGCGATCCCCGCCCTGTGGATCGGCTGTATGCTCTCCAACCTTCTCTCGCAGTACGGCGTCGCCGACATCTTTTTGGGCTCCTTCGTGACCCTCGCCGCCGCTTTTCTCACCTTTCTGATGGGAAAAATTTTCTCCGAAACCAAACATTCCGCCCTCAATACAACTTTGCGCATCGGGCTCGGGGGATTCTTTCCCGTGATTTTAAACGCCCTCGTCGTGCCCGTCATCATCGTCTACATCTCGGGGCTCACCGAAGGATTCGCCTCCGCCGCGATCGCCTACGGCTGGAACTTTTTCTCCCTTCTCATCTCCCAATCGGTGTGGATCTACGGGCTCGGCATTCCCCTCACCCTCTTCATTTCGCGCATGAGGAAAAAGGGAGTCTCCGTCTTTATTGACAAGAAAGTTTCTTATCCACAGTCCTGTGGATAAGTTTGTAAATTATCCACAAATCCGTTGTGGAAATGTGGATAACTGCCTTTTTTCGGGAAATCGGGGGTACTTTGCTCCCCTTTTCCAATAAATTTTGCCCTGTTTTTTATAGTTTCTACTTGACAAAGCGGGGATATGATAGTATAATAGAGTAAAATCCAATTTTTACGAGGTGACTATGCGTAAAAGATATCTGTTGATCGTCGTGCTTGCCCTCTTCTGCGCCCTGTGCGCGTTTGGGGCATGTGGCGAAACAAACCATCAGCACAAGACCGAATCCGGTGAGTGGAAGCACAACGCGACTTCGCATTACCAGATCTGCGATACTTGCGGCGAACAGTACAACTTCGAGGATCACACGTCGGACGAATGGAAGTACGATAACGTCGCGCACTATAAGGTATGTACAGTCTGCAACACCTCCTTCGCGGAGGGCGATCATAACCTCGGCACGTGGCAGGTGAGCAAGACTTCCCACTGGCAGTCCTGCTCCGAGTGCAAAGCAAAGATCAATGAGGCAGACCACCGTTCGGAGGGCTGGTCCTCGAACGACACCAAGCACTACAAACAGTGTCTCGACTGCCAGGGGATCTATGAGGAAGTCGATCACGTCTCCGCAGGTTGGCAGACCGACGGGACCAACCACTGGCAGGAATGCTCCGAGTGCAACAAGAGGTATCTCGAGGGCAAGCATGAACAGGAATGGCAGGGCAATGAAGAGACCCACTGGATGTACTGCACCGTCTGCGAAATGACGTCGCAGGAGGGCCCTCACCAGAAGGAGGCGGGCTGGACGACGGACGACCTCTCCCACTGGAAGGCTTGCTCCGAGTGCAAGGCGAAGCTCGAAGAGGAGAGACACGACGGAACGGTGTGGAATCAGGACGCCGACAAGCACAGCCAGCACTGCTCGATCTGCGAAGAGAACTACAACGAGGGCGAACACTTCTCCGATCAGTACATGGCGAATGCGGAGGAGCACTGGAAGGTCTGCGACCTCTGCAGATATGAGTACGGCGCAAACAAGCACGACAACAGCGACGTCCACTGCACGATCTGCGATGAATATTTCAAGGGCACGGAAGGGCTCCTGTATACCCCGATCAAGGGGGAGAACGGCGAGACCATCGCCTATTCCGTCGGCGGCGGAGAGAAAGAGGACTATACGGAAGTCAATATTCCCATTTTCTACAGTCCCACGGGTTCTACGGAAGATAGACTTCCCGTCACCTGCGTCGGAGTGAGCAAACAAAACTGGGATGATTACGCGTACTCCGGACAGTACACCCAGGCGCAAATGTCGGAAGCCTTTTTCAGAGAGGGATTCGGCAGCGACGGCGAAAACCGCTTAAATTTATCGAAGGTCCATCTTCCCTGCACGCTGACTGTGGTCGGATACATGGCATTTACAAGTTGTGTCGGACTCGAGGAGATCGTGATCCCCAACAGCGTCGAGGAAATTTGTTTCGAAGCCTTTATGAACTGCACTGCGTTGAAATCTGTCCATCTTCCGACGGAGCTCAAAGCCATCAGAGAAGTTGCGTTCAACTACTGCCTTGCCTTGAACACCGAAATCGTCTTCCCCGAAAAGCTGGAGATAATCGAAGGCTATGCATTCCAGGCGACTGCGATCTCGGGCGTGACGTTCAACTCCAACCTGAAGACGCTCGGCGATCACGCATTTTCGCAGTGCGCTTACCTCACAGAGGTCGACATTCCGGACAACGTCACCTCGCTTGGGGTCGAGTGCTTCCGTGAGTGCCTCAACCTCACCGATGTCCACATCGGCAAAGGGATCACGGAACTTCCCGTCGGCGCATTCCTTGGAGCATTAACCCTTCAGAGAGTCACGATCCCCAAGCAGGTCAACCGCATCGGCTACTGGGCATTCTACCTCTGCCAAAAGCTGAAGAGCGTGGTCTTCGAAGACCCGACGGGTTGGTATGCGGGAGCCGCTCCCCTCAGCGAAACAGAGCTGAAACGCGCCTCCACCGCAGCGAAGTACCTGACCACCAACTACTGCGAAGAAAATTTGGAATGGACGAAGGAACACTGAAATCCTTAAAAAACTACGCCGCCCACACCGGGCGGCGATTTTTTTGTGCTGATAATAATAAGGAACGTCCCGTCGAAACTCAAGGGGATGTTTCGACGACGCCGCGCCGCCCGCAAATGCGGGCGGCGCGGCTGCTCAACATGACATCGCTTTGTACATTCCTTCCTGTCATTCCGAGCGCAGTCGAAAAATCCCCTAAGCAAGCGATGGACTGTCCCTTTTAATGTCATGTTGAGCGAAACGAAGTGGAGTCGAAACATCTCGCCCTTTCACCTTATTAAGGACGAGACCCTTCGACTACGCTCAGGGTGACAGAGGGAGCGACGGGTCGTAATACAACATTCTATCGACCGGGGGGATCCATTCGACTCCGTGTTGCTCCGCAACACTCCGCTCAGGATGACAGCGGTAAAAATTCTAAATAATGTGTGCGAGCAGGGTTTCCCTGCGCTGCACGACACAATTTGCGAGCCACCGCACGCTTATTGTCTTTTGAAACGACTTTGAGTGGAGCGTTGCATTTCTGCTCAACAGCCCGGTGGGCTGTGAGCGCAACGCGACAGCCGAGCTGGTGGCGAGGCGTGGTGAGGCGGGCGCTACCGCCGAACCGGGGTTGTGGGAACTCGATAGCCATTTCCTCGTCGAATTTATTCCGCAGGAAGAAATTCGACGAAATATCATAATTTATATTTCGCCGTCAATTTCAACACGGTGGCGAGGCAGTCATTGAGGGAGCGCATCTCCGAGGAAGTAAGCTCCCGTTCGGAGAAGCCGTCGAGAGTCTTCGAGAGGGCGTCCGCTTCGAGGCGGTCACCCGCGGACAGGTCGCTCTTTTTGAGCTTTTCGAGAAGCTCCAAAGTGTGAGAGAGGCGGAGGCTGCACTCCTCCTCGTCCAAAGTTTCGTCGGGAATGCTCTCGCTCTCCTCCCCCAAATCGAGGGGACGGTAGAAGGTCTCGAACATCTCCTCCTGCGAAGTCCCCCTCTTGCGGGGCGGGATCAGGAAGAAGAGAGTCACGAGGATCGCCCAAACGGTATACAGTCCGAGGTAGGCAAAGCTCGAGGCGAGGTCCTTGCTCGCCGTCAGAAAGAAGGCGACGCCGCCGAGCCCGACCGCGACGGGAAGATAAACCTTTTTCAGGCCGAAGATCGCAAACAGCACGCCGCACACGAGCAGCAGCGCGGGACAGACGAGGATCACGACAAGTTCGGGAAGTTTCGCCACAAGGTCCATCAATTGATACATCAGAT
The DNA here is from genome assembly GCA_947589565.1 of uncultured Clostridia bacterium. Taxonomy (GTDB): domain Bacteria; phylum Bacillota; class Clostridia; order Christensenellales; family Borkfalkiaceae; genus Gallimonas. Next base: position 10,251 of record CANQBW010000016.1, on the reverse strand, counting down.
CCATATTCAGATTCTCCTTTTACGATGTTATCCTATTTTTTCTCGACTTTTCGGTCGAATTTTGTCTTATTTAGAAAATTTTTCACATTTCGATCTCTTCGCAGCGCCTGATATTGATGAGCCGTGCGCGAATGCCCTCAACGCCCAGCGCCCTCTCCGCCGCCAATTTGTAGACGGCGATCTGCGGGGCGTAGCTTTTTTTCAGTTCCTCTTCCCCGCGGGAGGAATATTTATAATCTAAGATCACCCAGCCTTCCTCCTCCATGTACATGGCGTCGATCGCACCCTGCACGAGAATTTCATCCTCGCAATTTGTATCGTAGAGCTTGGAGGCGGGGAGCATGGCGAGAAATTTCTGCTCGCGCAGAACCTGCCGTCCCTTCATCCGTTGAATCGCGGGAAGGGCGAAGATCTTCTTTAAATTTTCGACGCTTATAAGCGCGAGATACTCCTCGGAAAGGATTTTCTCCTCTCTCATGCGGGAAAATTCCTCTTCGGCGGTCTTGGAAAAGTCCGCGTTCTGCAAAAAGGCGTGATAGGCGAGCCCCTCTTGAACCGTGGAGCCCTTGCCTGTACCCCGAAATTCGGATCTCTCCCGCTCCTCTTCCAAAATTTGGGTCGCCGTGCTCTTCATGGGGAGCATTTCGGCGTCTTGGGGCTGCCTTCCGAAGACCTCTTTCAGGCGTTCCACAAGTTTCTCGTCGGCGCGGTAGACGAGTTCTTTTTTCTCCTCTTCTTCCGCGGGATGAAATTCGCTCTCCGTAATGTACTTCTCGCAGGGCTCGAAGTCGACAAAGTCCGAAAATCTCTTCGCGTGGACGGCGTCCCCCTGTTCGAAGGAGCGGAAGATCATATGAAGGCGGTATTTTGCCCGCGTCATCGCGACGTAGAAGAGGTTGAGTTCTCCCCTTCTCTCCTCGCCGTCCATCTTGAGCATGGCAGCCCGCCGCAGCACGTTCTCATAGACGAGCCCCCTCTCGCGGTCGAAGCTCTTGGGCGCGAACAGGTAGTCCTCCGAAAACAGCACTTCGTCGCGGTCGGGACCGTGGAAGGGGTTATTGAGCCCCGGAAGAATGACGACGGGAAACTCCAATCCCTTGGAAGCGTGAATGGTCATGACTTTGACAGCGTCCTCGCCGCCGTTCTCCGAATAGTCCACCCGATATTTCGCCGCCTTCAGACGGCGCAGAAAGTCTCCCACGCTGCCCTGCATCTCGGAAATCAGACGGTTGACCCGCCTCATGCGTAGCTCCCCGTCCTTCTTCGCCGAAATCTCCGCCTCGAGCCCGTCCGAGAGCAAGAAGTTCGCGATCTCGGCGCAGGAATTGACCTCGGCTTGGGCGCGGTACTGCTCCGAACGAAGGAAGAACGCCTTGAGCTTCAAAGCGAGAGTGTCCTCAAGACGGGAATACTTCCTCAGTGCCGTGCGGAAATTCTTCTCGGCGGGAAACGCCTCCCGCACCTTGCAAAGTTCCGCCTCCGTCATTCCCCCGATCCGCGAGAGAAGCGCCCCCGCCATGGGAATGTCCTGCTCGGGATTGTCGAGGTAGGAGAGAAAGTCGATGAGAAGACGGGCTTCCCAAAAGTCGCAGACGTTGACCTTCGCCGTGGAAGAGACGGGAATGTCCCGCTTCGAAAGGGCGGCGATGATGCGGTCGACGTCGCTCGAATTGCTCCTCACGAGCAGCGCGATGTCCCCGAATCTCACCTTTTTGACGAGTTTTTCGTCCGCATCGTACCATTCGGAGCCGTACTCCCCCATCACGATGTCGGCGATCATCTCCGCCTGCGCGTCGTATTCCCTCTCCCGCTTCTTCCAGATGTCGTAAACTCCGCGCTCGGGAGGTGCCTCTTTTTGCGCCTCGGGCACAGAATAGAAGCAGACTTTTCCGTCATGTCCGCCGTATCGGCTCCCGCCGCGCATGGGCTCGCGGGCATAGTCGATGCCCGAAGTCTTCTCCGTCATCGCATAGGAGAAGACCCTGTTCACCGCCTCGAGGACAGCGGGCGAGGAGCGGAAATTCTCGGTGAGTGAGAGGGACTTTTCGACGGAATTTCTCCGTTCGAGAAAGAATTTGGATCTGCTGCCGCGGAAGGCATAGATCGCCTGCTTGGCGTCGCCGACCAGAAAGAGCTCCTTCCCCCCCAGAAGATTGATGATGCTCTCCTGTGCGCCGTTGACGTCCTGATACTCGTCCACGAACACATAGTCATAGTTCGAACAGATCGCCTCCCGCGCGTCGGGGTCCTGCAGAATTTCATAGGCATACTGCTCGAGGTCGTTGTAGTCGAGGACGGCGTTCTCCCCCTTCAAGCGGGTGAGGACTTCGTCATACTTTAAAATGAGTTTGGAAAGGGCGGCGGAGATTTCTCTCGCGTCAAAAAAGCGGCTTCTTTCGGTCTCCTCGTCGGAGAATGCGGAAAGGTCGCCGTAAATTTCTTTGACGGCATCCCCGCACGCCTTGACGGCGCGGTAGTTCTCGGCGTCCCTGCCCTCGTAGTCCGCGGAGCGGGGCATCCGCATGAGCTTGATCCCCCCGCCCGCCGCAGCTTTTAAGGCAAAGAGCCCCTTCACCCCCGAGAGGGGGGCGAGCAAGCCGAGCATTTCACAGAGATTTTTCTGAATTTTGTCCTTTTCGTCGAAACGATCGCGCAGATAGGCGGCACGCGCCTTCCAGAAGGAAATGCGCTCGGAAAGATCCTGTTCGAGGGCTGCGCAGCTCTTTTCGAAGAGGTCCTCTCCCGCTCTTTGAAGAAGTTCGCGGTAGCAGAGCTGCTTTCTCACCTCCTGATAGAGGGAGAGCAAAATCCCCTTGAGTTTTTCGTCCTTTTTCTTGTGAAAATAGACGGTGAGGAGCCCCAAAAAGTCCTTGTCGCTCTCCGCATAACAGCTCTCGAAGACCTCGCTCAAAGCCCGCGCAGAGAGCATTTTCCCCTCCGCGCTGTCCTCGGAGACGATCCGAAAGGATGGATCCACGCCGACAAGATAGAAGTGGGAGCGGACGATCCGCAGGCAAAAGGAATGGATGGTGCAGATATCCGCCATGGGGAGGGCGGAGAGCTGCTCTTTGAGCCTTTTGCGGACCTTTTCCTCCTCCGCATTTCTGAGCCGCTCCTGAAGGGCGCGGCGGAGCCGCTCTCTGATCTGCGCGGCGGCGCGGTTCGTGAAGGTCATCGCAAGCGCACGCTTGACGTCCGCCCCCGATAGGATCAGCTCGACGAGCCGCTCGATCATGACGAAGGTCTTTCCGCTGCCCGCCGAGGCGGAGACGAGAATTTCTCCCCTTGCGTCGACGATCTCTCTCTGTTCCGGCGTCAGTGAACTCAAATCTCCCCCTTCTCGCGCTTGACGATCCGCGCGATCTCCTCACAGCCGATCGCCTTCTCCGTTCTCGGCTCGCCGATGAATCCGCACATCGACTTGTATTTGCAATAGATACAGCTCTCCTTGTAGGGAGAGGGCTCGATGATCCCCTCTTTCATCTCATGCTCGGCTCTTGTCGCGAGCAGCACGGAGTACTCCAAAAAGGCGTCGAAATTCTCCCGATCCATGCCCTTTCCGGAACTCCTTCCCGAAAGTTTTCCTTCGAAGAACTCGCTCGTCTTTCCCTCTTCGAGCTTGGGGTCCATGTTGAGAAGGACCTCTTCTTCCTCGCAGAAAAATCCCTTGAGACGGAAGGGATTCTCCCCCTCTTTCAAAAATCTCTCGCTTGCGGGGAAGTAGAACGCCCCCGCGGGCTTGAGAGAGTCTGCGCTCGCCGCCTTCAGATAGAGCCCGAGCTGCAGCTTTCTGCCCGTGTAGTAGGAGACGGGAGTGTCGTCGATCTTTCCCGTCTTGTAGTCGATGACGCGGACAAATTCCTCCGACCAGTCGATGCGGTCCGGCTTTCCCGAGAGAGAGATCGAGGGAATGGAGACGTTCTCCTCCGTCTTTTTGACATGAAAACAGGAGGAGAAGACCTGCGTCCAGGCGGCAAGGCAGACCTCCTCTGCCTCGCGGAGAAGTCTCTGTGCGGTGTACTCCCCCTGCGGGGTCTCCTTGAGAAAGGCATAGCGGGGGGTCTCCATGAGCTCCCGGGAGAGCCTTCTTGCCGCCTTGCGGCACTCTTCCGCGCTTGAAATCTCCTCGAAGAGGTCCGCGCACTTTTGAAGGACGGCGTGAATGAAATTTCCCGCGTCCGTGTCGAGAAGAGCGCGCTCCTCCCGCTCCTTGAGCCGCAAAACTCTCGAGACAAAACTCGCATAGGGGCACTCGAAGTACTTTTCGAGCAGAGTGGGGGAGACGCTCTCCCGCTTTTCACCGAAGGAAACTTTCTCCTTCTTGTTCTCGGAGAGGAGCCCCTCGGGAAGTTTTTCGCCGTACTCCTCCTTCAAAAATTCATAGAGGGCGTCCCGCTTTTCCTTCTGCTCTAAGTTATAACTTTTTTTCAAGAGCCGCAAAAGAGCGGGATCTTTTTCGCAGCAGTCGAAGGGAAAGAGGTCGGGCATGGGCGGCATGTCGAAAAGTTTTTCGATGTCCTTGTAAATTTCGCTTTTCTCCGCCGCCTGTCCCCCCTTTTGCAGAGGATAACTGATGTACAGATTTTTTTCAAAGGCGCACAGATTCAGGGCGATGCTCTCCCTCGCGCGGGCGTTCACCTGCGCGATCTTCGGCTCGATCTCCACCTTGACTTTTTCGAGTTTTTCCATCTCCCCGTCCGTGATGACCGCCGAATCGCGGCTGACCGGGGGAAGTTCCTCGGTGAGCCCCACGACGAAGAGGGTCTTGACCCGTTCGAAGCGGCTCTCCGTCACGTCACCGACGAACACCGCGTCAAGCGACTGCGGGATCATGGAAATTTTGAGGGCGGACAGCCCGTTTTTGAGCTCTTCGCGGAACTCCCGCGCCGTAAAACTCCTCTCTCCCGCGAGGGAATTGATCTCCGAGAGGACCTTTTCGAGGGGACCGAGCTCCAAAAAAGTGCGCTCCGCGCCCGTGAAGTTCTCCTTGAGCCGCTCCGTGACCTCCTCCGCAGAGAAAAACTGCATGAGCGCTCTCACAGCTAAGACGTACTCGCTCCCCTTTGCCCTGCGGGGAAAGAGGGAGAGGATCTTCAGCATTCTTTCGCGGCAAGCCGTGAGGGACTTTACGTCGTAGTCGAAGAGGGAGTCCTCTTCCTTGATCTCCCGTCTCACCGCGCCGCGGTATCCGCCGAACTTTAAAAGATAGTTCCGATACTCGTTCCCGCCTAAGCCGAAATATCGGCTCGAGGCGATCTCGTCGGCGTCCTCGGGGAGTGTTCCGTCGATGACGGCGCTCAATACCGCGAGCAAAAATCTGCAGAAGGGGTGCTCCGAAAAGCTCCTCTTTTTGTCGGCATAGAAGGGAATTTTGTATTCGCGGAAACACTTTTCCACATGGGAGAAGCTCTCTTCCCCGGGGACCAGAACGGCGATCTCCCGCGGACGCAGGCCCGAAGACATCTCCCGTCTTATGAGGGCGCCGACGATGCGCATCTCCTCCTGCTCGTCGCAGGCGGAAAAGCGGAATACCCCGTCCGTTCTGACCTTCTCCGCGGTCGGCGCGGAGGAGAAGAGGTTTTCAAAGAGAAGGGCGGGCTCTCCCGAAAGTTTTTTCTTCGCGGCAAACCTTTGGGGGGCCTCCCCCGCCTTTTCGCAGAGGCGCAGAAAGTCATTGCGGCTCTCGTTGGTGAAAAAGTCCTCTTCTCCCGCAAGAAAGATGCCCGTCACGCTCTTTCCGCAGCGGAGGGCGGCAAGGACCCCCTCCCGCGCCTGCTGCGTGAAGGAGGGAAACCCGAAGAAAAAGAGGTTGGTATTTTCAAGTCCCCCCTCCGAAATTTTTTCGGGAAGAAGGGAGAGGTATTCGCTCTCGTCGAGAAGGGAGAGCTCTTTGAGTTTCTGTTTATAGAGGGAAAAGATCAAAGCAAGGTCAAAAAGTTTGTTTTTGAGGAGCCCTTCCGCGCTCTCCGCGCTGTTTGAGAGCATGGTTTCGTCCACGCAGGAGGCGTTGAGCTGGGCGATCGTCTCATAGACCGCGGAGGCTGCCCGCTCGCGGAAGCAGAGGAGCTTTTCTTTGTTTTCCTCGATGATCGAGGAGATGAGCATGACGGATCCCTGCTTGGAGAGGACGTTGGGGCCCGAAAGAAAGCGGGCGAAGGTCATGACTTCCGTGTTCATGACCCCCTTGAGGGCGCACAGAATGCCCCGCTCGCAGATGAGCGTGAGCTTGTCCTCGCAGAAGATGAGATTTCTCTCCCCCTTCCTTTCGTTTTGTGCCGCAAGACGGCTGAGCGCCGATACCGCGGCGTCGAGCGTCTCCGCTTCGATGAGTGTCGTCATTTGTGCCCCTTTGCATTATTATATCATATTCCCCCCTGAAACGGGTGAATTTTTCATGTGAAATCCAAAATGACATCGAAAAAATTTTTACAAACCCCGAAAAATATGCTATAATGGGAGAAGTTCCCATTCTGTTTTTTCGGAGGTCATATGAAATTCAAGGGAATGCTCGCACTTTTTGCCGCCGCCCCCTTGGCGCTTCTGTGCGGCTGCGGAGGCACGGTCACCAATCTCTCCTTTCACGCCAACTGGTATAAGAATACTTCTCTCAAGGACAATCTCGCGGGAACGGAGGAAACCCTCGTCTACGACGTCACCTTCGAGGGGACGGACCAAAAACTCTCCATGAAATACGAGGAGGGCGTCTTTAAAACCACCCTCAAAAACGGGCAGGTGCAGACGGACAGTTCCTCGCAGGAGGGATACATCTACTCCGCCGACCTCACCGTGAAGGTCCGCTTCTCTCTCAACGGGGTTGAGGGAGAACTTTACGAGGACACGATCCATTCGGAGGTGCAGTTCCTCTCGGCGGCGCGGGGGCTCAAGCCTGTCAGAAGCGTCAAGAACGTGCACTGCCATTCCCCGCTCACAAGCAACCCATCCTCTCTTGAAAATGCGGTTGCGGAGTACGACTTTACCTATGACGTCGACTACAACGACGCCCTCACCGAGGCTGCCGTCACCTATACCGACCGTCTCTATGCGGAAAACAGCGAGACGAAGACCTATTCTTTGAAGGGAGAGGGAAGCTTTCTCGACAACGAGCAAATTCTCTTTGCCCTGCGGGGGATCGACCTTTCTTACGCGCAGAGTTTCCGCTCTCTCAACCCCGTCATGGAGAAGGAACAGCAGGTCTCCCTCACTGTGCTCGAACAGAAGACGGCTGCGGTCGACTTCGTTGCGGACGGCGAAAACATTAAGCTCGACGAACTCCCCGTAAGCTCCGTCACCCTCCGCTATTCGAACATCGGGGAGCCGCAGACCCTCGTCTATGCCAAGACGACGGACTACTCCTCCAACCTCTACCGCAATGTGCTCCTCGAAATGAAGATCCCCGTCTACTACTCCCTCGGCACGATCACCTACAAGCTGAAGACCGCAACATTTGCGGCTAAGTGATTCAAATCCGATAAAATTCCTCGTAGATCGCGCGGACGGTGCGCTCGAAGTCCTCTTTGCCTACCCCGATCATGAGTTTGATCCCCGATGAAAATCCCGCAAACAGGACTTTGATCCCCGCCTGAAAGATCGCCTTGAAGATGCGGGCGAGGGCGTCCGCAGAGGAGTTCAGATTCTGCCCGACCACGGCGACGGCGGCGACCCATTCCCCATTTTCGGGAAGATTTTCGAAGTTTTTGCCCTCTGCAAGGATCAGGGTATTCCCCTCTTCCGAAAGGAGAAGTTCGTAAGGAAAAATAATCTTCGGGATCGAAGAAAATTTGCAAAGAACATAATTTTTTCCGCCTGCAATTCCCGTCACGGGAGAGAGAGGGCGGTTTTTTTTCGCGGAGAGAATGGTCGTCCCCCCGTCCGAAGGGCGGAAGGTGTTGCGGATACAGACGGGGATATCCGCCTCAAGGACGGGCGCGACCGCCTCATGATGAAGAACGTTTGCCCCCAAACGGGAAAGCTCCTTAAGCTCCGCATAGGAGAGACAGTCGATCTTTTGGGGATTTTCGACGATGCGGGGATCGCAGACCAAAAATCCGCTGACGTCCGTCCAATTTTCGTAAATTTCCGCATCAAGCGCACGGGCGACGATCGCCCCCGAGATATCTCCCCCGCCGCGCGGCAGGGTGTGGATATTTCCCTCCCCGTCCGCGCCGTAAAACCCGGGAATGACCGCCCCCTTGAGGGGCAGCAGCCTCTCCCGCATTTTCTTTTCCGTCTCTTGCTCCGAAAGGAAGTCCCCTTTAAAGCAAAAGAGCTCGGAAGCGTCCACAAAGGGAACCTCGAGGTAGCTTGCGGCGATCTTCGCGACGAGAAATTCCCCGCGCGATGCGGTGAACGGACGGCTCTTGCGCCTTAAAATTTCCTCCTCGGTTTGACTTAGAAGGCTCTCGATGTCGAAGGAGAGGGAGAGTTCTCCCGTCATGAGGCGGAAGCGCTCCTTGACCTTTTCGAACGCCTCGCCCAAAGTACCGCCAAGAAGCAGACAGTCATGCGCCGCATAGAGAAGGTCGGTGACCTTTTTCTCGCCGCCGAACCGCTTTCCGGGCGCGGAGACGACAAAAAAACGGCGGGCGGGATCGCTCTTTGCGATTTTTTTGACCCGCTCGACCGTCATGCCGTTTGCCATGCTCGTTCCGCCGAATTTACAGACCTTGATGTCAGTCATAGGTGATTTCCCTGCCCTCGAAGCTGTATCGCGCGTCCGTCTCCGTCGCGCCGAAACAAAAGCTCTTGGCAGGGAACTTTTTCCCGCTCTTTGCGGCGCTGAAAAGTTCCTCCTTCCCGAACTCGGGAAAGTCGACGAACGCACAGTCCTCTCTATTTACATATGCCCTGGGACTTTCAAAGGTGCATTCCATCTTCCCGTAGTTGTGTTTGAGAAACTCGCGGATGACTTCCTCCGCCTCGCAGAAGCTCTCGGGAGTCGCAAATTCGGGAGAGAGAAGATTTTTCTCCCGCCGACACTTGATCTTCTTGGAAAAGAAGTCGCAGAAGGCTTCCGTCTCGATCTCCTTGACGACCCTTCCCCCGGGACAAAAGAAAATTCCGTCCTGTATCTCGTTGACGAACTCGACGAGGGTAAACCGCGCGGGATGATTTTCCCGCTCCTCCTCCGAAAGGGGCTCCTTGATCTTGTCCCAATACCGCTTGGCGGCTGCAAGAGAGTGATTTCCGTCCGCGACATAGAAAAAATCGGCGCGGGAGAGAAGTTCCCGCATGAGGGGGATCGCGTCCATGTCGGGAATAAAGTACCCCTTCACATTTCCGCCGCCCAGGGGAAGAGAGAAGTCATAGAGAAGCTCCCTGTCCTCTCCGACCGCGCGCACGACCTTGTCCCGCTTGTCGCGGTAGAAGAGGATTGTGTGCGGAAATTCGAGCATACTCTCCTCCCGCACCTTCATGCGGCGGAATACGATCTCCTCGGACGTTTCGCTCGTCAGCCGCACGGGGGAGTCCCTCCCCTCCATGGCTTCTAAATCCAAATTCGCGACGATCCCCTGCCTCAGACCCGTTGAAGTCTCCCGCTCGACATAGATCGCGCCGCGGTAGAGCCGCTCGAAGCTGTTTTGGCAGAGGTGCAGGCAGGAAAATTTCTGCATGAGAGAGAGCCGCTCCTCGTCCTCTCCGTCGAGAAAGAGGTCGGGAACGGTGCAGCCCAAAAGAGAGGGCTTCTCCCCCGCGATCCTTGCAAGTTCCTCCCAAGCTCCCTTGGTAAGGCGGTCGATCGGGGGGATCGCCCAGGTCTCAAAGTCGTCCCGCGGCAGAGTGACGCGCGGAATGCGGATACAGCTTTTCATATCGCATTGATGAGAATGACGGCGACCACGGCAAACGCGAGCGCGAGCAGTTTGATGGAAATGTTTTCAACGAAGATCTTCTTCAAAATTTTTCCGAATTTCATGCCTTTTTCCCCTCCCCGTTGAGTTCCTTCCAATAGTACGATCTGAGGAAGGAATTGAGCGCCTCCGAATCAATGTACCGTTTGATCTCCCCGTGCTTGACGGTGGAGACGATGCCCGTCTCCTCGGAGACGATGATGGTGACGACGTCCGCAACCTCGGTGACGCCGATCCCTGCGCGGTGCCGCGTGCCGTACTCCTTGGGAAGTTCCCTCTGCGTCAGCGGCAAAAAGCAGCCCGCCGCCTCGATCTTGTCGCTGTGAATGATCATCGCGCCGTCATGAAGGGGCGCCTTGTTGACGAAGATCCCCTCGATGAGCTGGCTCGAAATATGCGCGCC
>CANQBW010000015.1 GCA_947589565.1 uncultured Clostridia bacterium | reverse complement strand
GTCGAAAGCGCTACTTTGGAGTATTACGATACCTATTCCCGCATCGCGAACGCGCCCTGCAGGAGGGGGTCATGTGCCTTCTCCGCGGGAAGATCATCGATTATCACGATAAATATACCGAGAGGGGATACTGCCCCCTCTATGTCAAGGAGTCCGCAAGGCGCAGCTACGAGGCATATCATGCGCTCGGCGGAAACGGGATCGTCACAAAGCTCTATTCCGACCTCATGTCGCTCCCCGAGAGCGAGAAGGAACTCAGTCCGGAGTGAAAAGCGTTATCAACGAACCAAAAAAACCGCGGGAGACCGCGGTTTTTTCACACAAATTACACAGCCTATTCGCAAGAGAGCCGTAGTGTGAGTTTTGTGAAATTCGAGAGAAAATTTTCTAAAACAGTTGACGGCGGCACAAGATTTATGATAGAATAAGGATATCCTATGATAGGGAAATAAACAGGAGGATGTACATGAAGAGGTTACGAAAAGGTGTTTTGCTCACTCTTCTTATGCTGTGTGTCGCCATCGGCGGCATGATGGCAGGATGCGGAAAGAAGAAAGTCACCATATCGTTTGATACGATGGGCGGCAATCAGACTTACGAATCCGTGCAAGTAGTTGCGGGAGAGGATTTCATTTTGCAGATCCCTACGCGCGAAGGTTATGAGTTTGCGGGGTGGTACGACAATCAGTCGCTCACCGGTACGGCGCTCATGGGCGGTTCGGCGAAGGCTCCCGACACAGACACCACATATTATGCAAGCTGGTCTCAGCTGATGAAAGCGACCCTCGACGCAAACGGCGGCGTCTTTGCAGACGGCACCGAGACGAAAGAGGTCTTTATCGCCAAGGGAAAGAAACTTTTGGAGGCGCTGAGCGAATATACGCCCACCCACGGTTCCCTTCAGCTCGGCGCTTGGTGCAATGCGGCAGGTCCCATCGGAGAGGACGACGTCATGCCCTCCCGCGAGATCACGCTCACCGCGAAATACAGCGTGAGTTACTCTGTTGAGGTCTACACGCAGTCGACCTCGGATCAGTACGATCGCGACCCGAGCCATGACTTCAACGGAATGGGCTTTTTAGACGATGATACCACCGTCGAAGCGCCCGAGATCGAAGGCTTCGAGTTCTTCCGCAACCACCCGGAGGGGATCCCCACGCTCAAGCTGCAGGAAGATACTTCGAAGAACAAGTTCAAGCTCTACTACAATAAACATGCCTATACGGTCATCTATAATGTGAACGCTCCCGCAAATACAACCTTCTCCGGGTTCATGGCGGACCAAAGGGTCCTCTACGGCGAGGAAGGCTTTGCAATGGAGTGTGGATATTCCATCCGTTCCTACCGCTTTGCGGGCTGGTCGAGGAGCGCGTCCGGAGATGTAGAGGTCAAGCCCGGCGAAAAGCTCCCCGAGGGCAGCTACACGCTCTATGCGATCTGGGACGCCGGCTATAGCGACGTCTTCGGCGGAACCGACTTCATCTACTTCCCTCACGAGGGGAAGGACGGCAGCGCGATCCTTCAGCGCGGAAACGCGGAGATCCCCGGCAGGACCTGCAACCGCGACGCAGACGGCAACTATACCGAGGATGTCAACGGCATGTTCGTCAAGTTCAGCGATAATTTGATCGCAAAACTTGTCGACTCCAATCCGAAGACTTTCTCCTTCTTTGCGACCGAACTTGCGGGCGAATATGTCTTCTACGATCCTCATTACGGAGTCGAGAATCCCATCGACGAGGGTGTCAAGCTCACCCTTGACGGCTTCGACGGCGCAGTGCTCGTAGACGCCACGGGATCGAGCGATTACAGGGTCTCCCTTGACGAGGAGTCCGGCTATTACAGACTCACGAAGGGAAATATCTCCTTCCAAATTATTCTCGGCGTCCGGGAGAACAAGAAGGTCTTCACCGAACTCGGCGGCGAGGCGGGCAGCTACCAGGAGTTCAACCGTATTTCCATTGTGAACTACGCGCCCGGGAACAATACGCTCTATCTTGACGGTCTCGGAAATGCAAGCTGGGGACTTTCCTCAAGCTCCGCGCTTCGCGGCAAATACAGCATCGTCGAGGAGAATAAGAATGAGCTGATCAAAGTCCACTTCGATAACGACACCGAGAGCAGCTTCATTTTCCTTAACTTCGGAACCTTGATCGCTGTCTCCAAAGAGGACGGGCTCGCAGGCGATTACACGCTTGATGACGGAAACAAGAAGCTCACGCTCGACGGCTTCGAAGGGCTCATTGGTGGGGCCTATTTCGAGGAGAACGGAAGCAAGCGCGAGATCACTTACATGGTGGAGAGCAACATCTACGGAAAGACCGTCAGCGTGATCGAAAACAACAAGGTCACCGCAAAATATACGCTCAACGAGAAAGAGCACAAGATCTCTGTGCCCGAAGAACTTGTTTCCATTCACAAGTACTTGTATTCGGACCAGGCGGGAAACAACCTCATCAGCGACGAGATCTATCTCGTCATCACCGAGGCGAAGGAGGGCGAAGCTCAGAAGGCGCGCATCGTCAAATCCGTGAATGGCGGGGAACCCCAGGTGATCGTGGAGGGCACGATCGCTCCGGATGAGAAGAATAAGCCCTTGACGAAGTTCACGCCGAACGAGGGCACGGAGTCCAAATCCGACGACTTCCCTTACAGCCAATTCTCGTTCTATGTCTCCGACAGATTCGTTGTGGGTTCCCTCTTCTATGTCTATCTGGATCGCGAAATTTACAAGACTTACGAAAAGTCGAACTTCACCCATCTACACCCGAGAAACGGCGGCGACCAGGATGTCCTGATCTACAGAGGTCTGAACACCGCTGCGGCATACGGTCTCTCCGGCATCGGCTCCTTCCTGATCGATGAGAACGGGACCATTACCGAGGGCAGCTTCGACATGCTCTTCCCCGAGACGGCGCTCACGACGGTCGAGAAGTACTTTGAGGGAGATAACTTCTATTCCTTCTCCTTCTACAATGCGTCCGGGGCCATTCAGAAGAAATACTTCGCGATCTATCAGAACGGCGAAGATCCTCTGGAGGCGACCTACGATTTCGAGGAAGTCAGGGACGAGCCGAGAGCGCTTGCAGAGGCATACGACGAGATGCCCAACGATGGTTCGAACTATCCGTTCGCACAGGAGTACAGCCTGTTCTTTGACGGCAGAGGCTCCGCTCTCATCCTCATGGAGACCGACGCAGGTTCCCAGTATATCAAGGGCAACTATTCCTCTCTGGGACTTGTCAACAACCTTCAGAGCTACAGCATCACCTTGACGGAAGGGGAGTTCAACGGACAGGAGATCCAGATCGTCATCAGCGGACTCAACTCCAATTACTTCTACACCTACAACGGCTTCATGGAAGGTCACAACGACATCGATAACGGCGGCTATGTCGAGCTCGACGGTTGGGGCACCCATGCGAAGTACGTTGACAACTTCGGCCATGAGTACGAAGGCTACTACTGCTTCTATCCCAACAAGAGCGGGATCATCATCTATCCCGACATGCAGACGGGCATCGCACAGGTCAACATCGTGGACGGCAAGTTCGTCAATACGCCTACAGAGCTGCAGGGCGGAACCGGCGGTTCGCTGTGGCGCATACTCGACCAGAACATGGAAGAGTATCTTGGAATGGAAAACGCGGCGGCGAACTTCGACGGCGAAGGCGGCGTCACGGTCGAGAATCTGCAGTCCTACATGGACTGGCAGATCAACGGCGGCGACAGCAACTCTTGGGGCTATAAGCGCGAGATCTACGGCAGGGGATTCTACACCCAGCTCAGCGAGTTCGAGTTTGAGCTCGAGGTCGGCTTCTACGGCGCTGACGGCTCTGTCACGAGGAGAGAGAAGTGGAGAGCGAAGCTTTCGGGCGGCAACTGCATCAAGCTCGAGTCCGCTTCCGTCGGCTCCTATATCCAGGATTCCGATAAGTCGGTTCTCTATCTCAACGGCTACGGCGAAGGCTTCTATGTCGACGCAAGGGGCAACCGTGAGGACGGCAACTACCAGTACGTCGACAAAGACAACAACGTCATGCTCTTCCTGAATGAGAACGTCAACTATCTCTTCAAGACGGACAGCAACCGGTCTTTCAAGAGCCTCAACGATCCCACGAAGTTCCGTACTTTCTATGCGGACGACATGACCTCCCTTGAATTTGAGAGCACGCTCAAGGTCGACGGTCAGCAGATCGGTATCTGGTACTTCGACGATAGCAACAATTTCGTGTACTACGAATTTACCGGAACGGGCTTCGCACGCAGCACTGCTTATCAATACCCGCAGGGCGACACCTACGAAGCCGAGATCGAAAAAGGAAAGAAGGTGACCTTCCATGCTTGGAATGGGGGCGTCGAGTCGGACAGAAAGGAACTTACGGGTAAGATCGAGTTCCGTGCTTTGAAAGAGGCAGGAAAAGATAAGAGCACGATCGAGGGCGTCAAGCTCTCCTTCACCCCGGACGGGACCGTGGGGATCAACGCAGACGCAGTCCTCACCTATACGGATACCATCAAGAACGACGGCGTGAAGACGTACGAGAACATCTACACTGTGAAGAAGGTGCCGATGACGGCATACCTCGGAATCGCCGGATACCTCACCTATGAGCTCTTCCTCTGCTATGGCGACATGCAGTTCCCGCTCAATGTGAATGGCAACGAGTTCACCGTTTGGGCGAATATCGATCCGGATCGCAACGGGATCGACCTTCTGCAGTTCCTTGGCACGACGACCGAACCTTATGCAAAGGTCGATTTGGGCAGCGCATACACGCTCGGCGTCAGAACCTGGACCTTGAGCGAACTCGGCGTTGAGGATGAGGATCTCACCCTTCTCGGCGGCTATGCGTGCGCGGAGGACAAGAACGGCGATTTGGTCTGCTTCGAAACTCTTTGGCACAAGGACCGTTCGAAGGAAGAGGGCAGGATCATCGGAACGACGACGGAAGAAAACATCACGATCGATATCCCCGTCTATGAGATCTTCACAAAGTCCATGGATGGCAAAGACGATCTTGTCGTCCTGCTCGAATTGATGCCTGCCGAGGCGGTCGGCGAGAACTACTACTACGCCCTCTATGCGGCTTGCAACTATGTCGAAGTCGAAGTCAGCCTTCCTCAAGCAGGCGGCGGAAAACTGAAGACGGACGATTACAAGGTCTTCGAGGAGCGTTCGATCGGAACGTCCAAGGGCTTTGCGGAAAACGGCGTTGCTTACTACCATGTGTACAAGAAGAACGAAAATGCCGAGAACACCAGACATCCTGGTTACGAAGATATTTCCATGGGCTTCTCGATGTTCCTTCAGAGCAGCGATTACATGCTCGTCGAAGAGGTCAACAACAATCAGGTCGGGAAAGCAAGCCGCGTCTTCGTGATCTCGCCCGAGTTTGTCAAGAAGGACACCTGGGATCAGGGAAAGGTCACGCTTTGGTTCGGTATCAACAAGCATGTGGATGGAAAGGATACTTCCATGAAGGATGACAAGGACTTCAAGGATTTCTCCTATGACATCATTCTCCTCACCAATCAATACCGTGATAAGGATGATAAGTCCGAAGATACCAGACAAGTTCTTGACGGCTGGCTGACCTTCCTCTACTACACCGATCCGAAGACGGATGAGCAGTTCGGCTCGACCTTCCAGTTCGGCTATGGCGAGGACGGAAAGACGAGAATTTCCCGTATCAAGAGCCTGGACGGCAAAAGACAGTTCAACCTCAAGTTCGGCGGAACTGTCAAAGATACTGAAGTGAAGTTCGAATCTTACACTCCTCCGAAGGAAGAGGACGACCAGGGCTCCGGCGACGAGGGCTAAGCAAGACACAAAACAGCGCGGAAATCTCCGCGCTGTTTTTCTGTCTGATTGTCATGTCATTGTCATTCCGAGTGGAGCGAAGCGGAATCGAGGAATCCCCTAAGCAAGCGACGGGACGTTCCAAAAATCGTAATACTACATTCTAATGACCGGGGGGATGTTTCAACTCCACTTCGTTCTGCTCAACATGACAGAGGAAAACCCGCAACACTCCGCTCAGAATGACATCATTTTTTGTCACCCTGAGCGTAGTCGAAGGGTCTCGCCCTTTTCGCCCTTTGTTTTAGACGTTACAAAAAATCGGACGGCGAATGCCGTCCGTTCTTCATTTCAAATATTCCTTAATGGAGCGGTCGAGCGCACGCTTTTGGTCGCGCTCGGCGATGGATCTCTTCTTGTCGTAGGCGTGTTTGCCCTTGCAGAGGGCAACTTCCATCTTGAAGAGGGCGTCTTTTAAATACAGCTTGATGGGGACGAGGGTATATCCGCGCTCGTTGACCTTGCCGATGATCTTGTGAATTTCCTCTCTGTGTAAAAGCAATTTTCTGTCCCTTCGGCTGTCCTTTGTCGAGAATGCGCCGCTCTTATCGTACACGGCGATGTGCATGTTCTTGAGAAAGATCTCTCCGCGGCGGATCTCGCAGAAGCTCTCGCCGAGAGACGCCTTTCCCGCGCGGAGCGACTTCACCTCCGCGCCCTCGAGCACGACGCCCGCCTCGTATTTCTCCTCGATGAAGTACTCAAAGGACGCGGATTTGTTGACGGCGATGACCTTCATGCTTTCTCCTCTAATGCAAACAGGGTGCGGCGGAGACCGATATCCACGCCGATCACCTTGACCCTGATCTCATCTCCGAGACGGAAGACATGCTCTCTGCCGCGCAGGAGTTTTCTGTCCTCATCGTAGTCATAATCGTCCTCGGGGAGCAGATCGAGGGCGAGAAAGCCCTCCACGGTGTTGGAAAGCTCCGCATAGAGCCCCTGCGCCGTCACGCCCGAGAGAATGGCATCGTATTCCATGCCGATCTTGTCTCGCATGTAGAATGCAAGGTACAGATCATCCACATCTCGCTCGGCTTCCGCGGCAACTCTCTCACAGGCAGAGGAGCGCATGGAGGAATCCTTGACAAAATCCCCGTACTTGTCCTTTAAGAGCCCCTCGGTCTCCCCGCGGAGGGAGTCCTTGATGATCCTGTGAATGGTCAGATCGGGATAGCGGCGGATGGGGGAGGTGAAGTGGCAGTAACAGTCGGATGCGAGCCCGAAGTGCCCGATGTTCTCGGGCGAATACTTCGCCTTCATCATGGAGCGCAGCATGACGCGGTTGACGAGGGGGAAGTAGGGGGTCCCTTCGATTTGTTTCAAAATAGCCGCGTAGTCCTTCGGCGTGATGTGCTCGGGGTCCAACTTGAACGGTACCCCTAAATCGCTCAAAAAGAGGGAAAATTCCCGCGCCTTTTCGGGGGAAGGGGACTCGTGTACCCGGTAGACGAAGGGCGCCTTCCTCTCGGTCATGATCGTTGCGACGCTCTCATTCGCAAGCACCATAAATTCCTCGATCATCTCATGGGAGATGGTCCTCTCGAAGTCGGGGACCTCGATCACGCCGTTCTCGTAGAGAATTTTCGCCTCCTTGATGTCGAGCTCCACCCCGCCGTTCTGATTTCTCCGCTTCTGCAAGAGCTTTGTAAGCCTGACGGCGGAGCCGAGCATCTGCACGAGGTCGGGATACTTCTCCACGGCCTCTCTGTCGCCGTCGATGATCTTTGTGACGACCGTATAGGTCATGCGGTGCCGCGAGCGAATGACGCTCGGGACAATTTCTTTCTTGACAACTTCGCCTCTTTGGTCGATCGTCATGAGGCAGGAGAGGGTCAAGCGGTCCTCGCCCTCGTTCAGAGAGCAAATTCCGTTGGAGAGCGCCTTGGGGAGCATGGGCAGCACGCGGTCGGGGAAGTAGACGCTTGTCCCGCGCAAGAATGCCTCCTTGTCGAGCTCCTTCGAGCGGCGGACATAGTGCGTTACGTCGGCGATGTGGACGCCCAAATAGAACTTGCCGTCCTTTTCCTCGACGGAGATCGCGTCGTCGATATCCCGCGTGTCCTCGCCGTCGATCGTGATGATGAGCATTTCGCGGAAGTCCTTTCTTCTTAAAAGCTCTTCCGCGGAGATCTCCTTTGCGGCAGCCTTTTCCGCCTCCGCGATGACCGCGGGGGGAAACTCCTCTCTGAGCGCGTGGGAGCGGATGATCGCAAGCTCCTCCGTCTCGAGTTCGCCCGACTTTCCCAAAATTTCGGCGATCTCTCCCTTGAGCTGATCGCAAAAGGCGGTGATCTTCACAACGACCTTGTCCCCCTGAACGGCGCCCGATGTCTTCTCCGAAGGGATAAAGACCTCGTGAAAGCGTCTGTCGTCGGGCTTGACGATCCCGCACCTTCCGTTAGCGCAGAAGATCCCTGTAAATTCCTTGATCCCATGGTCGAGGACGGCGAGAATTTCTCCCTCGTCGTCGCTGCGGCCCTTGGTGTGGTAGGCGAGGACGACGTCGCCGTGCATCGCGCCGCCCGAAGCCCGTTTCGGGATAAAGAGGTCGCCGCTCCCGTCGTCGGGCGTGAAGAAGCCGAATCCGCGCTCGTTTCCCGCATACACGCCCTTTTTGACGTGAAACTGTTCGGCGGTGCCGTATCTGCCGCTCACGTCGCAGAGGAGTTCCCCCGCGCGGCAGAGGGAGCGGAGCATTTCGGAGACCGCAGCGCTCTCCCGCTTGCCGAGATGGAGCGCCTTGCAAATTTCCTTGTCCGTCCAAAGGGCAAATTCGCCGTCTTTAATTTTCTTTAAAATGATCTGTTTTGCATTCATAGATTTTTAATGAGAAAAAAGGGGCAGCCGATTTTGCCGCCCCGCTTTTGTATGGAAAACTTAGGTCCAGATCCATTCACCCTGCAGGATAAAGAATACTACCGCCAACACGGCGAGGACGATAAGACAGATGCTCGTGAGTCTCTTTAAAAGGGATTCCGTCGATCTGCCCTTGTTCTTTCCGTAGAACGTTTCGCTGGAGCCGCTGAGCGCGTCGATCCCCTGGGAGTTCCCGGGTTGCATCAAGACGAGCACGACCGCCGCAAGAGCCGAGACGAACATCAGAATGATGAGGACAAGGCTCAGAATGTCGTGAATTTGCTGTGCCGCTTCGCTTTTGAAAGGTGCCAAAAGGGCGGTAAAAAGAGTAAAATTCATAGCTGTTTCCTTATTCAAGCAATATACAAGCCATATTATACCATGAAAAAAGGGAAAAGACAACTTTTTTTGCGCGCATTTTAAAAATTTAAAAAATTTTCGCATGGGGAAGGTATGCGTTGACTTTTCTCCGCGGATGGGTTATAATGGAGAGAAAAGGAGAAATTATGCAATACGATGAATTGGCACAGCTCCTGCTCCCCGGGAAGTATCCCTCAAGAGAGGAATTGGAAAAAAGATATCCCCCGCGCAATCTTCCAAAGGGCGCGGAGGTAACCCGTCTCGCCCCTTCGCCGACGGGATTTATCCATTTGGGAAATTTGTTCGTTGCGATCGCCAACGAGCGCATCGCCCATACGACGGGGGGGAAGGTATTCCTCCGCATCGAGGACACCGACTTAAAGCGCAAAGTGGACGGCGCGGTGGAGGCAGTTATCGAATCCCTCAAGTATTTCTCCGTCTCCTTCGACGAGGGCGCGGAGATCGGGAAGGACGAGACTTACGCTCCCTTCTACCAGCGGCAGCGGGTGGAGATCTATCAAAGCTATGCAAAGGAGCTCATCAAAAAGGGGAGAGCATACCCCTGTTTCTGCACGGAGGAGGAACTCACCGCACTCCGTGAGGAGCAGAAGGCGAACAAGGAACTCACGGGCTACTACGGAAAGTATGCTAAGTGCCGAAACCTCTCTCTGGAAGAGATCAAGGAAAACCTCAAAGCGGGAAAGCCCTTCGTTCTGCGCCTTCGCTCGGAGGGGAACGCCGAACACAAGATCAAATTTCATGACGAGATCAAGGGGGAGATCACCCTCTCCGAAAACGACCAGGACGTCGTCATTTTAAAGTCGGACGGCGTTCCGACCTATCACTTCGCCCACGCTGTGGACGATCATCTGATGCGGACGACCCTCGTTCTGCGCGGCGAGGAGTGGCTTGCGAGCCTTCCCATTCATTTGGAACTCTTCTCCGCGCTCGGATTCGAGCATCCGCGCTACGGGCACAACTGTTCGATCATGAAACAGGAGGGGGAGACCCGCCGCAAGCTCTCCAAGCGCAAGGACCCCGAGTTTTCCCTCTCCTTCTACCGCAAGGAGGGCTACTATCCCCGCGCGGTGCTCGTCTACATGCTGACCCTCCTCAACAGCAACTTCGAGGAGTGGTATCTGATAAATCCGACGGCTCCCCTCGAGGAGTTCCCCTTTACGGCGAAGAAGATGAGCAAAAGCGGCACTCTCTTCGACCTTTCCAAACTCAACGACATCTGCAAGAAGGAACTTTCTCAGCTCTCCGAGGAGGAGATGGCAAACTTCCTCGAGGAATGGACGAAAAACTACGGCTCGGACAGGCAGAAAGAGTACTTTAGCGACAGGGAATACCTTCTCCGCGTGCTGCAGCTGTGCATGGGGACACAGTCCAAGAAGCGCCGCAAGGACTTCGAGACCGCCTCGCAGGCGATGGAGATGATCGCCTACTTCTTCGACCGCACCCCGCGCGTCGACGAATATCGGGTGGATCTTGATACAAGACGCGCCGTTTTGCAGGACTTTTCGCGCACCTATGACGAAAGGGACGACGCGCAGGTGTGGTTCTCCAAGGTGAAGGAGCTCGCCGCTGCGCATGGCTTTGCCGCCGAGATGAAGGACTATAAGGCGGCGCCCGAAAACTATCGCGGCAGCGTCTCCGATGTTGCGGAGATTCTTCGTATCGCGATCACGGGCAAGGCAAACACGCCCGACCTTTGGACCATCATGCAGATTTTAGGAAGAGAGGAGTGCCTTTCGCGCCTTTCTCTTGCCTGCGAGGAAGAAGTATGAGCAGAGCGGACGAAATTTTCCTTTCCAATTGCAGAGAGATCCTCGAAAACGGCGTCTGGGACACTCATTTGGAAGTTCGTCCCCGCTGGGAGGACGGGACTCCCGCGCACACGGTCAAAAAATTCGGGATCGTCAACCGCTATGATTTAAGAGAGGAGTTTCCTATTCTGACCGTCCGCCGCACGGCGTTCAAGTCCTGCGTCGACGAGCTCCTCTGGATCTGGCAGAAGAAGAGCAACAACGTCCATGATTTGAGTTCCCACATCTGGGACAGTTGGGCGGACGAGAGCGGCTCCATCGGGAAGGCATACGGCTATCAGCTCGCCAAAAAGGCGAAGTACCGCGAGGGGGAGTTCGACCAGGTCGACAGAGTTCTTTTCGACCTCAAGCACAATCCCGCTTCGCGCAGAATCCTTACGAATTTATACAATTTTGAGGACCTGCACGAGATGAATCTCTACCCCTGTGCCTATTCCATGACCTTCAACGTCTCGGGAAACACCCTGAACGGGATTTTGAACCAGCGTTCGCAGGACATGCTCACCGCCAACAATTGGAACGTCGTGCAGTATGCGATCCTTCTCAAGATGTTTGCGCAGGTCAGCGGATTGGTTGCGGGCGAGCTTGTCCACGTTATCGCGGACGCGCACCTCTACGACCGCCATATTCCCATCGTGGAGGAACTTTTCAAGCGGGAGCCCAAGCCCGCGCCCAAGCTCATCGCGGACGAGTCTGTAACCGACTTTTATCGATTCACGACGGACAGTTTCCGCTTGGAAAATTACGAATATTGGCCGTTCGATATCAAAATTCCCGTGGCGGTGTGAGATGAAAGCGATCTTTCATGCGGACAGAGAGTGGGGGATCGGAAGAGGGAACGACCTCATGTTCCGTCTCCCCAAGGATATGGCTTTTTTCAGACAGATGACGATGGGGAAGACCGTCGTCATGGGGTTTAAGACGCTACTCTCCTTCCCGAACGGCAAGCCGCTCAAGGGGAGAAGGAACATTGTTCTTACGACAAAACAGACTCAAATTGAGGACGCGACGGTCGTGCACGATTTGAAAGAGCTCTTTGCGGCGATCTCGCCCGAGGAAGACGTCTTTGTCATCGGCGGGGCGAGCGTGTACAGAGAGCTTCTTCCCTACTGTGAAAAGGTCTACGTTACAAAGGTGGACGCCGTGGGAAATGCGGAGAGTTTTGTCGAGAATTTGGACGAAGACCCTTCCTTTGAGCTCATCGAATGCGGGGAGCCGACCGAAGACAACGGATATACGATCAGATTTTGTGTTTATCGCAACAGAGCGATCAAAGAGAAATAATTATGAAAAGAGAAGACATCAGAAATATTGCAATCATCGCGCACGTCGATCACGGCAAGACGACCCTTGTCGACCAGATGCTCAAGAGCGGCGGCGCATTTCGTGAAAATCAAGTCGCGCCCGAGCGCGTCATGGACAGCGGCGACCTCGAGCGGGAGCGCGGGATCACCATTTTGGCGAAGAATACTTCCGTGCACTACGGCGGGGTCAAGATCAACATCGTCGACACCCCCGGTCACGCCGACTTTTCGGGCGAAGTGGAGCGCTCTTTGAACATGGTCTCGGGGGTATTGCTTCTCGTGGACGCCGCCGAGGGACCCATGCCGCAGACGCGGTTCGTCACCCAAAAGGCGCTCGAACTCGGACTCAAACTCATCATCGTCGTCAACAAGATCGACCGTCCCGACGCACGCATTTCCGAAGTCTGTGATGAAGTTTTGGAACTTTTGATGGACCTCAACGCGACGGACGAGCAGCTCGACAGTCCCTTTGTGTACTGCTCGGGAAGAGAGGGCATTTCCTCCCTCGATCCGAAGGAAAAGGGCACCGACTTAAAGCCGCTCTTCGACATGATCTTAAAACACTTCCCCGCACCCGAGGCGGACGTTGAGGGGCCCCTTCAAGTCCTCGTCTCCTCCATCGACTACAACGACTATGTCGGCAGAATGGGCATTGGCAGGATCGAGCGCGGCGTCGCAAAAGTGGGACAAGAGGTCCTCATCTGCAACTACAATCACCCCGACGTCAACAACCGCGGCAAGTTCGTGGGGCTCTACGAGATCGAGGGGCTCAACCGCGTTCCCTGCGAGAGTGCGATGGCGGGCGACATCGTCTGCTTTGCAGGCCTTGAAGGCATCAATATCGGCGACACCGTCTGCTCTCCCCAATCCCGCGAGCCCGTTCCCTTCACCAAGATCACCGACCCGACTGTCGAGATGATCTTCTCCGTCAACGACTCTCCCTTTGCGGGCAAGGAAGGCAAGTTCGTCACGACCCGCCATCTGCGCGAGCGGCTCTATCGGGAACTCTTGCGCGACGTCTCTCTGCGCGTCGAGGACACCGATTCTGCGGACTCCTTCCGCGTCAGCGGCAGAGGGGAGATGCACCTCTCCATTCTCATCGAGACGATGCGGAGAGAGGGCTATGAATTTCAGGTCAGCTCCCCCAAGGTCCTCTTCAAGGAGGTCTGCGGCGAAGTGTTGGAGCCCGTCGAGCGGCTCATCGTCGATGTGCCCGAGAATGTCACGGGGCCCGTGTTCCAGAGCATGGGCGAACGGAAGGGTGAACTTGTCCACATGAGCGCGCTCGGCTCCCGCGTGCGGCTCGAGTTTTTGGTCCCCGCCCGCGGACTGTTCGGCTACAAGAGCGAGTTCTTGACGGACACCAAGGGAGAGGGCGTCATGAACTCCGTCTTCTTCGAATACCAGCCCTACCGCGGTGAGATCAAGCGTCGGAACTTCGGTTCCCTCGTCGCCTTCGAGACGGGCGAAGCGGTCACCTACGGACTTTACAACGCGCAGGGGAGAGGGACTCTCTTCATCGGCGCGGGAACTCCCGTCTATGAGGGAATGGTCATCGGGCAGAGCCCCAAGGATGAGGACATCAATGTCAACGTCTGCAAACAGAAACATCTGACGAATACGCGCTCCTCCTCTTCGGACGAAGCTTTGAGGCTCATCACCCCCAAGAAGATGTCTCTCGAGGAAGCCCTCGAGTTCATCGCCGACGACGAGCTTCTCGAGATCACCCCCCAAAATGTGCGGATCCGC
The DNA here is from genome assembly GCA_947589565.1 of uncultured Clostridia bacterium. Classification (GTDB taxonomy): domain Bacteria; phylum Bacillota; class Clostridia; order Christensenellales; family Borkfalkiaceae; genus Gallimonas. The sequence goes on along the minus strand of CANQBW010000015.1, from coordinate 21,789 downwards.
AAGCGAATTTTGGACGGAGAGTTGCGTGCCAAGGCGAGAGCTAAGCAAAAAGCGCAATAAGCATAGTATTATGTCTGACATAATACCGAAAAAACCAATTCTATGTCAGACATAGTACTCAAAAACTTGTCATATTTCGGAAAAAACGTGCATAGGGTAAGGGTATGGAGACGGCAAACAGTATCCTTACGATCGAACAGAGAAAGAAGATCACTTTGAGCGGCGTTGAGAGCGTCGACGCATTTTCGGAAGAGCGGCTGCTTCTTACCGTTGCAGGGCAGCGCGTGACCATCGAGGGGAGCAACCTCAAAATTCTTGCCTTTTCGCAGGGGAGCGGGAGTTTTTCCGCGAGCGGAGAGGTGCGGCTCGTGAAGTACGGCTCGGGGAAGGGCAAGCTCGGCGCCCTTCTGAAGTGATGCCGCAGTTTAGGATCTTTCTCGTCTGCATTGCGCTCGGCTTCTTCGGGGGACTTCTCTATGAGGTCTTTTTCCTTTTGAGCTATCCCTTCCGCAAACACCGCGCCGTGCAGATCATAAGCGATATCTTGTTTTGCATTGTCTTTGCGGGCGCATATGTTGGGGTATCCGTATGGTTGGAGCTTCCGCCCATCAGGTTTTATTTTTGTCTTGGACTTGCCTTCGGATTTTTTCTTTGGCTGGAAAGTTTGCATAAAACACTTGCTTTTTTTGCGGCAAAAGGTTATAATGCTCTTGTAAGGATTCTACAAAAACGAGGAAAGTCGATCAAATGTCGGAAACGGGTTTCTCTGAAGAAAAGAAAAAACGCATCGCGGTAGGCGCAACGGTCGCCGCGGTCCTTCTCATATTGTTCTTATTGTCCATTCTCATCGTGCAGTTTGTCCACATCGGCGTGGAGAAGGCGAGGGAGAGGGAACTCATCGAACAAACCGAGGAGTATCGTCGTCTCATCGAAGAGGGAGAGGACAATTTGGATTGGTACAAGAGCGGGAACGGGCTCTACCTCACCGCGCGAAAATACGGTTGGAGATAACATGGTCGCGATCATCGACATCGGCTCAAATTCCGTTCGCCTTATGCTCTGGGCGGACGGAAAAATTTTAGAAAAGAGGGTGACTACGACCCGTCTCGGCGAAAATCTGTTGAAGACGGGTCTTTTGCAGCGCGAGGCGATCGAGCGCACGGCGCAGGCAGTCTCCGACTTTTTCCGTGAAGGGAAAGAGCGGGGAGCAGATGTCTATGCCTTTGCGACGGCGGCGGTCCGCGCCTCCTCGAACGGCGCGGAGTTTATAAAAAGGGTCAAGGAGCTGACGGGACTTTCCGTCGACGTCGTCTCCGGGGAGAGAGAGGCGCAGTTGGGACTCTTGGGCGCACTCGGAAGGAATGACGGCGGCGTCATCGACATCGGCGGCGCAAGCACCGAGGTCGCCTTTCAAAGAGAGGGGAAAATTCTCTTTTCAAAGAGTTTTCCGCTCGGCGCACTGACCCTCTCCCGGATCTGCGGAGAAAATAGGTCTGCGCTCGATTCTTATATCGAAAAAAATGTCGTCTTCCCGAAGGAAATTTCCGTCCCGGGGAAGGTATACGCGATCGGCGGCACCGCTTCGACGCTCGCCTCTCTCCTTTTGAAACTTGAAAGGTACGACGCCGAACGCATTCGGGATTTTCCCCTGTCCTTGAAAGAGACGGAGAAGCTCGTCGAAAAACTCTTCTCTCTCTCCGTCGAAGAGCGGAAGAAACTCCCCGGAATGGACGTCCGCCGTGCGGACACCATCGCCTGCGGCGGATTTTTGCTTGATAAAATCATGAAAAAGCTCTCCTTGAGCGAGGTCGCTTTCTCCGACCGCGACAATCTCGAGGGATATCTGTGCGAGAGGGGGCTGTCATGAGCGGGTCAAAGAAGCGTTGGATCTACTATCTCTGCGATCTTTTGTTATATGCTGCAGCGATCACGGCGGCGGCGGAACTGTTCCTGAATAGGGCTCCCAAGCCGCCCCAAGCCGCGGAATATTTTGCGCTCTCCTGCTTTTTGCTTGCCCTGATTTTCAATCTGCCCGCGCTGCTGCATGAAATAGGGCATCTGCTCTTCGGGATTTTTGCAGGCATGAAGCTTGCGGGCTTTCATTTCCGACCCTTCTCGCGCAGTGCGACCGAGATGTTCCCCATGTGCGGAAGACATGTGCGGGGGAAATTTCTTGCATTCGCGCTCGGCGGCGCGGTGTTTAATCTATTAATCGGCGGCGCATTCTTTGCCCTCTATTTCTGTCTTCCCTATCATCCCGCGCTGCTCTTTTTGGGACTCTGTGCGCCCTTTTTGGTCTATGAAGGGCTGCGTGCACTGCTCCCCGCGGAGCTCTCCGCGGGAAAGACGGACGGCATGGTCCTTCTCGGAACATTAAAAAAATCCCCCGAGGAGGAGATCTCTCTCCGCGTGCTCGAGGCGCAGGGGATTCTGTATCGGGAGAGTTTTGAAAAGATCCCGCGGGAGCTTCTCTATGATGTTCCCGTCGTGCGAGAGGACCTTCCCGCCTTCGCCGCGCTGCTCTTTTTGCGGCTGCAGTACGAATTGTACACGGAAGACCCCGCTTGGGAGGAAACTTTGCAAAGATTAAACTCCTTGGAAGAGTATTTTACGCCGCGGCAGAGGGCGGAACTTGACGAATTTCAAGCGCTTCTCGAGGGGAAGGGGGAGCAGGGGGCAAAAAAAGAGCCTCTCTATGGGGTGAGAGAGCTCAAACAAAGATTCAATGTAAAGACAAAAAATGCAGACTGAAAAAGACGCCCGTGTTGAATTGCGGGATAAAATCAGCCGGAAAAAACTTCCGTTGAAAAATCAAATTCTTTTTTACTCCGAAAGCCCCAACAAGTAGTCGGCGGATACATTGAAATAGCGCGCAACTTTCGCGATGTTGGTCGCCGTAGGGTCACTCTTATTGGTTTCCCAATAACATACGATACCAAGGCTGACGCCTAAGTCTCTTGCCACTGTCGCCTGGGACAGTCCTCTTTCTTTCCTCATCTCCATGAGACGTTCCGCAAAAATTTTCATATGCCCATTATACCGCAAAATATGCGATTATGCAACGAAAAATGTGTGAAAAGTGCGAAAAATTTTTGTGGATTCTATCACAAAACCTTCACCATTTTTAGAAAATTTGAAATTAACGTAAAATTTTCCTCCACATGCTTTACAAAATATGGAAAAAATAGTATAATCTAAGAGAAAATCGGAGAAAAAAGCGGATGAAAACACATGAGTCGGAAGAGATGTATCTTGAGACAATTTTGCTCTTAAAGCAAAAGCGCGGCTTTGTCCGTTCCATCGACGTCGCCGAGGAGCTCGGTTATGCCAAATCGAGCGTCTCCCGTGCGATGGGGCTCTTGACGAAGAAGGGCTTGCTCGCCATAGACGGCGCGGGAGAGTTGACGCTCACCTCCGAGGGGTTGAGCAAGGCGACGGGCATCTACGAGCGGCATCGCGTCATCACGGCGCTCCTCATGGACGTGGGCGCGGATCGGGAACTCGCCGAGTCCAACGCCTGCAGGATCGAGCACGTCATTTCGGAGGACATGTTCGATCTAATCAAATCCTATGTCGAGAAGCTCTGAGCGGATCACTTGCTCGAAGTAATTTTCAAAGGTCTTTCTGCAGCAGCCGGGGTCTTTGATCGTGACGTGCGTCCTCGCTCCCGCGAGCGCGAACGCCATCGCGATGCGATGATCGCCGTAGGGTTCGATGGTCGCAGGGCGGACGGAAGAGGGGAAAATTTTAAGTCCCCATTCTTCCTCACGGTAAGCAGCGCCGAGGCGGCGCAGATTTTCGCAGATCGCTTGGATCCTGTCGCTCTCCTGAAGGCGGAGATGATGAAGTCCCCTTAAGAAGGAGGGCGTATCTGCAAAGGGCGCGAGGACGGCGGCGGTGATCGCCTGGTCCGAAAAGCCCGAAAAATCACAGTCGAAGCCCTGAAACCCGGATTTTGTTCCCTCTGCAAGGAGTCCGTTCTCATATTCCCGCAAAATGAGCCCACGCTCTTCCAAAAGCGTGAGGAATGCGTCGTCGGGCTGCAGAGCCGAACGTTTTACGTCTTTCAAAAAGATTTTTTTAGCCTTTAAGAGCGCGAGCGAACAAAAATAGCTTGCGGCGGACAGGTCCGCCTCCGAGGAAATCTTCGTTGGCGCCCTTCCCTTGGACGTGATTTCGATGAGATTTTCTTCTTCGGAAAAGCAAATCCCGAATGCTCTCATGAGAGAGAGCGTCATTTGAAGATAGCCGCTTTTTCCAAAATTCCCCGTGAGACGGACGGTGAAGGGGGAGCCCAAATTTGCAGCGCACAGCAAGATCGCGCTTGCAAATTGCGTGCTGACCGTTGTATCGACGGCAAAATTTCTCTCTTTTGTCCGCCCGGAAGAGATGCGGAAGGGAAAGGGATTTTCCGTCTCCCGCGTGATCGTCGCGCCCGCTCTTTCCAAAATTCCGAAGTCCATGGGCCTCTTTACGAGCGTTCCCGAGGCGGAAAAAAGGGCGTCTCCCCCGCAAAGGGCGAGGGCGGCGGATAGAAATCTTGCAGTCGCGGCGGACTCTTTGACTTCGAGCCTCACGTTTCGATCGGGAAAGGTTCCCCCGCAGCCGTGAACGAGAAGGGCGGAGCCTCTCTCATCGATTTTGACCCCTAACGTTTTCAGACAGCTTATCATGGCGCGGGTATCCTCGCAGAAAGCGCCGTTTAAAATAATTTCCACCTCTTCCTCGGAGAGCGCAGCAAGCAGCAATGTTCTTAAAAGAATGCTCTTGGAGGAGGGGACCTCAAAGCGGGGCGGATTTTCGTCTAAGAAAAAACTCATGGAGAAATTATAGCAAATTTCATGCCGCAGGTCAATCAAAAAATTCAAATCATCCGAAGCGAGAGAAAGACGGTCTCCCTCTCCCTGAAGGGGGAAATCGTCCTCGTGCGCGCTCCCATGCGGATGAAGGACGCGGACATCATGGCGTTTGTGGAGCGGCACAGCGATTGGATCGAGAGACAGCTGTCTCGGACGGAAAAACTCGACCTGAAGGACGGGGCGATCCTTCGCGTCTTCGGAAGGGATTTTTCGATCCGCGAGGGAAGGTCCGGCTTTTTGGGAGACTCCGTGCTGCTTCCCAAAGAGGGGAGAGAGGAAGCTCTTACAAGGCTCCTCAAAAAGATCGTGCGCGAGAAGATGAGCGCTCTCACCGAACGGATCGCACGGGAGAACGGATTCGACTATGCGGGCGTGAAGGTATCCTCTGCGCGGACGAGATGGGGGTCCTGCAACAGCAAGCGGGCGATCACCTACAGCTTCCGCGTCGCGTTTTTGGAGCCGAAAACCTGCGAATATATCGCCGTACACGAGCTGTGTCACACCGTGTATTTCTCCCATGCGAAGGAATTTTGGGAGCTCGTGGGGCGGGTGTTTCCCGATTGGAAGAGAGAGCAAAAATATTTAAAAAAGAGCCCCGCGATGTCTTTTTTATGACAATTTTTGACAATAAACGAGAAAAAACCGCTTTTGCATAGTATTATGTCAGACATACTACTTACATTTTTTAAAATAATAAAGAAAAATTCTTTACAAATCATGGAAAATTCGGTATAATGTCCTTGTTAAATCGTTTTTCAATTTTTATTTTTTCAGAGGTTGATGGAGGATCTATGTCAAACGAAATTTTGGAAGAGCAATACAACAAATATCTGGAGTCGCTCACGCTGACGACTCTTCGGCAGCTTGGGAGGAGAAAGGAAGTTTCGCCCTCCATCAGGACCGCCAATAAGCCGGAGCTCATCGCGGGGATCGTGGACATTCTGATGGGGAGGACGCAGCCCGTTCCGAGCTCGGGACGCGGTGCGCCCGTCAAGCAGTCCTATCTCGATCCGCGGGTGATCCCCAATCTCGATAAGATCCGTCTGAAGTACGGCACCGAGGGCGGAGAGGAGAAAGAGGAAGAGGAGCAGACATCTTCCGCCGAACCCGAGGAAAAGCCGAAGGGGTATAAGCTCTTTTCTCCCCTTGCGGAACTGAGGAACGAAAAGGAACATGTCTATTCGGGGATCCTCGAGATCATGCAGAACGGATACGGTTTTCTGCGTGCGCGGAACTGCCAGCCGACCAACGGGGAAGACGTCTTTATCCCCGCGCAATTCATTCACAACTTCCGTCTCCGTGAGGGAGACTTTGTCGCCTGCACGGCGCGGCCGAGCATCAAGAACGATTCGGCGGCGATCGAGGAGCTTCTCTCCGTCAATGGGTATGCCCCCGGGGAATACGAGGAACGCGCCTTCTTCGACTCTCTGACGGCGTGCTATCCCAACGAAAAGATCGAGCTCTCCCGCCGTTCGGACAACATTTCACTGCGTCTGCTCGACTTGTTTGTGCCCATCGGAAAGGGACAGCGCGCGCTCATCATCGCGCCGCCCAAGGTCGGAAAGACCACCATGCTCAAGGACATTGCCCGCTCGATCGCCCAGAACGAACCGGGGATCAAGCTGATCGTCCTTTTGATCGACGAGCGTCCCGAGGAAGTCACGGATTTCCGTTCGAGCGTTGCGAAGGCAGAGGTCGTCTATTCCACCTTCGACGAGGGAGCGGACCATCATGTCCGGGCTGCGGAGCTGACCATCGCCCATGCCAAGCGCATGGCGGAGCAGGGGGATGACGTTGTCATTCTGCTCGATTCGCTCACCAAGCTCACCCGCGCTTACAACTATATTGCGGAGAGCACGGGAAAGACCCTCTCGGGCGGCCTGGACGCGGCTGCGCTGGCGGAGCCCAAGAGATTCTTCGGCGCGGCGAGAAATACCCTCGAGCGGGGGAGCATCACCATTCTCGCAACTGCACTCGTGGATACGGGCAGCCGCATGGACGACGTCATCTATGAGGAATTTAAGGGGACGGGCAACGCCGACATCTTCCTCTCCCGCGATCTTGCGGAGCGGCGCATCTTCCCCGCGGTGGATGTGCGCCGTTCGGGCACGAGAAAGGAGGAACTTCTTCTCTCCAAAGAGGAACTTGCGGGCGTGTATAAGCTGCGCGAGCGCGGCATCACGGAAAACGTCGAAGGGATCCTCGAAATGCTCAAGAAGACGGACGGGAACAAGGACTTTCTCGAGCGTCTCGGCGAATGGCTGAAGGTCTATAAGACAAAATGATCATCGGGATCGATCTGGGAGGAATGTCCGCAAAGGGCGCATGTCTCGAAGGGGGAAAACTTTTCGGAAGGAGCACGGTGAAGACCTCCGCAAAAGAGAGCTTTTCCGAGACCGTCCGCCGTCTTGCGGCGCTCGCCCGCACATGCGGGGGAAAAAAATTCGAAGAGGCGGAGGCGATCGGCATCGGCTCCCCCGGCGTCATCGACGGAGAGACCGGTACGATCGTCGAATGGACGAATTTCGGCTGGAAAAACGCTCCGCTTAAGCAACTTCTTGAGGAACAGACGGGGAAACAAGTCTTTCTGCTCAACGACGCGAACGCGGCGGCGCTCGGCGAGGCGACGTTCGGCGCGGGAAAAAATTTCGAGAGCTCTGTGCTCATCACCCTCGGCACGGGCGTCGGCGGCGGGATCATTCTCGACGGCAAACTCTTCGAGGGAAACAAGGGCGCGGGCGGCGAGATCGGCCACATGGTCATCCGAGAGGGGGGCAGACGCTGCAACTGCGGCAGAAGGGGCTGCCTTGAGTGCTATGTCTCCGTCCGTGCGCTGATCTCCGATTTAAAAAGGGCGCAGCGGGGAGAATCGGGAGAAATTTTAAGACAAATCGCGCAAGAGCGGGGCTGTGTAGACGGAAAGACCCTCTTTCTCGCGCTTGACCGCGGCGACGGAGCGGCACAGAATATCTTCCGCCGATACATCGCTTCCCTCGGAGAGGGGATCTTGAATCTTGCCAATCTTCTGCGCCCGCAGGCGGTCCTCATCGGAGGGGGAATTTCCGCACAGGGAGAAAAGTTGCTCTCCCCCCTTCGCGAATATGTGGAAGAGAGGCTGTACCTAAGAAATTTTGCGCCCATGGAAATTTTGGCGGCAAGCCTTCAGAACGACGCGGGGATCTACGGCGCGGCGGAATTTGCAAGACGAAAGAGAAACGGAGGTACTTAAGTCGTCCCTCCGTTCAAAAAAGGAAACCGGAGATCATTGAAAATTGATCTGTTTCGGCTCGGAGTACTCGCTCTTGGGCTTCTTTTTTTTGCGCTCCACCAAGAAATAGACGGGCTCGGGCTGTTTTTCGGGCTGTTTTTGAGGCGGCGGCTCGGGAGGGGCCTTTCCGAGCGACTTATACCCGATCACCGCGAGCTTGACGCCGTGAACGATCACCGCGCAGATGATCGCGATCAACAGGCACCATAAAAATCCCTGGGATTGTACCGAAAGCAGATGCATATCCAAAGAATAGCAAATAAATTCTGTCACAAAATGAGATCAATTGGAATTTTTTTGCAGATATGGAAGAAACTGCCTGTATGGAACAAGAAGCAACGAAATTGTCCGCGGCCGAGGCTGCGGAGTATGGGGAATTTAAGAGGGCGCGGAGGCAAGCCGAGCTGACCTTCACGCTGACAAAGCTCATGATCGACGCATCGCGCCGTGAGACGGACAAGACTTCTCTTCGCCGTGCCTGCGAAACCGCGGCGCGGCTGAATGTATCGGGCGTGGAGGTCTCTCCCGTCAACGTCGCGGCAGCAAGGCGGCTGCTCGGACGGGGAAGCGCACCCATCTGCTGTCTCGTCGGCGGGACGGGGGAGAGCCTCACTTCCGTCAAGCGCATGGAGGCGAAGAAGGCGATCCGCATGGGTGCACAGGAGATCCGGCTCGTCCCCTGTTTCTCGCAGCTGACCTCGGGGGGATATTCCTATCTGAAGCGCGAGATCAGAAGACTCAAAAAATGTGTCCGCCGTGGGACGCTGACGGTCTCTCTCGACGATCGCTCTCTGAATGAAGAGGAAGTCGCCGTCGGCGTCCGCGCCGCGGCGGCGGGTAAAGCGGACGCCGTCTCCGTGAGAGGGGAGACCGAGCTTGTCATCCGCGCTGTGAAAGAGGCGGCGGGGAGACTCACCGTCGAGGCCGCGGGCGTCGAAAATGCGGAACAGCTCCGCGTCGTCCTGCAGGCGGGCGCGACCCGCGCCTCCACAGGCTGCTGCGAGCGGATCGCCGAAGAACTCTATTCAAAAGAATGATGCGAATTTTCGAAAAAAATCTTCTCCGAAACGCTTGAATCGCGCAAAAAATGTGATATAATTGTTTTGCCTTTGGTTTTTATTCGGAATGTGCGGTCTATTGACCGGGGGGATGTTGCTCCCAAGCAAGCGACAGACGTACCTTATTATGTCATCCTGAGCGCAGTCGAAGGATCTCTGCCTTATTGTGATCCCCTGCCAAAGGACGAGATTCTTACTCGCCTACGGCTCGTGAGGCGCACGTTGTGGCACAATAGAACGGGTGCGCCTTCGACGACGGCACCCTGCGGGTGCCTGCTCAGAATGACAGTGGTAATAAAAAGTCCGCGAAGCGAGCTTTTCGACGAAACTTTTTAGGAGAAGAAATATGCATCATTTGTTTCTGTTGTCCACGGGAGCGTGGATCGGGATCATCGCGGCGGCGGTCATCGTCGTCCTCTTGCTTGCGATTGTCATCTGGTACATCGGCTGCTATAACAAACTTCAGCGGCTGAAAAATCGGGTGGAGGAGGGCTGGTCGACGATCGACGTTCAGCTCAAAAAGCGCTATGACCTCATTCCCAATCTCGTGGAGACGGTCAAGGGCTACGCAAAGCACGAGAGCGGCACCCTTGAGGCGGTCATCCGTGCGCGGGGCGAAGCGATGAATGCGCGGGGCGAAGAGAAAATGCAGGCGGAAAACGTCCTCTCGGGCACCCTCAAATCCCTCTTCGCGCTCGGTGAGGCGTATCCCGAACTCAAGGCGAACACCAACTTTCTCGACCTTCAGAACCAATTGAGATCGGTGGAGACGGAGATCGCCTCGGCACGCCGCTACTATAACGGCACGGTCAAGGAACTCAACACCTGCATCGACGTGTTCCCGTCCAACCTCGTCGCGAGAAGGATGCGGCTCGAGAAAAAGGTCTATTTCGAACTCGACAGTGCGGAGGAAAAGAATGCTCCCTCCGTCAAATTCTGAAATGAAATGCAAATCGAAAATCTCCGTCGCGATCGCGGCGGTTTTTCTCGTACTTTTCTGTCTGTTTCTCGCGCCCGTTGAAAGAAGGGCGGACGCCGCGCAGGCGGAAAATACCGACTACGGCGACTTCCGCATTGCAAACTACCGCGTGGAGATGAATCTTCTTCCCGACCGTTCCGCCGAGGTGCGCGAGGTCATCGAGTGTGAATTTTCCTCTTCGAAGTACGATCTTCACGGCATCATCCGTGATTTTCCGCTCGACAGCGGGGAAAAGTATCTGCATATCAAGGCGGAGTGCGACGATCCCGATTTCTCCCCCTATACAAAATCGGACAGTTCCGCCTATCTTTCTCTGTATTTGCGCGGAAGAGGGCGGGTGACGGGAGAAAGGCGGACGTATACGATCACCTATACCGTTCTCTTCCCCAAGACGAGGGAGGTGGGGTATCTTCCCATCGACCTTTTGGGCAGCGGATGGCAGGCGACCGTCGGAACCTTTTCTTCCTCTGTGACCTTTCCCGAGGGGCTCGAGACGTACGAAATTTATTCGGGAAGTTTCGGCTTGCAGCAAAATGCCTTCGGCGCGGTTGCAACGCGGGAGGGGAACACGATTTTTGTCACTGCCGAACATCTGAACGCAAACACGGCAGTCACCCTCGATCTGAAGTTTGGAAGCGGCGTTCTGGGCGGACGATTCGATCTTTCCCTTCTCCTTTCGATCGTCTTTGGGGTGGCTGCTGTTCTTTGCTGCCTTCTTGTAAAATTTCTCTTCTGCCGCCAGCCGCTCATGACAAGGACGGTGAATCTGACGGCTCCCGAGGAAATGGATCCTCTCCTCATGGGAAAACTCATCGACAACGTCGTCGACAGCGAGGACCTCGGCGCGCTCGTCTTTTATCTTGCGGATAAGGGGTATTTGACGATCGATCTTTCGGAAGATGAAGACGATCCCGTCCTGCACGTCACGGGAAAGAGCGTTTCGGGGGAGCCGACGCACGTCAGAATGATTTTCGACGGCTTGTTCGAGCGCCGTGAGACCGTCCGCATGGAGGACCTCGAAGACAAGTTCTACAAGACGGCGCAGTCCGCGATCGCCGCTGCCGACCTGAAGGCGGGCAATACCTATTCGGACAAGAGCAAGAAATTTATGGTGCTGATGGGGGCGATCGCCGTCCTGCTTCTCGGCGGCTTTGCCTTTTTCTACAACTTTGTACTCTCCTTCCGCTTTCGCTATTATGCGGCTGCGATCGCTGCGCTTGCGGCGTTTGCGATCTCCGCGGTCGGCAACGCCAAGGCGACCCAGAGAAAATTCAAGTGGAGCAAATTTGCGAGAATTATGACGAGTTTGGGCGCTGTTTTGCTCTCTCTGCTCGCCTGTTTCGTCACCCAATTTTTAAGCCCTGCTTTAAGTTCCGCTTCTCTCGTTGCGATCGTCGTCTTTTCCTCATTCTCGGGCGTTGTCGCGGGAAATTCCCTCACGCGCACCGAGGAATATTCCGCGAGACTCGGTCACATTCTCGGCTTCAAGGAGTTTATCACAGTCACCGAGAAGGACAAGATTCAGATTATGCTCTCGGAAAATCCCGACCTTTACTATCATGTGCTGCCCTATGCGCAGGTGCTGGGTGTGACAGACGAGTGGACGGACAAATTCAAGGGGCTCTCTCTCGCGCCTCCGAGCTACTGCTATGGAGCTTCCTTCGATCTCTTCGATGCAATTGTTTTCACCCACATGTTCCATCACTTGAGCTCCGGAATGGGGCAGACGTTTGTCTCCCGTCCCTCCTCTTCGGGAGGAGGATCGCACGGCGGCGGCTTCGGCGGAGGCTTCAGCGGCGGCGGTTTTGGCGGCGGCGGAGGCAGGAGTTGTTGATTTTCGGCGTTTAGCATAGTACTATGTCAGACATAATATTCGATTTTTGGGCGATTTCTCACGGAAATCGTCCTTTTTTCATACGATGATAAAATGAAAATTTATCTCACCGAAAAGAGTTATTTTACTTTTCGCGGCGTGGAGAGTCACCGTCTCGACATTTTGGGCTCCTGCGCCTATGAGCTCATGAAGGAGAATTTGGGAGCTTCGGAGGGGGAAGGCGAGGGCGAGCGGGTCGTGCTCGAACCCGTCTATCCCTTCCTGACGAAAGAGACCCTCTTCGCCTTTTTGGAAGAGCGGGAGGGAAGTTTCCGCTTTCCGGGCGGCTACGTCGTGCGGGAGGGGACGTTTTTGTCGGAGACGATCACGCGCAAGGCGGCTTCTTTGGGACAGGGACTCTTCTCGCTTTCGGACTATGCGCAAGTTCTCTCCGAAGCGGAGAGGGAGAGTGCGAAGCGGCACATTGCGGCGGGTGCTCTCGTCGAAGAGGGGGCGCAGGTCTCCTTTTCCGCCAAGCTCGGCGAGGGGGTCATCGTGCGCAAGGGTGCAAAGATTTCAGGGCACAGCACGATCGGAAAAAATACGGTCATCGGCGCGGGTTCGGAGATCACGGAGAGCGAGATCGGCGAGGAGTGCATCGTGACGGGCAGCACGCTGCTGCGTGCGCGGGTCGGAAGACGGTGCACGGTGGGCCCCAATGCCTATCTTCGCCCGGGCGCGGAGGTGGGCGACGGTTGCCGCATCGGCGACTTCGTCGAGATCAAGAACGCAAAGATCGGCGCCGAGACCAAGATCGCGCACCTCGCCTATGTGGGCGACGCGGAAGTGGGTTCAAAGGTCAACATCGGTTGCGGCGTCGTCTTCGTCAACTACGACGGAAGGATCAAACACAAGACGGTGGTCGGCGACCGCTGTTTTATCGGCAGCAATTGCAATTTGATCGCTCCCGTCACCCTCGGAGACGGCTGTTTTCTCGCCGCCGGCACGACGCTCACAAAGGATCTTAAAGAAGATGACTTCTGCGTCGGCAGGAGCCGCGAGTTTATCAAGCCGAGCGGAGCCAAGAAGTACCGCTGATGTCACCGATTTGAATGCCTCCTTCATAAGATGTCCGGAGGGAGGTTTTCAAAAGTGGGGAAATATTTCGGAACGGACGGATTTCGGGGCAAGGCAAACGAGACGCTCACGGCGGAGCACGCCTTTCAAGTCGGCAGATTTTTGGGCGGTTTTATCCAACCGCGGGAGGGTCGCGCGAAGTTTGCGATCGGCAAGGACACGAGAAGGTCCTCCTACATGCTCGAGTACGCCCTGGCTGCGGGGATCGCCGCCTCGGGCGCGGACGCCTATCTGCTGCATGTGACGACGACGCCTTCCGTCTCCTATGTGGTGCGCGCGGAGGGCTTCGACGGCGGCGTGATGATCTCCGCAAGTCACAATCCTTATGAGGACAACGGCTTGAAACTTCTCGGCGGCGCGGGGGAAAAGGCGGAGGACGCTCTTTTAAAGAAAGTCGAAGAATATCTTGACGGCAAGTTTACGATTCCCTTCGCAACGGGGGAGGAGATCGGGCGCACCGTCGACTATGTTGCGGGCAGAAATCGATACCTGGGGTATCTTTTGTCTCTTCCGCGAGTCTCCTTCCGCGGCTTTCGGGTGGGGCTTGACTGCGCCAACGGCAGCGCCTGGGCGATCTCCAAAGCCGTCTTCGACGCGCTCGGCGCGGAGGTCTTTTTGACGGGCGCGGAGCCGGACGGCCTCAACGTCAACCTGAATTGCGGCTCCACCCATCCACAAAATTTGCAGAGGCTCGTCAGGGAGAAGAACCTCGACATCGGCTTTGCCTTTGACGGCGATGCCGACCGCTGTATCGCGGTCGATGAGCGGGGAGAACTTGTCGACGGCGACGGAATTTTATACCTTTCCGCAAAGCGGATGAAGCTGCGCTCGGAGCTCGAGCGGAACGGCGTGGCGGTGACGGTGATGAGCAATTCGGGGCTCATCGAAAGTCTGCGCCGCGAGGGAATTACCTGCGCGGTGACTCCCGTCGGCGACAAATTCGTGTACGAAGAAATGCTTCGCCGCGGCTATATGTTAGGCGGGGAGACCTCGGGGCACATCATCTTCCGCAAACACGCCTCGACGGGCGACGGGATTTTGACCGCGCTCAAAGTCATGGAGACTGTCATCGAGAGCAAGTGCCCGCTCTCCTGCCTCACGGAGGGATTGTGCAGATTCCCTCAAATTTTAAAAAATTTGGAAGTGAGAGACAAAAAAGTTGTAGAAGATCCCAAGGTGGTCTCCGCCGTCTCCGAAGCGAAAAAACTTCTGGGCAAGGGCAGAATTTTATTGCGCCCCTCGGGCACGGAGCCTGTCATTCGCATTCTTGCGGAGGGGGAGACCAAGGAGAGCTGCGCCCGTGCAGTCGAACTCGTCGAAAAAACGCTGCGGGAGGTGGATCCATGTGCGGAATAATGGGCTATGTCGGCAAAAAAAACGCCGCGCCGATCATCTATGAGGGACTCAAAAAGCTCGAATACCGCGGATACGACTCGGCAGGAGTGGCCCTTTTGCAGGACGGCTTCTATACGGCGATCAAATGCAGCGGCCGCGTGGAGGAGCTCAAGAAGCGCGGTGCACTCAACTTGAGCGGAAAGATCGGGATCGGCCACACCCGCTGGGCGACCCACGGCGCCCCCACGCCCGAGAATGCACACCCCCATTTCTACGGGAAATTTGCGATCGTCCACAACGGAATTATCGAAAATTATGCAGAGCTTATGCACGAATGTCTCGAGCGGGGAGAGAAATTTTCCTCCTCGACGGACAGTGAAGTCATCGCACACCTGCTTGCCTTTTACGACTGCGGGAACTTCCTTGAGACGGTGAAAAAAACGGTCCGGCGGCTGCGCGGCTCCTATGCGCTTGCAATTTTGTGCAGTGATTTTCCGAATGAAATTGCCGTCTGCCGCGAGAAGAGCCCGCTCGTTCTCGGAGTCTCCGAAGACGGCGTCCGCATCGCGAGCGACCTTCCCGCCATCGCCTCGGAGAGCAAGACCGTCTACGTTCTCCGCGACGGAGAGTTCGCCCTTGTCGGGCAAAAGAAGGTCTCTTTTTATGACCAAGAGAGAGAAATTCAAAAGGAGGGGATGACGGAGAGTTTTGCCTCGCAGAATTTCTCGCGCGGAAAATACGAACACTATATGTGGAAGGAAATCGAGGAAATTCCGACTGCAATCGACCAAACGCTCCGAAATTTTAAGGTCAATTTTTGTTTTTCGGGTCTTTGCGAAGTACTATGTCAGACAGAGTATATCGAAATTGTCGCCTGCGGAACCGCCTACCACAGTGGGATCGCCGCAAAGTACGTTTTTGAAAAACTCGCACGCGTCAAGACGAATGTCTCGGTCGCAAGCGAATTTCGCTACGCGGATCCCATCATTTCTCCGCACACTTTGGTGATTGCGGTCAGCCAGAGCGGGGAGACGGCGGATACGCTTGCCGCAGCCGAGCTCGCAAAACAAAGGGGAGCATATGTCTTGGCGGTGACGAATGTTGCGCACTCATCGCTCACCTCGATTGCGGATCGCGTGCTTCAAACCTATGCGGGCACGGAGATCGGCGTCGCCGCGACCAAGAGCTTCAACGCACAGCTTTCTCTTCTCTTTTCGCTTGCCCTCGAGCTTGCAAAAGCGAAGGGGATGTCGCCGAATCTTACCCTTGATGGATTCTCTCTCCTCTCGAGACAGGTCATTCTCTCTTTGAATAAAATTCAAGAATATGCAGAAGAAATTAGTAAGGCGAATCACGTTCTGTTCATCGGAAGGGGCGTTGATTACTGCTGTGCGCTCGAGGGAAGTCTGAAACTCAAGGAGATCTCCTATCTTCCGAGCGAGGGTTATCCCGCGGGGGAGCTCAAGCACGGCACCCTCGCCCTCATCGACGAAAAGACGCCCGTCATCGCGATTTTGACCCGGCGCGAACTTGCCGAAAAGACCATGAACGCGCTCTGCGAAGTCTCCGCGCGCGGGGGAAAAATCTATCTCTTCACGACGCTCCCCGAATATGCGGAGAGGGAGGAAATTTACAGGAGTTTCTTGCTTCCCTCTTGTGAGGAGCTCTTCTCGCCGCTCCTTGCGGTCATCCCCCTGCAGGCGCTCGCCTACTTCACTGCCCTCAAAAGGGGAAACGACCCCGACAAACCGCGTCACCTCGCAAAATCGGTGACGGTGGAATAAATATGTTGCGCGGACAATTGTCCGCGCAAAATTTTCGTCTAAAAGAAAACCTCCCGCTATGCGGGAGGGAAAGGAACGACGTATCGTCGACTGCGCTCGGAATGACATGCTTTTTACCTGTCATCCTGAGCGAAGTGTTGCGTTAGCAACACGGAGTCGAATGGATCCCCCGGGTCGATAGAATGTGGTATTGCGATTTTGGGAACGTCCCGTCGCTTGCTTGGGGGATTCCTCGACTGCGCTCGGAATGACAGAAAGGAATGTGTCCGAATAGCGCTACCGGTATCATGCCCTTTTAGGGCTTGTTCATACTACGCGTTGCACACGTAGTTATTGTGCGTTTTGCTTGACATTTGTAAAAGAAAGCTCTATCATATGAGTTAGCAATTGCTAACTAATTTTATAGAAAGGAGTCTTGAAATGAAAAAGCGAATGCTCATTGAAAGTTTGCTCGCGGCGCTTCTCTTGCTTGCGGAGGTCATTACGATCGCAGTCTGTTACTCCGAGGCAGCTTCGGCGAAGAGCCCCGATCTGTATCTCACGTCGATCGTCGCACTCTTCATCAATCTCGACGTCTTCTATGGGATCGTGCTCTTGATCGTCAACGGAAACCGAAAAGGGGACGGAAAATAAAAAACTCGCAGCAAAGCCGCTGCGAGAAATTTGCTTAGAAAGTTTTATCTGCCGAAGGGACCTCTGCCGCCCCCGGGACCGCCCGGACCGCCGGGGCCTCCGCCCGGATTTCCGATCCCGCCCGCGGAGCCGACAGAGGTTATCATTTCGCTCACGGTGAACTCGCACAGCGAGCTGTCTCCGCCGAAAATTTGATACAGGTTGCCTTTTTGGATCTCGGGACAGGAGAGGATCACCGATTGACAAGTTTTCGGCGTTTGGAAGGTGAAGATCGCGTTTCCGTCTTTGTCCGTCAGGGTGAGATTCGTGCCCGCTGCGATCGCCTGGCTCCTTGCAAAGGAGACGACGCACTGCGTGGAGTTCGAAGAGGGGGTCTCCACCATTCCTAAGGGGCCTACGGCGAAGAGATACCCGCCCGTTACGACGATCCCGCGCTCCGCATCGAGACTTGCATCCATATTGCTCGTGGGGCCCGCGACGAAGGTTTTTCCGCCCGAGATCAAAATCGTGCCGTTGGAGTCGATCCCGTCGCCGCCCGCGTCCACATGGGTTTCTCCGCCCGAGATGATGATGTGCTCGCTCACGGAATTGTCGTCGCTTGCCGCGTTGATCCCATCATCGGTAGAGGTCAGAGAAATATTTCCGCCCTCGATCTCCACATAGCCGCCCTCGATGCCCTCATAGCTCTTTAAAATGGTGATTTCTCCGCCCGTGATCTTCGTGAGAACATCGGACGTGAGCGCGTCGTCATAAGTGGAAATGGTAAAGGTTCCGCCCTTGACAAAGAGGTTGCCGCTGTTCGCGTGAATGGCGTCGTCCGTGCTGTCGATGGTGAAGGTTCCGTCCTCTAAAATGACAGAGTAGTCGCCCCTTGTGACTGTGATTTCCTTTTCGGAATTATTGGGATCTGGATACTCGATCTCTCCGACTTTGATCCCCTTGCAGCCCTGCGCGAGGGCATACATCGTGCCCCGCCCCATGTAGTCGGAGGCGACCTTTTGATAGTCCTCGCCGCTCTTGATGTAGCGGAAATCGTCCGCCGTGAGCTCATATTCCGCTCTGTTTTGCGCAGTGTCTTCGACAAAGACGCCCTTTGTATGAATGTCGTAAGTTCCTCCGTGGATAAGAACCGCCGTGTCCGCCTGAATGCCGTCCCCCAAGGTGTTGCAGGTGTATTTTACGTTTTCAAGATAGACAAATCCCTCGTCGGTCGTAAATTCGGTGGTCTCGTCGTCACATTCGGCGTTGATGCCGTCCTTTCCCGCAGAAAGGACGTCGATTATAGAGTCCGACGCGGAGACGGAGAGCGCGGAAATGCCGTGACTTTTCGCCGTGAGAAGAAGGGTGCAGTCGACGACGGTCAGCTCTTTTGATGTTTTTATTGCATTTTTTCCTTGGCTTTCAACCGAAAGAGAGCCGCTCCCGTTGAAGGAGAGGGTTCCCTTGATGTGAATGGCGTTCTCGCTCTCCGATTCGGAGAGAACCGTATTTTCCCCCTCGAGGGTGATGACGACTTCCGCTTTTTTGTGTTCGGAACCGTCGATGGCAATGCCGGAACTTGTAATTTCCGCACCGTCGAAGAGAAGATGCAGTTCAAGCCCGTCTGCGGCAAGTTGGATCCCGCCGTATTTTCCGCGGAACCGATAGGTCCCGCTCTCCGAAATCTGATAGACGTCCTCCGTCGGAGCGACCTCAACGGCGTCCTCCGAAGAGGTCTCACCCGAAAGATCGGAAAAGTCGGCATCGGACAAGTCTTCCTTTACGTCATTCGAGGGATCTTCCGCGCTGTCTGCAATCTCACCGACCCCGCCCCCGCCGAGATTGTCGCCGGGATTGACAAATTCCTCCTTCCCGCAGCTTGTAAAAAGACAGAGGGAAAAGACGAGCACGAGCGAAAAAACAAAGATCCTTTTCATGATTCCGCCTCCGATATGGAATTTTTTAACATTATATCAAAAACCCTTTGTGAAATCAAGGGGTCTTTTCTTGAAAATTTCATGAAAACGGAAAATTTTGGGAAATATTGCAAAAAATATATTGAAAATACTTGCAAAAATAATTTGATTTTCTATAATAATATAAAAACTATAGCGTAAGAGAAGGAGGAATTATGAGATCTTTAAAACTCATGATTTTCGGTCTTGTTTTAGTGCTGGCGAGCGTAGGTCTTGCGACGGTCACGCTGTTCGCGGCTAAAGTGGATAACGACGTTATTCCGATTCTCGGTTATGTGCTTTTGGTTCTCGGAGTTGTAGTCACGGCAGTCGGGCTGCTAGTCGGGCTGCTCATAAGGGACCGCAAGGACGGAGACGGCAAAAAAGAGGACCCCAAGGATAAGCAATAACGGGTAGAAAAGCAGAACTTGCCCGACGGCGAAGGAATTTTTCTTCGCCGTCGGGCGTTTTTCTTTTCGAAAAAATAACCGATTATTTTCATGCGAGAAAGAGAAAAAACGAGAGAAAAAGATTTATGATTAAGGCGGCGGATTCAATTCTTGCTGCCCTCAGGCGGCGGACCGCCGAAATCAAACGAAAGGAGTTAAAAATGCTGTACAAAGAATGGATGAACGAATGGTTGGAGCTGTATGTCAAAGCGTCCGCAAAGGAGAGGACCTATCAAAAGTACCGTCGGCAGGCGGATAAATATATTCTGCCCACCCTCGGCGAGCGTGAAGTGGAGGACCTGACGGCGGTGGAACTGCAAAAATTCTCGGTCTCCCTCTCCGAGACGGGGCTCTCCGCGAGCAGCGTCAATTTTATTTTGGCAATCCTCAGAGCTTCCCTCAAAAAATGCGTCTCGCTCGGGTTCATCGACAGGCAGTTTTCGGACTGTATCGTCCGTCCCAAGGTCAGAATGAACAAGATCCTCTGCTTTTCCAAGGAAGAGCAGAAGAAGATCGAGAATTATATTCTCGGCAGAAGGAATCCGCTGCACTTCGGCATTTTGCTCTCCCTCTATACGGGGCTTCGCATCGGCGAGCTCCTCGCCCTCACCTGGGAGGACGTCGACCTCAAAAACGGCACTATTCTCGTCACGAAATCCTGTCATGACAGCTGGGCGGAGAACCGCTATGTCAAAATTATCGATACGACGAAGACGCAGTGTTCGGAGCGCGTGATCCCGCTCCCTCGAAGGATCGTTATCTATCTGAAACTTCACCGAAAAAAGACGGACTCAAGGTTCGTCGTGACGGGAAAAAGCGAATATGGGGCGGAAATTCGCTCCTATCAGCGGACGTTTGAGAACCTTCTTCTCAAATTGCACATCGAGCACAGGGGATTTCACGCCCTGCGGCACACCTTTGCGACGAGAGCGCTCGAAGTCGGCATGGACGTCAAGACGCTCTCCGAAATTTTGGGGCACCGCGACCCCTCCGTCACCCTCCGCAGATACGCGCACTCTCTCATCGAACACAAGTCGGAAATGATGGAACGGGTGGGAAAATTATTGGGGTGAGGGTTTCGTCGAAAAGCTCGCTTACGCGATCTTTCTCGACGAGGAAATTGACTTTTGCGCCTTCACTTGCCCCGTCCTCTCGGTCGCCTTGTTTAACAACAAGCGTGCGGTGGCTCGCAAACAGGGGCGTGCAGCGCAGGGAAACCCTGCTCGCACCGTGGGATTTTAATTTTCGAACGAAATCTTTCCTTCGGAAATATTTACGTTCGAGGAAAGTAGTGTTAGACATGTCATTCCGAGCGTAGTCGAGGAATCCCCCGGGTCGTTAGAAAAGCAGTATTACGAAAAGCACTTACCTTCTTATTCCTGTTCTGCTTTTTTTCGGTAGGAGACCTTCAAGAGAATGGGGGTCAAAATCGAGGAGAGAAGAATGAGCAGAATGACGAAGGGGTAGACGGCGGGGTCGACGAGTCCGCTCGAGACGCCCTTTTCGGTGCAGATCAGCACGACTTCGGCGCGGACCATCATGCCAAGACCGATCCGGAAGCTGTCCTTCGTCGAAAATTTGCAGATTTTTGCGCCCAAACCGCAGCCGAGGAGCTTTCCCAAGAGTCCCGCGACGAGATAGCACATGCCGAAGGCGAGAAAGGCGGGCGTGATCTTCGAAAAGTAATCGATGTTCGCAATGCCGATGTTCGCAAAGAACACGGGGGAGAAGAAGAGATATCCCATCTGGTCGACTTTGCGTTCGACGTAGGGGGTTTCGGAGAGGGTCCCGCCGAGCAAAATCCCCGCAAGGTATGCCCCCGTGATGTCCGCAACGCCGAAGAACTTCTCCGCGCAGTAGGAGTAGACAAAGCAAGCCGCGAGCGAGAGAATGGGAATGCGGCTGTCATGCGGAACTTTGCGCTCCATGATGTCGAAGCCTTTCCTCAAAAGCACGCCGACTGCGATAAAGATGACGAAGAAGAGGACGATCTTGATCGTCACCATGAAGGAGTTGGGATTCGTCCAGCTCCAGCCGACGGCAGAGCCCTCTCCGCCCGAAGAAAATCCCGTGAGAATTGAGAGAATGACGATCCCGATGACGTCGTCGAGCACGGCGGCGGCGACGATGGAAGTGCCCATCTTGCTCTCGAGCTTTCCAAGCTCTTTCAGGACTGCGACCGTCACGGAGACGGAGGTCGCCGTCAAAATCGCGCCGTAGAAGAGGTTGGAGAGCACATTTTCAAACCCAAAGAAGAGGGAGGCGACCAAAAATCCGAAGAGCATGGGGAAAATCACGCCCATCGACGTGATGACGACGGACGCAACGCCCGTGGACTTGAGGTCCTTGAGGTTTGTCCCGAGCCCCGCAGAGAACATGATGAGGACGACGCCGAGCTTGGCGACGATCTTCAAAAACGAAGTGACCTGGGGCGCGAAGAGCGCATTTTGCAGGGGCGCCCAGGGAATGTATTTCAAAAGACCGATCAGAATGCCCGCGACGAGCATTCCGATGACGGCGGGCATTCCGAATCTGCTCGC
>CANQBW010000014.1 GCA_947589565.1 uncultured Clostridia bacterium | reverse complement strand
CTTTCGGTGCGTAAGAAAAGTTTATCATAAAGAAAAAGGCTTGTCAATCGATTTCTTCTCCATTTCGGAAGGTTTTTTAAAAAATTTCGGAAAACATTTTTCATAACGTCCCGTCGCTTGCTTAGGGGATTCATTCGACTTCACTCCGCTTACGCTTCGTTTCGCTCAGAATGACATGTTTTTTACCCGCTGTCATTCCGAGCGTAGTCGAGGAATCCCCTTGGTCGATAGAATGTTGTAAAACGAATAAAAAGCGTCGCGGGGTTTGGGACACATACGCAAGTGTCCCAAAATTTTTTTGCGCTACTTTTTTGTATTCGTAAAAAAGTAGCAAACGTCGGTCATGCGTCCATGACAATCGGAAGCGATTCCGATAAGAAAAAGGGCGAGATTCTTCGACGACGGCCCCCTACGGGTGCCTGCTCAGAATGATAAAGAAGAAACATTTCGCTCAGAATGACAAAGGGGGAAACACTTGTCCGGCGGGAGAAGGTAAGAGTTGCGCTTACTTCCCTTCCGGCGGAAGGAAATTGCTCAGGGGCAGGGAATTGCATGAATGCCCGCATATTTGGTTCCGAGGGACTCCTCTTCCTCTTGTTTCGCCCGGTTGAGGGCGCCGCTCTTGCGGTAGAGGTAGAAGCGGAAGTCCTCCGTGCCCGCGGCGGAGGGAAGAATGCTCCCGAGGTAGCCCGTGGAGCCCTCCGCGCCCTCGAGCACGGAGATATTCACGGAATATTCCCCAAAGTCCGACCGCTCTTTATCGAGGTTCTCCGTCACGAGGCGGGAATAGTTTCTTCCGCCGCCGTAGAAGGCGATCCCGCCGTGGACAAACCCCTCGTCGATGATCTCTCCGAATCGTTCGGGCTGCTTTTCACAGGCGTAGCGGAGCATCGCTGCAATGTCGAGCTTGAGTTCGGGAAGATCGGTCTTGATGAGGGTGCTGCTGTCGATGAGTTTGAGCTCCTTCCAATCGTAGAGGCGCACGTCTCCTTCGAGACGAAGGACGCTCGCAAACGAAGTTCCCCCCGTGCCGTTCCAGCCCTCGAAGTTGAGGGCGCTCCCCGTGCCCCCCTTCTGCAAGAGTTCCCCCGCAAAATTGCTCTCCATACCGACTGTAAAGAGCCCGCTTCGCTCGAGCACACTATCCTTTAATATGACGTCCGTGAAGACATACTTTTGATAAAATTCCTCGTCGAAGGCGTTTCCGAGGGGGTATTCCTTCCCCTCTCCGTCGGTGAGAGCGGGAGAGCGGTCACTCTCATTGGAAGAGAGGGCGGCGTTTGCGCCGATCTTGAGGACAAACTCTCTGCCCTGCGAAAAAATACAGCCCTCGATCTTCACTTGAATGCGCTCGCGGGAAGCTCTGTCCCCCAAATTTTCGAGAGTATCGGTAAAATATCCGTCTCCGCCGCGGTTGCCGCCGTAGATGCGGACGACCGTCCTTCCGTTCCGCACCCTGCAATTGAGAAGCTGCGCCGAGGCATTGATCTCGAGCGTCGTGCCGACGCTGTCGAGCGCGGAGAGGTCATAGCCCTCCTCCGTCTTTAACACCTCGTCCCCGCAGCCGAGCAGAGTCAGGTTGCGTAGGGTGATATTGTCCGTGCGGACAAGAAAGCAGATATTGTCCTGCGCCGCCACCGAGGCGAGCTGGCCGAAACTGACAAAGTCGAGGGGGCCTCGGAAGAAGCGCGGCTGTCCGCTGCCGTCCCTGTCCGCCGAGAAGAGTCCCGCGTTCAAAGTGTGTCCGTTTCCGTATACATCTCCGCAAAATTCGAGGACATACCTTAAATTTGCCTCCGCTCCGCGGTTTTGATAAAATGCGGTATTGAAGGTCGAGCGCATGGTCTTCAAGAGTTTTTCCCGCTCGTCCACGGGGAGAGGATCTCCCTCGCCGTCCGCTCCGAGAAGAATGTCTTTCGTAAGGACAATCGGAGTTTGCGTTTGGGAAAGGCGGAAGAGTTCGTCGCTTGTACCGACTTCGACGGCGTCCCTGTCCACAAAGAGAGAAATTTTCGTCGAAATGTGCGTGCCGAAGGAGGGATTTCCGACCCATTCTGCGGTTACGGTCACATTTCCCTTTCCCGTGGGGACGAGTGCGCCTTCTTCGATCCGCGCGATATTTTCATCGGAAGAGTACAGGCGCATCTGTGTCTCGACTTGATTTCCTCTTTCGTCATAACAGATGAGGGGGAGCGCAAATGTGCAGTCGGCAATATTTTCCCCTTCGAGTTTCTTTCCCCCCACGACGAGCTGACCGGAGAGCCCGAGGTTGGTCTCGAGCGCAAACTGCGCGGCGATGACCTTTTCGACTGCGGTGATCTCGATGCGCTTTTCATAGATGTCGAGCGGGATCCCATTCCGCAATGCCCGCACGGTGAGAAGATAGTTTCCCCGCTCCCTCGCCGTAAACAGACACTCTGCGCTGTCCTCTCCCACGGAGAGTTCCGCGCCCTCCGCGCTCCACTCATAGGTGACGCCGCTCGCGTCCACCGAGGGAACGGCATAGAAGAGTACGGGGACATGGATGAGCGCCTCCGCGCTGTCCCCCGTCTGCACGGGCAGATTTGAGCGGACGGAGAAGTCGAAATCCGCAAAAGTGATGCTCACTTCCTCGCTTTTTCCGCTGCTTCTCGAGGCAATTTGAAAGGTAAGATCCCGCTTTTCTTCATGAAAGAAAATCGTCGCCAGATACTTTCCCTTGGAGAGCTCCTCGAGTTTCCCCTCGCGGTACTCCGCGCATTCGGGAAGATACAGCTCCTCCCCCTCCGCAAAGAAGGAGACCTCCTCTCTCTCCCGTTCGAGGGCGAGGGCGCTGTTCCCGCCGTTGACGGAAATGCCCGAAGCGGTCTTTTCGGCAAAGAGTCGGACGGTCAACGTCTTGGAGAGAAGAATTTCCTTCCCCTCGCGGCGGCTTGTAAGAGTTATTTTGAGAGAGGTCTCCCCCGAAAAGGGAAAGAGAATGCTCTCCCGACCGATCTGCGCAGTTCCCGAGAGGACTTCCGTCTTCACGTCCGAAAAGACACCCTCGGGCCGTGATGAGACCTTGTAGCGATAGCGACCCGTCGAAATTTCCGCAACCCATATGCCATTTTCTTCAAAGAGCGGAACCCTTTCCTCTCTTCCGAGCGGGAAGAGGGAGAGGGAGAAGTCATAGGGCCGCGTCGCATAGACGATCGCCCTGACGCTGTCCTCAAAGCCGCCGTCCTTGCTGACTGCACAGATACGGGCTTCGCCCGTATTGTTTGCGATGATGCGCCCCTCTTCATTTACGGAGACGCAGTCCCCCTCCACGCGGAAGAAATAGCCGCGGTTCTTCGCGCCGTCGGGGGTCACCCGCGCCTTGAGGGAGTAGTCGTTTTGATACTCCGAAAGGTCCAGCCGCAGGGTATTGTTTTCGGGGCGCTCCAAAATCTCGATGCCGCCCGCGGAGACGGGGACGCTAAGACTGACCGTCTTGACGGACGTGAACACGGTGAGAACGAACAGAATGGGCAAAAGCAGCATGAGCGCGATGACGATTTTTCTCATAAGAGACCTCCCCCGCTGAAGTCGGCGTACTCCCGCTTCAAGCGGCGTGCAAGATACCAAAAACAGAGCGCGGACAAGAAGACGACGGCGATCCCCGAAGCATACAGAAGGTTTGCCCCGCTTTGAAAGCGCAGAACGGAGAGAAGCTTGAAGAGCAGCGCAATCCCTCCCACTGCGAACGAGGAGAGCATTCCGAGGAGCACCACCGCGGATGCTGTTCCCCCCGATTCGCTCGCCTCTCCGTCCTCATCTGCCGAAAATTTCGCGCGGCGGAAATCGTACTTCGTCGCAAAGCAGATCTGCGCGAGGGAGAAAAGCGTCCCCATGGCGAACAAAAAGAGGGACATGGGTACGGAAACGTACCCCGTGAGGCACAGAACTGCCGCCGAGATCGCCTGAGAGAGCGCACTTAAAAAGAGGCAGAACAGAATCTTTGCGCCGAAGACCTCCCAAGCGGAGACGGGGATCGCCTTGAGGGTATAGAAGTTCTCCCCCTCTCTGCTGATGTTTGTCGAACAGAAGACGTTACAGAGGGAGCCGAAGATGAGGGTAAGAAAGAGAGCAAGTTCTGCGCTGCAGTCGATCCCGACGACACGCTTTACGAGGGAGTCCCCCGTCGACATGCAAAAGTACACCATGAGGGGCAAGATCGCCGCCGTCGAAAAGCAGGAGAAGGCATAGGAAGAGCTCCTGAGAATTTCCTTCCGCTCCTTAAAGAGAAGGGAAAAGAGCGGGCTCTTTTTTCGGCGCATTGCTCCCCTCTTCCCGCCCGAAAAGGCTTTTTCGGGCGTCTGCATGAAGCGGGAGATGACGCCGACGAGGGAGAGGGAGAGAACAGCGACTCCGAGGGAAATTCCCAAGATCCACAAAAATGCGGAAAGGGGCGGCTGCAAAACGAGCCGCGCAAAGAACACCCCGGGATACGCCCGCATTGCCAATGTATGCAAGAAGAGCATTCGGCTCTCGTTGAAGAAATATTTTAAATCGTCGCCGAGCAGGATCGCCTTGACGCCGCCGAGCAGCTTTGCATAGGCATAAAATCCCGCCGCCGCGAGAAGGGTGTAGAAGAGCAGGGCGAGAAGATACCTTCTCCCCAAAAACCGCATGAGGGCATGATAGGGAAGGGAGAGCAGAGCCCCGAAGGAGAGGGACAGAAGAGGCAGCAAGAGGACGGCTGCAAGGCATTTTAAGAGGTATCCTCCCCCGATCGCAGGCGAGAGGACGAGAAGGAGGGGCAAAAGGATGAGCGCGGAGACGGGAAGAAGGGAAAAATAGACTGTGATCATTCCCGCCGCATAGACGGAGCCCGCGCGGAGGGGTAGCGCCGAGAACAGCTTTAAATCTTCTCTTGCGAAGAACTCCCGCGAGAGTTTGGACGCGCTCAAAAGCGCAAAGAAGAGAAAGAGCGCGAAAAAGGTTGACGAAAACAGCTCGAAGAGCCGCGCCTGTGCGTCCGTCACACCGTTTAAGGGGATCGTCAGATACAGATCGGCGAATTTTTTGCCGAAGACGACGAAGACTGCCACAAGTCCCAGGGAGAGGATCCCCTTCAAAATCAGACCCATCAGGTCAAAATTGCCCTTTTGAAAGCGGGAAGTCCCCTCCCAAACGCTCTTTTTCAGCAGCGCAATTGTTGTGCTATATCTCTTCATGCGATAAAAAATACTCCTCGAAATCGAATGACTGCTGCGAGAGCACATCCCCCTTCAGCTCGTCGATACACTTCCCCTTTTTTAAGAGAACGACCCTGTCACACAGTCTTGCGACCGTGTCGAGCGCGTGCGAGGAGAATAAGATCCCCGCGCCGCCCTTGACGTAATTTTTCATATAGTCCTTGACCGCCTTCATCGTGCGCGGGTCGAGCCCTGTCATCGGCTCGTCGAGCACCCACAGGCGGGGACGGTGCAAAAGCGACCCCATCATGCAGATCTTCTGCCGCATTCCGTGCGAATAGGTCGAAATCAGCCTTCCAAGCGCGTCGCCGAGGCGGAACACTTCCTCGAGCTCCTCGACGCGGGCCTTCCTCTCCTTGAAGGGGACGCGGTAGACGTCCGCCATAAAGGAGAGGTATTCATACCCCGTCAGCCGCAGAAAGACCGCATGATTGTCCGTGACGAATCCCAAGTTGCGTTTTGCCGCAATGGGGTCTTTTTTCACGTCTTTGCCGCAGATGAAGATATTCCCCCGCTCGAAGGGGAGCATTCCGAAGAGACACTTCAAAGTCGTCGATTTTCCCGCGCCGTTGTGCCCGAGAAGTCCCACGATCTCCCCGCTCATGCAGTCGAAATCGACGTTCTCGACCGCATACTCCCCGCGGCGGGAATACCGCTTACAGAGGTTGTCCACTTTGAGTACTTGCTCCATTTTTCACCCCCATCCTTACATTTCTTCGCCATTTAAATATGCTTTTAAGGTCGCCTTGAAGAAACTTCCGCCGTTTCCCGAAAGCGCTTTGAGCTTATCAAGTGCATTGTTGATCGCGGGCGTGTTATCCTCTTCGATCGTCATATCCAACATTGCGCCGTCCGAAGTGACCTTTCCCTCTCCGTCCGTTGTGATTTCTGCGGCAAGGGTGGAGCCCGTCTTCGCGTCGAGGATCCCCAGAACCTTGACGACCGCGGGCGTCTTGTTGTCATAATGGAAGGTCGCTCCCCCGCGATACGCCTGCGAAATGGAGGAATTGGGATATGCCATGCCGTTTCCGCCGTCTTTCCAGGCGTCCACGCCGTCAAAAGTCACGTTGGATTTTCCGTAACTTAAGAGCGCGCCGCCCTCTTCGATGTTCAAAGTCGCATTCTGTTCGATGACCGTCTCTGCGCCGGGAAGCAGCTTTAAGGCGACGTTCTGCGGAATGGATGCGGTGCTTCCCTCCGCGAGGGTGATCGCAATGTTCCCCGGGATCGGAACTTGAATGCCGCTCGTGTCGAACTTGATGGTGTTGTTGAGCTGAAGGGTCAGATTGTGGAAGGTCATCTCTCCCTTGACGGTGAAGAGGGTCTTTTTATTCTCGTCGAGCTCCTTTACGATCTCCCCTGTCTTGAGTTCGAGAAAGGCCGACTCATTCCCCAAAAAGATGACCTGAAGATCGAGGCTCTGTTCGCTGCCGATGCTGATCGTCGCGGTCAGACTCGCGCGGAGCACATACTCGGCCCCTGCCGCAAAGTGCGTCTTTGCCTCGAGGCTCGAGAGCGCATATTGATTGATCGGAAACACCTTATAGCGGATCGCCGCGGAGATCGCCCCGCCCTTCCAGCCGACCATGGCAAAGGGCTCGTAAATTTTTCCGCCCTTTTCCGCAAAAACTTCTCCCTTTCCGAAGGTGAAGCCCATGCTCTCGAGACTTCCCCCGCTCAAGACGCGAACAGAGGAGCCCTCGTCAAGTTCGAGCGTCGCAAAGTTCGTGCCGACGACCATCGACGTGCGCTGTCCCGACGAGGAACGAAGGGCATTGACGATGAGTTCTCCCTCGACTTTGAGCTCGTTCCCCTTCGTTACATGCAGTCTGCAAAAGCCGTCCCCCGCAACCGCCGCCTGATCCTGCTTTGCATTCTGCGCCGTGCTGCCGCCGTCGTCCTCCTTGTAGGGGACGAGAAGTTTGACGCCCTTTTTGACCGTATAATAGGACTCATCGGGATAGGGATTCATGGAGAGTTTCTCCTTTTCCGATTTTTCCATGACACAGGTGTCCTTTTTGAGGGTGACAAGCCCCGCCGTCGCATTGTGAAGGGCGTCCTCCAAGGTGTACAAAGTCCCCTCATAAAGGACGGATTTCAGCTTGAAGGGAACGATCGCGGTCTTCTCTCCGACGAGTTCGAAATAGTCGTTCGCGCTTTCCGAGAGGGTGCAGGTAATAGGATAGGTCCCGCCCTTCTGCTTGTCCGGTGTTCCCTCCGCTTGGAAGGAAAGAAGGGATTCCTCTCTCTCGAAAACTTTACCGTCCTCGCCCGTGAGGGAGTAGTCCGCAAGGGAAAACTCCTCGGTGCCGATGTCCGCTTCGCCGCCCGAAAACCGAACGGTGACGTGCTCCTTTCTCGTCGAAAAGCTAATACGAAGCGCAAAATCGTTGTGATTTTCGCTGTCGGGATTGTAGATTGCCTCATAGTCGTGGACCCCAAGGGAGAGCGTATCATCTCCGTTCTTCCAGGAAAATCCCTTGGGAAGGAAGACGTCCTTCAAGGTCTTGTTTTTCGCGTTGTACTGCTCCGAGACTAAAGGAGAATCGCAGGGAAGAGAAGAAAAGCTCTTCTTCTCCACGCGGAAGTTTGAAAGAACTTCCGTCGCGCCGGTATAGTTCTTCCCCTCGAGGAGACGGACGGTGACGACGAGCGAATTTCCCTCTTTTACGGAAGTGAAAGTGTTGTTTTCATAGACGATTTGCTCGTCCTCGTGATTGTTCGAGGTCGCGCCGCCCGAGACCGTCTGCATTTCCCCTGTATACACATAGAATTTGTTGACGGAGGAGACGTCGAGCTCTCCCCTCTTCTTTTTGACCGTGATGCGGTACTGTCCCGATCTTTCCTCATAGTTGTTGCTCTCGAGGACACGGTAGCCGATGACTGCGCCGTCGGGGACTGCCTCGCGGAAGACGGGCGCCTCCCCGCTCTTTGCGCCGCCAAAGTCATATTCGACGGTTGCAGGCTCTCCCGCCGTCGTCACGGTGATCCCCTTGCCGAAGGGGGTGTTGGGTTCATAGGTGTACTCCTGATCGGGCGCATCGACCGAATAGGAGCTTCGGTTGATCTTGATGTGTGCGCTCCTCGTCTCGTCGTTGTAGTTCGGATTTCCCGAAGCCGTCAGCGTGATCTGATATTCCCCCGCATTGACAGGATCCACCCAATGGGGATAGGTCGCCTTTTCTCCGATGACGGGAGTGTATTCGATGGAGACGGTCAGATTCTCGGAAACGCTCTCCCCGCCGACGCCGCCAAGCGAAGGAAGAGTCGCCGCCGCCTTGCCATTAAAAGAAGTTTCAACGTCCGTCCACTCTCCCGCAAAGACGTAGTTTGCCTTTTCGACCGTCACACGGTAAGTTCTTTGCTCGGTCTCGTAGTTCGCCGCGGAAATTTCGCAGGTAATTTCGTATTCCCCCGCATTCTTGACTTTGGGGACGTCCGCGGGGGAGCCGTTCACCGTATAGTGCACGGAATACCCTTCCGAATCGCCCGCTTCCGTCGCAACTTCGATGGGATATGTGTACTCCTTTCCGTCATAGACGAAGTTCTTCTGCGTAAAGGGCAGCGTGATCGAGAAGTGGGAATTGTTCAGGGTGATGTTGAGTTCATAGCTCACCGCAAAGCAATCGGTGACGTCCGTCCCGTCCGAAATCAGGAAGAATTTCAACGGAGTCTGCCACAGGTAGTGATTTCGGGCAAGTTCCTCCTCCCGCAAGGCGAGATAGACGCCCGCGTCCTTTGTATCGAGGACGAGCTCTCCCTCCGCGCGGAAGAGTGTCTCCTCTCCGCCCGAAAAGGCAGGCGTATAGCTCCAGGGAAGGTTGCGGTTCCGCGAGACCTCCCCCGAACGGATCGCAAATGACCTCTTCTCTACGCGGTAGCTGCCGTCGGTGCAGACGACGGAATAGTCCCCGAGTTCTCCCTCAAAGCGGATCTTCAGCACATACTCCCCCGCACGCAAGAGAGAATCCTGCGGAAAAATTTGCTCGCCGCTTGCAATTTCCATGACGATCGCGGCGGAAATTTGTTCCTTGACGCTCTCCTCTCCCTCGATCACCCCTTCGATGACGGGTTGGGGAAGGGAAGTTTGCTCCCCGAAGAGTACATTCGTCTCGGGAAGGGTGATACTCACCTCTCTCTTTGCGATCGTAAAGGGAACGGGAACCGAGACGATTTCATAATTCGCATTCTCCTGCTTTACATCGAGATGGGCCGTATATTCCCCCGCGTGAAATTGTTCCGCGCCCTCGTATTTGACGGAGAGAGGTGCGCCGAAGAGCTCCTCTTCCGACTCGTCGGGATAGGCAAGGCTCCCCTTCTGCAGGGTGAAATTCGGCTCTTCGCCATAGACAAGTTCCGTCTTTTCGAGGACGAGTTCGACCGTAAATGTTGCCTTTGAGACCGTAAACGGGGCAGGTTCTCCCGCCTGAAAGACATAGTTTCTCGCAGAAAATGCTTCGAGGCGAGGAGAAGCGGTATAGTCCCCCGCACAAAGGCGCTCGGAGGAAACAATTTCTCCGTCCTTTGAAAGATTGACGAAATTTTCGCTTGTACTTACCGCCGACTCGTCCTCGCCGTCGACAAAGCCCTCGAAGCGGGGCGCCATCTGCGGCGCTGACCCATAGACGCAATTTTGGACGTCGATCCTGACGGTGAGCGTTCTCGGATGCACCGTAAATTCGGCGGGGAAGATGTCCGTCACCTCATAATTTTCGGCATCGGCGACTCTCCCCTCGACGCGGTATCTGCCCGCGGGAAAGGCCGTCTGCTCCGTCTCCGACTCATCGAAGAAAATTAGAGTCAAAGGGACGCTGTCCTGCTCGAAGGCGAGCCCCTCATAAGTGGGGACGACCGCGGGCGCCTCGCCGTAGGTGATATCCTGCGCGGACAGCGTGATCTTCAAAGGCTTTTTGGCGACCGTCAAAACTTGTTCGACGGTCGTCTCGTCGGTAAAGCTGCCCTCCCCCGCGTCCACGCTCGCCGTGATCTTGACGGAAAGCGTCTGCTCTCCCGCCTTTAAGAGAGGCAGGCTGCGCCCGTTGCTTCCGTCCTGCCAGAGGAAGGAGTAGGAGATGTTCTCCGCCTCGTTCAATCCCTCGATCCTGACGGTATTTTCCGACCCATAGATCATATTTGCGGGAAAAGTCATGTGCGCAGAACCGAAATCGACCCCATATTTTGCATAGATATGCAGATCGGATGCGGGCATCTTTTGATGGGATTCGGGGGTTTGGAAATCTCTTTCGCAGAACCAGCCTTCGAAGATGAGTCCCTCTTTCTTCGGGGGATCGACAAAGGTGAGGGGGGATTCGAACGCGAGTTCCTCCTCGTTTACCTCTCCCAGAACGTGCGTAAAGAGCTTATAGCTGCACTTTTCGTACTGCGCGTTGAACTGCGTCCGCGCGGAAATTTGCTCCGCCGGATCCCTGTCCCAGCCCGTAAAGCGGTAGCCCGTCGGCGTGGGGATCTCCACGGGGACCTTCGGCTTTTCTCCGGGTGCGATCTTTTGGGTGGAGATCAACTGCTCGCCGCTGTCGTCCCTTCCCATGAAGACGACCGTCAAATGACCCTCCTCTTTGAACTCTTTTTCGGCTGCGGAAAAGAGGGCATAGAGGGTGAGGTCCCTGTCTGCAAGGACGGAAGAGAGCCTCTCTCCGTTCTCGCTCTCCGCCCAGCCCGAGAAGGTGTAGGTAAACGTTTCATCCTCGGCTTTCACGGGAAATCCGTTTGAAAAGGTCTTGGAAACAAGATCGATCGTCTCCCCCTCTTTGACTTCCTCGGACGCAAAAATATTGCTGCCGTTCATATAGAGGACGGTCCGGCTCTTTTTGACTTCCCGCGGCATACAAGCCGCGAAAGCAAAGAGCATGACCGCCATCAGAAATCCGCTTAAAAATTGTAATTTTTTCATAATTCTCCCGCCTTTCTTTTCCCCTATTTTGCCACGCCGCTTGGAAGTTATTCCCTGATGTAATTTCAAAATTTTTAAATGTTGACAGAATCTCTTTCTTCTGTTATACTTTTTAGGGAGGAAAGTATCATGCTCGATCTCGAACATCTCAAAAAATACCGTGAAAACAACCGAATCGAGGCAAAAAAGGCG
Organism: uncultured Clostridia bacterium; assembly: GCA_947589565.1. Lineage (GTDB taxonomy): Bacteria > Bacillota > Clostridia > Christensenellales > Borkfalkiaceae > Gallimonas. Next base: position 25,279 of record CANQBW010000014.1, on the reverse strand, counting down.
CTCGGCGGCCTGCCGAAGAGCCTCTGGGAGACCTATTCCGCCTTTGCGAACGCCATCGGCGGGATCATACTGCTCGGCGTCGAAGAGGCGCCCGACAAGTCGCTCCATGCCGTCGATCTCCCCTCCCCCGAAAAATTGGTGGCGGAATTTTTGGAAATTGTGAACGATCCGAAGCGGGTGAGCGCGAATATTCTCGGAAAGAGGGACGTACAAATCGAGCTTGCCGAGGGGAAGCACATCATTCTCATCAACGTGCCGCGGGCGCAGCGGTTCATGCGTCCCGTCTACCTCGACGGAAATCCCTACACGGGGACCTATCGCAGGGACGGCGAGGGAGACCGCCGCTGCAAGCGCGAGGAGGTCGAGAGTATGCTCCGCGATCGGGAAAATCTGCACACGCCCGACGAAAAACTCCTTTGGGACGTCGGAATGGACGCCCTCGACGTATATTGCCTGAAAATTTACCTCGCCCATCTCGGAAAGAGAGAAAAGGCGCTCTTCGAAGTCGGCGCAGCGGGGTTAGACGGCGCGGGCGTTCCCCACCCCACCGCGGCGGGACTTCTGATGTTCGGCAAAAGCCCGAAGGAAGTCTTTCCGAACCTATCCCTCGTCTATCGCGGGGAGGAGCGCGTCGAAGAGAAAAACCTCTTCTCCTTCTATCGGAGCGTGAGAAATCGGCTTCTCTTCGAATTTTCCCCCGCGGCGCAGGGCGCCCTGTCGGAGGCGCTGTTGAACTGCATCGTGAATGCCGATTATTTCGGGGAATGCGGCATTTTGATCGAGAAAAGTGAGGAATGGGTCAGGTTTTGCAACCCCGGGCTCTTCCGCGCGGACTTGAAGGCCGCTCAGCACGGCGGGGTCTCCGACCCGAGAAATGAGAATATCGTCAAGATTTTTCATGCCATTCAGATCGGCAAACGCGCGGGCAGCGGCATTCCGAGAATGTTCTCCTCCTGGCGGGAACTGGGACTCCCCCTCCCCTTTTTCAAAGAGAATTTCTCCCCCGAGCGGACGACCCTCGTCCTGCCCCTCAAAAAATCGGCGGTAAAAACAAGGAGTTTTTCGGGGAAAGCGGACGTGCAGAAGGCGGAGATCATCCGCTACCTCACGGACAATGTGAAAGCGGACAGCAAGGAGCTCTCCGCCCTCCTCGAGGCGCCGCCCTCCCGCGTGCGGCGGCTTCTAAGCGAACTCGAGCGGGACGCCCTCGTCACCCACACCGGCTCCCGCCCCAAAATTTTCAGGTTGAAAGACTAAAATGCGCCGCGCACTTTCGTGCGCGGCGCTTTGATAGACGAGCATGTAAAAAGCATGTCATTCCGTCGCTCCCTCTGTCATCCTGAGCGGAGCGTATTCCCCCATTGTCATGTTGAGCGGAGCAAAGCGGAGTCGAAGGCGCGTCGTTCTATTGAGAATCCATACGCGCCCAGGAGCCGTAGGCGAGTAAACATCTCGTTCTTAAGTGAAAGGGGCAAGTAAACATCTCGTTCTTAAAAAAGGAAAAAGGGCGAGATCCACTCGACTTCGTGGCTACGCCACTCCGCTCAGGATGACAGTAAAGGACATTGCAAAGCGCCGCGCACAATTGTGCGCGGCGCTTTGCCCTTTGTTTTAGATTCTACGGTGCGAGCAGGGTTTCCCTGCGCTGCACGACTCAATTTGCGCCCCACGGGACGCACATTGTCAATTGAAACAGTTTTGAGGACGGAGTTTTGGGAACTCGAAAGCTCATTTCCTCGTCGAATTTGTTCCGAAGGAAGAAATTCGACGAAACCCTTTTATTTCTGATAGCGCACTACCGGCGTTCTGGCTGCCTTGACTTCGTCGGGACGGCCGATCTGCGCGTGATGGGGCGCGGACTTCATGTATTCGGGGTCCTTGAACGCCTCTTCATAAATTTCGCGGAGCGCCTTGATCACCTCGTCCAACGTCTGCTTGGTCTCCGTCTCCGTCGGCTCGAACATGAGCGCCTCGTGGATGATGAGCGGGAAGTACATTGTCGGCGGGTGATAGCCGCGGTCGATCATCGTCTTTGCGATCTCCATTGCGGAGACGCCCGTCTTATCCTTGAGCTCCTGCATACTGACGACAAACTCGTGCATGCAGTGTCTGCCCTTCTCGGTGGGATAGAGGTCCTCGATGTTGACCTTGAGGTAGTTTGCATTGAGGACGGCGTGTTGCGCCGCCGCCTTGATCCCCTCCGCGCCGAGCGCGACGATGTAGGCGAGTGCACGGACGTAGACGCCGAAGTTTCCGTAGAAGGAAGCGACTTTTCCGATGCTCTGCTTGCTTTCCACAAATTTGTAGCCCTTGTCCGTCTTCTCGACGCGGGGATCGGGCAAGAATGCCGCGAGCTCCTTCTTGCATCCGACGGGGCCCGAGCCGGGACCGCCGCCGCCGTGAGGGGTCGAGAAGGTCTTGTGAAGGTTCAGATGGACGACGTCGAAGCCCATGTCTCCGGGACGGACGACGCCCATGACGGCGTTGAGGTTGGCTCCGTCGTAATAGAGAAGTCCGCCCGCCTTGTGAATGATCTTGCTGATCTCTTTGATATTTTTTTCGAAGAGACCCAAAGTCGTGGGGTTGGTGAGCATGAGAGCCGCAGTGTCGTCGCCGACGACCTTTTTGAGCGCCTCTAAGTCGACGCCCTTCTCCTCGTCGGAGGGAACGTTGATGATCTCAAAGCCCGCCATGACCGCGCTCGCGGGGTTGGTGCCGTGCGCGCTGTCGGGAACGATGACCTTGGTGCGCTTGAAGTCCTTTCTCGCCGCATGATAGGCAGCGATGAGGCAGAGCCCCGTGTATTCGCCGTGTGCGCCCGCATTCGGCTGAAGGGTGACGGCGTCCATGCCCGTGATCTCGGCAAGATAGGAGCTCAAGGTGTGCATGACTTCCATGCAGCCCTGTACCGTCTTCTCGCTCTGCAGGGGATGGATGCGGGTGAAGCCCTCAAGTCCTGCGACCTCTTCGTTGATCTTGGGATTGTACTTCATCGTGCAGGAGCCGAGCGGATAGAATCCGTTGTCGACGCCGAACGCCCTGCGGCTGAGCGCCGTATAGTGGCGGGAGAAGTCCACTTCGCTGACCTCGGGAAGGTCGAGTTCTGTCTTGCGAAGATATTTTTCGTTGAGTTTCGCGCTCTTGATCTGCGGCTTGCGAATGGTCGCACAGCGTTTGCCCTCTTCGGAAATCTCAAATATCAGTTTCATTTGACCCTCCTTATGATCTCTGCCGCCCTGTCGAGGTCCTCTTTTTTGAGGGTCTCCGTCGTGCACCACAGAATCTCATGCGCGTTCAGCTTCAAGCCGCCGAGAATGCCCTCTCTTTCGAGCGCTCTCAGAATTTTGTCGGCGGGAATTTCGCTCTCCGTCACAAATTCGTGGAAGAACTCTCCCTTGTGCTTGCGCCCCAGTCCCTCCTTCTCCAAGAGACCTGCAAAGTAGTGCGCGTAGTCCGTGCAGGCTTCGGCCACTTCTTTAAGTCCCACAGGACCCATCGCGGAAAGGTACATGGAGGCGACAAGCGCACAGTATGCCTGGTTGGAACAGATGTTGGAGAACGCTTTTTCACGGCGGATGTGCTGTTCGCGCGCCTGCAGCGTGAGGACATATGCGCGGTTGCCGTCGTGATCGGTCGTCTCGCCGACGATCCGTCCCGGAAGTTTGCGCATTTCCTTGCTCGTGCAAGCCATGAATCCGACATAGGGACCGCCGAACGCCATGGGAAGGCCGAGAGGCTGCGCGTCGCCGACTGCGATGTCCGCGCCGCACTCTGCGGGGGACTTCAGAAGTCCGAGCGCGATCGGGTTGCAGCCCATGACGAACTTCGCCTGCGCCTCATGGGCGAGTTTTCCGATCTCCTCCGCGTCCTCGATGAGTCCGAAATAGTTGGGCTGTTCGATGTAGACGCCCGCGGTCGTCTCGCAGAGCTCCTTTTTGAGAAGGGCGAGGTCCGCGACCCCATCCTTGCAGGAAAGTACCTTGACGGTGATCCCGCGGCGGGAGGCGTAAGTCTTTAACACCTTGAGCGTGTCCGGACGGATGTTGTCGAAGGTCACAAGCGTCTTGCGGTTCCGCTCGAGGCACATGAGCATCGCCTCGGCAGCCGCATTTGCGCCGTTGTAGACGGATGCGTTGCTCACGTCGAGTCCCGTCAAATCGCAGATCATGCTCTGGTACTCGAAGATCGCCTGCAAAATGCCCTGGCTCATCTCCGCCTGGTAGGGCGTGTACGCTGTGATGAACTCCGAGCGCGAGGAGAGATTCTTCACCATGGAGGGAATGTAATGGTCGTAGCTGCCCGCGCCGCGAAGAATGATGTCGAAGACCTTATTCTTCTTTGAAAGCTCGGTCATGTACTCCATTGTCTCCTGCTGGCTCTTGCCCGCAGGAAGATTCAGCTTTTTGAGTTTCAGATCGGCGGGAATGTCCTCGAAGAGGTCGTCGAGCGATTTTACGCCGATCCTCTCGAGCATTTCCTTGGTTTCCCGCTCCGTACAGGAAAGATAATCCGCCATATATTTAACCCTTTATGAACTTCTTGTATGCCTCTTCGTCCATGAGGTCGTCGGGAACGCTCTCCACCTCGATCTCGCAGATCCAAGCCTTCATCGCGTCCTGGTTGATGAGTTCGGGTGCGCCCTCGAGCTCCTCGTTGACTGCGACGACCTTGCCCGTGACGGGCGCATACAGATCGGAGACCGCCTTGACGGACTCAACGTCGCAGAGGGTCTCCCCCGCCTTGACTTCCGCTCCGACCTCGGGAAGGTTGATGAACACCAAGTCGCCGAGTTCCTTCTGCGCGTGATCGGAAATGCCGACCTTTGCCTTCTTTCCGTCGATCGCCACCCATTCATGGGATTCTCTGTACAAAACTTTCATTTTTAGATTCCTCCGATTATATTTTAAATTTAAGCTTTTTTATAGAAGGGCAGCGGGACGATCTCGAGCTTCAATCTTCTGCCGCGGACGTCCGCCTCCAGGGGTTTGTCGGCAAATTCCTTCTTGATGCGGAGCATCGCGATGGGATAGCCGAGGTAGGGCGCGTGCGTGCCCGAAGTGACGATGCCGACCTTTTCGCTGCCGCAATAGACGTCGGTGTGCTCTCTTGCGATGCCTCTGTCGACGATCTTTGCGCCCACTCTCACATATTCGGGCTCGTGCGATTCGATCGCCTTCTTGCCGATGAAGTCCTCCTTCGCCATCTTGATGGCAAAGCCGAGGCCGACTTCGTTGACGGGGATGTCCTCTTCGAGTTCATGTCCGTAGAGGGGCATTGCAGCTTCCAAACGGAGCGTGTCGCGTGCGCCGAGGCCGCAGGGAAGGATGCCCTCCTCTTTTCCGGTCTTTAGAAGAAGTTCGAAGAGCGCGGGCGCGTCCTGGTTGCCGCAGTAGAGCTCGAATCCGCTCTCGCCCGTATAACCCGTGCGGGAGACGAGGCACTTGATTCCCATGACCAAAGTTTCCTTGGTGAAGGAGTAGTACTTCTTGGGGATAAACTGTTCGTCCAAGATCTTTTTGAGGACCGTCTCTGCGAGAGGGCCCTGAAGGGCGATCTGGGAGACCTTGTCGGAAATATTTTCGAAGCAGACGTCCCCCGGAAGGTGGGAGGAGATCCACGCCGCGTCCTTGTCGGCGTTGCTTGCGTTGACGACGATGAGGAAGCACTCGCCGTTGACTCTGTAGATGAGAATATCGTCCACCGCGCCGCCCTTTTCATTGGGGAGAAGGGAATAGCGCACCTGTCCGTCGTACATGCCGCGGATATCGTTGGTGACGATCTTGTTGAGGGCCTCTTCCGCATTCTTGCCCTTGACGACGACTTCGCCCATGTGGGAGACGTCGAAGATGCCGACCTTGGTGCGCACCGTCATGTGTTCGGTGATGACTCCCGCCTCATACTGGACGGGCAGCTCGTATCCCGCGAACTCGACGATCTTTCCGCCGTGCGCAACGTGATTTTCATAAAGTGCCGTTCTCTTTGCCATTCAAAAAACCTCCAAATGAATTTCTGATTTTATCTGTTTTTGGGCGCCATGTGCGTGGCAAGCCCCTCAACGTCCTCGTATGCTTCCTCGACGCCCTCCATGACCGTGGGATGGGGATGGATGACGGAGGCGACCTCGTGCAGGTTCATCTTCTTGGAAATGGCAAGCGCGAGCTCGCCGATCATGTCCGTCGCACGCACGCAGAAGAGCTCCGCGCCGACGACCGTCTCGTTCTCGTCCGCGATGATCTTGACGAAGCCGCGCGCCGCGCCCTCGATCTGGGACTTTCCGTTCGCCGCCATCAGGAATTTGCCGACTTTTGCGTTCTCGACTTCGGTGTCCCGCTTTCCGACGAAGGCGATCTCGGGCTGGGTGTAGATGCAGCTCGGCACGACGTTCAGATCCATCGAATGGGGCAGCTTTTTCATGCTCTCGACCGCCGTGATCGCGCTCGCCGAGGCAAAGTGCGCCAGCTGAATGCGGCCGACCGCATCGCCGCAGGCATAGATCCCCGCAACGCCCGTGTACATGTTGTCGTCGACTTCGATCCTGCGCTCGCAGGAAATGCCGACTTTTTCAAGTCCCAAAGAGGCAATGTTGGGCGCTCTTCCCACCGCCGTGATGACGGAATCGAACTTGAGCTCGCCCGCGCCCTTCTCGGTCTCGTATCTGACCAGATGATCGGGGGTGATCTCCAAAACCTTCGCGCCCGTATAAATTTTGACGCCCTTGCGCTTTAAGACGGAGGCAAGCTGCACGCTCGTCTCCTTGCTCATCATGGGAATGATGCGCTCCATCGGCTCGATGAGGGTGACGTTCTTTCCCGTATTGGAGAGGTAGTCGCAGAACTCCACGCCGATGACGCCCGCGCCGATGATGGCGATCTCCGTTCCCTCCACCTTCTCCTTCAAGACATTGTCGGAGGTGAGGGTGTATTCGAGCCCCTTGATGGGACGCTTTGCGGGAATCGAGCCCGTTGCGATCAGGATAAATTCCGTCTCGAGCAGCTCATCGCCCGCACGGACGGTGTGTTCGCCCTCGATCGTGCCGCGGGTCGGATAGAGGTCGATCTTATTCGCCTTGACGAGCGTCGCGACGCCGTTTCTCAGGTTCTCGACGATCGCCTCCTTGCGGCGATAGACCGCGTCCTCGTCGAAGGTGACGTTCTCCGCGCCGATCCCGAGCTGCGCCCAGTCGTTGCGGGAGGCGTACACCTCGCCGCTGTGCAGGAGCGCCTTCGTCGGAATACAGCCGCGGTTGAGGCAGGTCCCGCCGAGATCCCTCTCCTCGATGAGGGCAGTTTTGAATCCGAGCTTCGCAGCTCTGATGGCGCCCGTGTATCCTCCGGGGCCGCCGCCGATGACAACCAAATCGTATTTCATACTTGTTCTCCAAATTCTTCGATAATATCCTTGATCCGGGGATCCGGCTCTTCGCCGAACGTGTACCCCGTCAACAATGCTTCCTTTTCTTCGACCGTCTCGCAGTCGAGGGAATCCGAATAGATCCTCGCCCGCTCGATCTTGTTCCCGTTGAGCTGCAGACGAATGTCCGCCACTCCCCAGGAAAACCGCGCCTCAATTTTGCTCTCGTATGCGACGTTGTCGCCCAAAATGTAACTCTCGTCCGAAAAATGTTTCTCGAGCATAGAGAGCTTCTCCCCGTCGAGCGAACGCTCGGAAAGCTCTTCAAAATTTGCGCACGGGTATCTTTTTTTAAGAGAGGAGACCAGGGAATCCGCGACCATATCCGCATTGAGGTCGGGTCGGAAATCACTTAGGTTCCCGACGCGGCTTTTTACGCTCTTCACGCCCTTCGCGTTGAGCTTGACGGAGCTGACGCTCAGATATTTTTCAATGCTCTCCGTATCCGAGCGAATGAGAATTGTCCCGTGGTGCAGGCAGGGCCCCTCGCTCTTGTAGAAGGCGTTGCCCGAGAACTTCTTCCCGTCGATCAAGACGTCGTTTCTGCCGTTGAGCTGAGCATTCAGTCCCAAAGAGCGCATGGCGTCCGTCATGATCTCGAATTGGTTGGGAATGCTGTAGTCCTCCCGCCGCACGAGAAAGGTGAAGTTCAGATTTCCCCTGTCATGATAGACGGCTCCCCCGCCCGTAAATCTGCGGGCAAGAAATCCCCCGCATGAACGCAGGAGAGAGAGCCTGCACTCCGTGTAGGCGTTCTGATTCTTGCCGATGAAGACCGTCTTGTCGTTCGCCCAGAGGTAGAGGATCATCTCCTCCCTCTCGCAGCTTTCGAGAAGATAGCGTTCGATGGCTTGATTGCGGTAGGGATACACCCCCTCCGCGCGCAGGACTCTCAGTTTTTTTATCACAGCACGCCGCCAAATTCTGTACTCGGGCAAATTATATCACAGCGCGAAAAAAAAGTAAAGAAATTCACGCAACTTCAAAAAAATTTCCGCCCGCGGATTTTTTGAAGAAACCAAGCAACAAGAAATCCGGGACAGTTGCTACCGTGTCCCGGACCTTGCAATATTCTTTTTAAAGTAGCAAGCGTTAGTTTATACCCTCGCTTCAGTCCCATCTACCTTCTCAGACTTTTTGAAGCCCAAGGGAGCATAGGTAATCACAATCTCCGCTCTTGCAAATATCGAATCGTATTTAGGTCCCTCTTGCTGATTAAAGAAATACGTTCTGTCACTAACCTTTTCTCCCTTACAGACTTCGCTCTCCCATCCTATGAGCGGCTTGTGTATGAGACTGTAAGTGATCTCCACGGTTGCTTCCTTTGCAAATGCGCCGATCAGCTCTCCGTCCGTCACCTTGCAAGTCGCTGTATATTTATACTTTGCACCAATACCGAGCCAATTTCCGCCTTCCTTTTGACGTGAGGGAGTCCCCACAAATTCAACCGATGCTTTGTGATACCACAGCGCCTCCACTTTCGTGTATGCTTTACAGGAATCATACTTCAATTCCGTGATCTTTTGCCATGTGCCGTCGTCCGCGATTAAGTACCATCCGAGGAAATCATACTTTTCTCCCGCACTTTCCGGAGTTTTCAAGACAATATCTTGTTTGAAGTAAATATCCGTGTCCAGCTCGCAGCCGATAATCGTACAGGTAAAGTCACTATGATAGACGAGAATCTTCGAAGTGTACTTTGCAGTGAGGCTCGCGCTGCTTGTGTGGGATACCTCATTAAACTGATATTCGAACTCACCCCATTCTCCGGGAAGTTTCCCGTTCTTGATTTCATCGGCAGAGGGAAGTTCAATGGTGAAATCTTCTTTGACGGTGTAGTTCCATTTACGCTCGCCCGCTTCAATCTCGATCGAAGAGCCGAAGTACATATCCACCGTACGAGTATATTTCCCATTGATCTGCTCCCATTCGGGAACGGGAAGAGCGCTTTCGAATGTCACCGTGTAGAGGTTGGGAACAAACTGCGCCGTGATGGTGTAATCCTCGAGATACACATCGGGCGTCTCGCTCCAACCCTCGAAGGTGTAGCCCTCTTTGACGGGGTCTTCTGGATAGACGATCTTCTCCTCATAGAGTCCGCGCTCGGTGTGAATATTTCCGTCAATTTCGAATGTTGCGGTGTAGACGATGTCCTCCCACTGCGCCTCAAGGCGGATGGTCTCCGAGTCGTAGACATGCCAGCCGTTATTTTCCTTTGTATGCACATGTCCCGCAGGGCATTTGAAGCCAGTCATGCGCATTTGCTTATCCTCTTGCAAGGGAAGAGTGGGAAGAGTTCCGTCGTTGTACGTCCAATTTAAGGTCTTTTCCCAAAGATTCGTTTCCTTATTGAAGGTATAATCCTTTGCTTCGCGGTCGCTCTGAAAGACAATCTTGTATTCCTTCCCTTGGAACTGAGGAGTCAGGCTCTGATTGTCGGAAACCGTCTCCGGGAGGCTCCAGGAGCCCGTGTATCCGGGACGAAGATTCGTGACGTCGGGAGGGTTGAGTTCGCCCAGAAGTTTCCTTGAGCCCGACTCATAGACGACGTCTTCCGTCTTGAGGCAATCGCCGTTATAGTTGTAGCTGACCTTAGTTCCACGCGCTTCGGCATAGTTGCTTCCGTTCCAAACTGTTCTGTCGAGCAGCTTTTTCATGCCGTTTTCGAGGAAAGGTCTGAGGTTCGCCGTATTGTCCGTAACATTGTTATCCATGACGCCCGCGGGATTGCGCCAGACAAGATTTGCGTCGATTGTTACAAGCACCGTATAAATCGACATTCCAATGTCCAAAGTACGCACATGGTTGTCTTGATCCGAACCGAGTTTGACAATAATATCGTCAAAGCTGTTGTCCCCCAAAAGTCCTTTTCCGTTCAAGCTAAGCGTCCAGAACTTCTGGCTGTTTTGATTGGAGTATGTAAAGTCCGAAATGTATTCTTTGAGTTTGGTGCCAACGTCGGTCTCAATCGTCTCCTCGGGCTTATGATCCTTGATTTGACTTTCAATGATTGCCCAAGCAACCCTATGGATATTGAGAGCAAATTTGAGTTGATTCATAATGTCGCCCGTGAAGGTTGCCATCGGCATCACGCGGTAAATTGTCTCCTGCCCTACGACGCGTCTGAGATAGACCATGCCGCCGCGGATTGAAAGATCCGTTTTCGTATCGTCGTTGATTACCAAGGCCTTTTTATTCACTTCAAAGTGGACGTCAACTCCGACTTCGTTGTTTTCATCGATATGGACGGAAATTCCGATGTTACGAAGAGTTATATCGGAAATTTGAAGTATTTTAACCGACGCACTGCCGCTGATATAGAAGTTATTGTTGACTGCGTAGCTTTCGTCCACTTTGTGCGTTGCACTGTTGACGAGGGCGACAAGGAGCTTGTCGACGCCGTCGAAACTCGTGTAATTTTCGGGATCGGAGGGCTGCAGCTCGGTGAGTCCATTCTCTGCCGTCTTAAAGGAGAGGCTGGTGCACTCGGTTCCCGCGCCGTTATAGATATTGGAGAGGGCAAATTTGCTCGGGACATAGTTTCCGCTCTCCCCCTTCACTCTTGCAAGCTCCACGGTGAGGTCCTCAAGACCATTTTTGTCGTACAGAAGATCGGTATCGAGGTCGAGCTTGAAGGTGTCTTCCGTGACAGTCAGGTCTTTGATGTATCCCGTTCTCTCCGTCTCCGTAGCGCTCATGAAGGCAATTGCGGACGTCTCCGTCTCCTGCTTTTCGGCAAATGCGCCGAGCTTCTTTAAAATGTCCTTGACGGGAGCGATCTTTTCGCCGAGGGACTGCGTCAGGGTCGAGAGCAGGCTATCGCCGAGAGCGTGGAACTGCTTCACCGCCCTTTCCGAAGGCAGCCACTGGGAGATAAAGTACTTATTGAGAAGGTCGATATCGTCCATGCCGAGCACGGAGAGTGCGCCCGAGAGGACGCCCATGATCTCCGTGGAGGGCGCATAGAGTTTGATGGGATCGTAGCCCGTGAGGTCCTTTCCTTCCTCGGGTCTTCCGACCGTCGAAGCGGAGACATAGAAGTCGAGGGTGCCGTCCGTCTTTTTGTTCGTATTGTAGTCGAGCAGCCAGAAGTCGAGGTAGACGCTCGTATCCTTCTTTTCGCCCGTCTCCGTCTTTCCGCTCGCAACGACGTCGAGACGAATGACAAGGCTGAGTCCCTTTGCAACTTGAATCTTCTTTTCAACGAGCTTGAAGGGAACTTCGTCCTCGCCGCCCAATGCGTAGGAAATTTTGCCCGTCACCGAATATCTCTGCTCGCCGTTCGTGACGACGCTTCCCGCGACGTCGTAATTGAGGTTCTTCTCATCGAGAATGCCGACGGCAGCCTCGATCTGATTGAGAAGGGAAACAAAGTGCTTAACTTCGATGTAGCAGAGTCCCGTCTTGCTCTCCGCGGGGAACTCTCTCTCCTCCGCGTCCGCATGAAGGGTGCCGCTGACGGAAATTTTGCTTCCATCCTTATGATAGGAGAGATTTGCCACAAGCATTCCGTCCTTTGCAAGCTCTTCGCCCAAGGTGATCCTGAGATCCTTGTAGACAAGCGCAAGGAGCGCGTTTTTATCCTCCGCATCGCCGAAGTTGATGCCGTTCAAGAGGTCTTCGATCGCAAAGTCCTCGAGGATCCCGGAGAGAACGTCGAGCAAGGTCTTCCCGCCCGAAGCGCTCGAGTCGAGCGCGGCAAGATTCTCCATTCCGGGAATTGCCGAGAGATGAGGGGTGTTATCTTTGCCGACGATCTTCTCCGCCACATTTTCCACACGGGTCTTGAGACTTGCAAACGCGTCGGACAGGCTCCCGAGTTCGGACACGTCGATCATCACGCCCAAATTCTCGAGGCTGAGTTTGATGACGTATCCCTTCTCCTCTTCCGTGACGCGGAGCGTGAAGCTCTCCTCCGCGCCGAGCGCGACGAGCTTTCCTTTGAGGTCGAGCTTCAGTGTGTTCCCCGCCCAGCCGAGGAAGCTGTCTTCGATGATGAGAGAGATCGTCTCTTTGTCGTAGCTGAGGTTGAGTTCTCCCGTGAGAGAGATCTTCTGCTCTTTGACGATTTTCACAAGCTTCTTTGCAAGCTCTGTAAGGTCACGGTAACCGTCCGTCTCGATCTCAAAGTCCTCTCCGCCGCGAAGCGAAAGGTTGCAGCCGAGCACCTCGATCTTGACCTCTCCCTCTCCGAGGAAGAGCGAAATGTCGTTGAGGTCATATTGATATCCCAGCTCCGCAAGAAGCTCCGTACCGTGCACGACGACCGAGAGCATTCCGGCATTCTCGCCCTCTCCCGCGATTGCAAGATTTACAAGGTCGCCGTAGGGAAGAGCGAGAAGTTTTTCAAGGAGAGACACTGTCTCCTCATCCGCCTCGTCTGCGCCGAGGCTCGCCGCGACCGCCTCCTGTGCGGAGGGAAGGTCTGTCTTGATCTTCAGATGATCGATCTCAAGATACACAGCTCTTCCGACATAGGAGACTTTGATGGTCTTTGTAATGCCCTTATAGGTAACCGTAATTTCCGCTCTTGCCCGTAAAGCATCGAGAAGGTCGGCTTCCGAAGAGCCCTCTTTCTGTTCCCTGATCGCAGCCATGGAGACGTCCAGCACGCCCGAAACAGTAAACTCCTCCGCTTTATAGCCGATCTCCGCATGGAAGTTGTCGTTTTCGAGAAGCTCTACCAAAGACTTGATGTAGGGAGCAAGTTCGATATAACCTTCTTTCTCCGATTCGGAAATCGCAAACGGAGTGCCCTTCGAGATTTCTGCGTCAATGTCAAGAGCGCTCAAGGTAATTCCCTTTTGAGAGATTCCCAAAGTGACATTCCCGAGTGCAAATTGCTTGCCAAAGTACTGGAGAAGCTCCGTTCCCTTGATGAGAAGAGTGAGTTCTCCCCCATTTTCGGAAAGTGTAAGATACTCGCCGAAGTCCAAATTCAAAATCTTTGCAAGGTCAAAGGATTCGCTCTTTGTATCGTCTTTCGATTCTTCCTTTGCGAAAATCTTCATCAGCTCTTCGATTTGCAGGCTGACTTTGATTCCGTCGACGTTCAGATAGACCGTGCCGTCGGACAAGATCAAGGAAACTTTCTTTTTCGCACTTCCGGAGGAAATCGTAAGGTCTCCCTTTGCGGAAATGCTCTTCAAAAGCGTCTGCACGTTCACTTCTTGTTTTTCCGCCAAGAGATTTTTAAGTTTCTCGACGGAAATCTGCAGGTTTCCGCTGACCGAAATCTTGTCCTTGGAGTAGTTGACATCGACTGCAAACTCGTTGCTCTCGACAAGTTCCTTGATGTACTTGATGTAGGAAGAAAGCTCGGTATAGCCCGCCTTATCCTCATCGGAAATCGTAAATGCGGTGCCCTTCGCGATTTCTGCCTTAATGTCAAGAGCACTCAAGGTAATTCCCTCTTGAGAAATTCCCAAAGTAACTTCTCCGAGCGCAAATTGCTTGCCGAAGTACTCGAGAAGCTCGGTTCCCTTGATGAGAAGAGTGAGTTCTCCCCCATTTTCGGAAAGTGTAAGATACTCGCCGAAGTCCAAATTCAAAATCTTTGCAAGGTCAAAGGATTCGCTCTTTGTATCGTCTTTCGATTCTTCCTTTGCGAAAATCTTCATCAGCTCTTCGATTTGCAGGCTGACTTTGATTCCGTCGACGTTCAAATAAACTGTGCCGTCAGACAAGAGCAAGGAAACTTTCTTTGCCGCAGCGCCGGAGGAAATTGTAAGCTCGCCCTTCGCGGAAATGCTCTTCAGAAGTGTCTCCACATTCACTTCTTGCTCTTCTGCCAAGAGCTTTTTAAGTTTCTCGACGGAGAGTTGCAACGTCCCGCTCACCTTGATTTTGTCGTTGGAGTAGTTGACATCGACCGTGAAGTCATTGCTCTCGACAAGTTCCTTGATGTTCTTGATGTAGGAAGAAAGTTCGATGTAGCCCGCCTTATCCTCATCGGAAATCGTAAATGCGGTGCCCTTCGCGATTTCTGCCTTAATGTCAAGAGCACTCAAGGTAATTCCCTCTTGAGAAATTCCCAAAGTAACTTCTCCGAGCGCAAATTGCTTGCCGAAGTACTCGAGAAGCTCGGTTCCCTTGATGAGAAGCGTGAGTTCCCCATCTTTTTCGGAAACTGTAAGATACTTGCCGAAGTCCATTCCCAAAATCTGCGAAAGGTCGAAGGATCCGCTCTTTGTCTCTTTCGATTCTTCCTTCGCGAAAATCTTCAACAGCTCCTCGATTTGCAAGCTGACTTTGATTCCGTCGACGTTCAAATAAACTGTGCCTTCGGACAAGAGCAAGGAGACTTTCTTTGCCGCGGCGCCGGAAGAGATTGTAAGGTCACCCTTTGCGGAAATGCTCTTCAAAAGCGTCTGCACGTTCACTTCTTGTTTTTCCGCCAAGAGATTTTTAAGTTTCTCGACGGAAATCTGCAGGTTTCCGCTGACCGAAATCTTGTCCTTGGAGTAGTTGACATCGACTGCAAACTCGTTGCTCTCGACAAGTTCCTTGATGTACTTGATGTAGGAAGAAAGTTCGATATATCCCGCTTTCTCCTCGTCGGAAATCGTAAATGCCTCGCCCTTCGCAAGAGCGATATTCGCATCGAGGGCGTTCACCTCGAGCCCCGTCTCCGTGACGCTAAGGGCAACTTTCCCGAGGTCAAAGTCAACGCCGATGGCTTTGAGAATCTCGTTTCCGTCAAGAAGCAACTCGAGCGCGTTTTCTTTTTCGGACAGCGTGAGAAGTTTATTGAGATCTATGGAGAGAATCTTTACGATCAACTCCTTGGGATCGGGTTTTTCGGTTTTTTCCTCGCCGCCGAAGAGCGCTGCAACTTCTTCGATCTTTAGACTGCACTTGAGTCCGTCCAGATTCACATAGACGGTATTTTCGGTCATAAAGAACTTGATTTCCTTGGAAGCGCCGCGGTAGCCGAGCGTGAGCGTTCCCTTCGCAGAGAGAGGCTTGAGTGCAAGTGCGATCTCTCCGCTCAGCGTAAAGTCGCCATTATAATTTACAGTTGCATTCAGATACCCGTCTTTAAAGAGCTCGATGAGGTTCTTCGCATACCCGACGATTTCGATGTAGTTTTCTGTGTCGAGCGTAAAGTCCTTGCCCTTCGTGACGTTGATTTCAGCGTCGAGCGCGTTTGCTTTAAGACCCTTGTCGGAAACTTCGAGGTTGACGTCTCCAAGCTCAAAGTCGAGACCCAAAATTTCCAACAACTTCGTGCCGTGAAGCGTCACTTCGAGTGTGTTGTCTTTCTCGTTGAGAGCGAGAAGCTCTTCGAAATCTGCGCCGAGGAGCTTTTCGAGAAGCTCGGTCGAATCTGTATCGTTTTCGGGAATTTCGACGAACTCTTTGACAAGCTCGACCGCGTCTTCGACATTTGCCTTGACTTTGAGTCCCTCGACGCTCAGATACACTTCGCCGTTCTCATACATCACATGAAGCTGCTTTTTAATGTTGTTATATTTAAGCGTGAGATCTGCCTGTACTTTCGGCGTGTTGATATCAAGCTGAATATTTCCGCTGACGGAGAGTTCCCCATCGTACTTGACAGTCGCATTCAGATATCCGTCTTTGAAAAGTTCAATAAGATTCTTCGCATATCCGACAATTTCGATGTAGTTTTCTGTCTCGAGCGCAAATTCTTTGCCCTTCGTGACGTTGATTTCAGCGTCGAGCGCGTTCGCTTTAAGACCCTTGTCGGAAACTTCGAGGTTGACGTCTCCAAGCTCAAAGTTGAGACCCAAGATTTCCAAAAGTTTCGTGCCATGGATCGTCACTTCGAGTGCGCCGTTGCTCTCTTTGAGTTCAAGAAGTTCTCCGAAGTTTGCGCCAAGAAGTTTTTCGAGAAGTTCCGTCGAATTGACGTCGGTCGAAGGAATTTCGACAAATTCCTTGACAAGCTCGACTGCTTTTTCGACATTTGCTTTGACTTTGAGTCCCTCAACTTCCAAATACACTTCGCCGTTTTCGTACATGACGTGAAGATTCTTCGTGATATTTTTGTATGTAAGCGTGAGATCCGCCTGCACCTTCGGCGTGTTGATGTCGAGTTTGAGAGTTCCCTCGACTTTCAACTCGCCGTCATATTTGACAGTTGCGTTCAAATATCCGTCTTTAAAGAGCTCGATGAGATTCTTTGCATACCCGACAATTTCGATGTAATTTTCTGTGTCGAGGTCGAAGGAGTCGCCCTTCGTGATTTGAATGTCTGCGCCGAGAGCCTTTGCGTTGAGCCCGTTTTCGGAAACTTCGAGGTTTACATCGCCGAGTTCGAAGTTGAGACCCAAAATCTCCAAAAGTTTCGTGCCGTCGACAGTTACTTCAAGCGTGTTGTCTTTCTCGTTGAGAGCGAGAAGTTCTTCGAAGTTTGCGCCGAGGAGCTTTTCGAGAAGCTCGGAAGAATTGACGTCGGTAGAAGGAATATCGATAAACTCTTTGACAAGTTCAACGGCTTCTTCAACGTTCGCTTTGACTTTGAGTCCCTCAACTTCCAAATACACTTCGCCGTTTTCGTACATGACGTGAAGTTGCTTCTCAATGCTGTTATATGTAAGCGTAAGGTCTGCCAGGACTTTTGGCGTGTTGATGTCGAGTTTGAGAGTTCCCTCGACGGAAAGTTCACCGTCATACTTGATTTCGGCATTCAGATACCCGTCTTTGAAAAGCTCAATGAGGTTCTTCGCATACCCGACAATTTCGATGTAATCCTTCGTGTCGAGCTCGAAGTTGCTGCCTTTTGTGATTTGAATGTCTGCGCCGAGCGCTTTTGCGTTGAGACTATTTTCGGAAACTTCGAGGTTTACATCGCCGAGTTCGAAGTTGAGTCCCAAAATCTCCAACAACTTCGTGCCGTGAAGCGTCACTTCGAGTGTGTTGTCTTTCTCGTTGAGAGCAAGAAGTTCTTCGAAGTTTGCGCCAAGAAGTTTTTCGAGAAGTTCCGTCGAATCCGTGTCGTTTTCGGGAATCTTGACAAACTCCTTGACAAGCTCGACCGCTTCTTCGACATTTGCTTTGACTTTGAGTCCCTCGACGCTCAAATACACTTCTTTGTCAACATACATCACATGAAGTGTCTTCGTAATGTTTTTGTATGTAAGCGTGAGTTCTGCCTGCAATTTCGGTGTGTTGATGTCGAGTTGAATATTTCCGCTGACAGAAAGTTCGCCCGAATAGTTAATATCTGCTTTCAGGTAGCCGGTTTCAAACAAATCGATGAGGTTCTTCGCATAGCCGACAATTTCGATGTAATCGTTCGTGTCAAGCTCAAAGGCGCTGCCCTTTGTGATGTTGATTTCTGCGTCAAGAGCTTTTGCGTTGAGACTATTTTCGGAAACTTCGAGATCAACGTCGCCAAGCTCAAAGTCGAGACCCAAAATTCCCAAAAGTTTCGTTCCGTCGACAGTTACTTCGAGCGTGTTGTCCTTTTCTCCGAGTTCGAGAAGTTCTCCGAAGTCTGCGCCGAGGAGCTTTTCAAGAAGTTCCGTCGAATTGACGTCTGTCGAAGGAATCTCAACGAACTCCTTGACAAGCTCGACCGCTTCTTCGACATTTGCTTTGACTTTGAGTCCCTCGACGCTCAGATATACTTCGCCGTCAATGTACATCACTTTAAGGTTCTTCGTGATGGACTTGTATGTAAGCTTGAGGTCCGCCTGGACTTTCGGTGTGTTGATATCAAGTTGAATATTTCCGCTGACGGAAAGTTTTCCGTCGTATTTGACGGTCGCATTCAGATATCCGTCTTTGAAGAGCTCGATAAGATTCTTTGCATACCCGACGATTTCGATATATCCGTCGGTGTCGAGCTCGAAGTTGCTGCCTTTTGTGATTTGAATGTCTGCGCCGAGAGCCTTTGCGTTGAGCCCGCTTTCGGAAACTTCGAGATCAACGTCGCCGAGTTCGAAGTTGAGTCCCAAGATTTCCAAAAGTTTCGTGCCATGGATCGTCACTTCAAGTGCGCCGTTGCTCTCTTTGAGTTCAAGAAGTTCTCCGAAGTTTGCGCCAAGAAGCTTTTCGAGAAGTTCCGTCGAATTGACGTCGGTCGAAGGAATTTCGACAAATTCCTTGACAAGCTCGACTGCCTCTTCGACATTTGCTTTGACTTTGAGTCCCTCGACACTCAAATACACTTCGCCGTCAATGTACATCACTTTAAGATTCTTCGTGATGTTTTTGTATGTAAGCGTAAGATCCGCCTGGACTTTCGGCGTGTTGATGTCAAGATCAACCGTTCCCTCGACGGAGAGTTTGCCGTCATACTTGACAGTCGCATTCAGATATCCGTCTTTAAAGAGCTCGATGAGATCCTTCGCATAGCCGACAATTTCGATATATCCGTCGGTGTCAAGATCAAAGGATTCACCCTTTGTAATTTTGATATTCGCGCCGAGGGCGTGGGCTTTGACGGTCTCCCCGGTGACTTCAAGCGTGATTTCGCCAAGGTCGAAGTCGAGTCCCAGCTCCTGCAAGAGGAGAGTGCCGTTGAGGGCGACCGTGAGGGTATCCGACTGTCCGGAGATCGACGCAACGCGGCCGAGGTCGAGGGAGAGAATTTTCTCCACGATGGCGCGGGCGTCGAGGTCGGTCTCGGGAATGGAAATTTTATCGGACAAAAGTTCCGAAAGAGCCTTCACGTTTGCGCTGACCTTGATCCCGTCCGCGCAGACGTAGACGACGCCTTCCGCAAACAGCACGTCGAAGGTCTTTTCCGCGGACCTGTAACCGAGTTTGATTTTTCCCGCAGCGGTCAGATCCTTGATATCGACGGTGATGTCCGCATGGGCTTTCAAATCTCCGGTCGCATAGTCGACGGTAACTTGAAGAGCGTCGTTTTGGAAGAGGGTAATGAGGCCGTCCACATATTTGAGAACGGAAGTATACCCCTGTGTATCGATCTCAAATTCCTCGCCCTCCGAGATCAGCGCTTCGATCCCGAGAAGCCGAGCGGAGAGTCCCTCGTCGGAGACGCCAAGCGTGACGTCGCCGAGAGAGAAGTCCACCCCGAACGCTTCGAGAAGTTCGCTTCCCTTGAGGCTGACGGTCAGATCGCTCTCCCCCTTCGTCGTTTGAATGAGGGAGGCAAATTCTTCGGAGAGGACATTGCCGAGAATTTCCCCGATGTCGAGCTCGACCTTTTCCCCCGCGGGAAGGTCGACATATTTTTGAAGGAGCTGCGTCGCCTCGTCGAGGCTTGCGGAGAGCTTGATCCCATCGAGCTCTAAATAGAGCATCTTTTCAAGGTAGGAGACGGAGACCCTCTTCGTCTGACCGCCGTAGGTGACGAGAAGGTTTCCCTTTGCGGAGATGGGGTCGAGTTTGACCAAAAGATCGCCTTTGAGTTTCAAATCGTCCTTCTGATAGGAGATCCGAGCGCGGAGGGTCTCCGCGGAGAAGAGATCGATGAGCCTCTTCGCATAAGGAACGAGGGGAGCATAGCCCTCTTTCTCCGGATCGGGAAGGTCGGGAAGTTTCTCTTCTCCATAGGTGATCTGAAGATGAAGCTCCGTCTCCTTCAAGGAGATGTCCGCAGTCACTTTGTCGAGAGAGACCGTCTCCCCGTCCAGAAGGAAGTAGAAATTCACGGGAAGGGAGAAGTCTCCGAGCGGGAGCGTCGAATGAAGTTCGGCGGTCTTATCGGTATAGGTGAAGGTGCCGTCGCCGAGGGCTGCGAGAAGGTCGGGATCCTCCGCCGACTCGTCCTTCAGATATTCGCCGAGAAGATCGATGAGTTCGTTTATGTTGACTTTGAGCTTCGCCCCGCCGTAATTGAGGTAGGCGTCGCCCTCCTTGAGCCATGCTTGCAGAGGTCCGATCTTGAGTTTTGCCTCGATCTTTGCAAGGTCGATGGAAGAGATGTCCGTCTTGCTCATATCGAGATCGACGATCCCATTGTAAGTATTTCCGCCGAAGGAGAGGTCGACGTTCAGGGTCGTCGGCTCGGCGAGCACTTTTCCGAACGCCTCCGCGAGGCAATTTGCCGCGGTGGGGACCTTTTCGGCGGGCGCGTTGTTGTCGATGGGCGCATCCGCGTAGTTCTGGAAGTAGTCCTCGAACTCGGAGGATTCGGCGCGTTCGGTGCCGTATTCGTAGACGGTCGTCGCCGTATAGACGCAGTTTGCCGCAATGGGGCCGTACTTCGCGTCGTAGTTCTCGGTGATGTCCGTGCGATGGACCTGCCAATCCTCATCGAAGACGAGGGTATAGGAGATAGAATGGAAACTGGGCGGTTCCGGAAGACCGCCCGAAAAGATCATCTGATTGGAATAATAGGCGGTCGCCCCCTTCGTGATGAGGTTGCCGCCGCCGTCTTCCTCCTCCCAGGTGTTGGGAACGAGGGTATAGGTGACCGTGTACAGTCCGTCCTCCCCTCTCACGATGGGAGTCGCAGACTGCACGGTGTGCTCTTCGATGACATAGACGGAGAGCTCGTAGGCGGGAAGTCCGTTCGTCGCCTTGAATCCGTCCGCCCCGCTGATCGTCATCTTGCGGTAGGGATCCCCCTCCTGCCAGGGAGTATCGAATCCGTTGTATGTAGAGGCGCCGCCCGCCGCCTTTCTCCACATGACGATATCCTGGTCGCGCAGATAGCAGAACTCGCTCGCGTTACTGATGAGGCTGCTGTTCGTGAGATCGGCGGAGATCAGGATCCCGTTATTGAACTTTTTGTAAGTGGAGACGTTCTGTTTGATGACGGTATCCACCGTGCCGTGCATTTCGCTGTACCATTTCTCCTGGTGTGCGAAGGTCCAGTTGATCCGCGCGAAGACGTCCACGGCGGTGTAGTCGCTCATCGGGGTATACTTTTCCCCCTCGAGCGGCTGGACGCTGACAGAGCCGTAGTCGAGATCGAGAATGTTTCTTCCCTTTGCGCGGGAAATGGATTCGAGGACGGTATAGGCGGCGAGCGTCACCATCAAGAAGATGCAGAGAATGAAGAATGCCTTGGAAGAGGTATCCCAATGCTTTTTCTTCTTGAGCCTGCGGCCGTCTTTGCAGAGTTCGACCGAGTGCTCCTTGGTCGTAAACTTGATCTCGTGGACGTTGCTGTCTTTTTTCCGCGCCATTTTCTCCTCCCTTTCAACGAATCAGGAATTTATATCACAAAAGAATCATACTGTCATGTTTTGTTATGACATCATTCTATCACCTTTATGCGGTTTCGTCAAGAAAAATTTCCTGATTTCGGAAATTTTTTCCTGAATTTAATTCTTTTTGCGAAAATTCGACCATCAAAAAAATCGAATGCCGCTTGACAATCCGCAAAATATGTTTTACAATCAACAAAAGAGGAAGGTGAGCAATATGAAACAGAAACAAATTTCCCCGCAGGCTGTGACGGTGGATTTTACGAATATGACGAAAAAGGCCCTCAAAGACAAGGGAATTTCCGAGGAGAGGATCCTCGAAGAAGAGACCCGTGCGAAAAAGGCTTTCGCGCAGGTACAAGAGAGCCGCGGGCAGAACGCTGCGATGATGGGCTGGACCGAACTTCCCTATTCGCAGGAGGAGATCGTGGAGGATATCCTCGAGACGGCGAAAAATATCCGGAAGAAATTCGACGCCTTCGTTGTGCTCGGGATCGGCGGCTCCGCGCTGGGGCCGCAGATGGCGGCGAGCGCCCTTTTACATCTCCATTACAACGAACTTCCCCGCCAGAAGCGAAGAGGCCCCCGCTTTTACGTCGAGGACAACATCGACCCCGTGCGAATGCGCGATCTGCTCGATGTGATCGACCTCAAAAAGACCTGCTTCAACGTCATTTCGAAGTCGGGGGCGACTTCGGAGACGATGACCCAGCTCCTCATCATTCTCGACCTTCTCAATAAGGCGAAACTCGACCCCAAGGACCATCTCATCTTCACGACGGACGCGAAGAAGGGAAACCTCGTCAAGCTCTCCGAAAAACTCGGCGGGGTCAAGCGGTATATCCTCCCCGACGGCGTGGGGGGAAGATTCTCCGAACTGTCCCCCGTGGGACTCCTCCCCGCAGCCGTGACGGGGTGCGACATCTGCGCACTTCTGAGGGGCGCGGCATTCATGGATGATCGGTGCAAAAGCGACAATGTATTCGAAAATCCCGCGCTCATGAGCGCAGTCATGCAGTACATCGCGATCTGCGAAGGAAAAAATATCGGCGTCATGATGCCCTATTCGGACAATCTCAGATATCTCTCCGATTGGTATGCGCAGCTGTGGGCGGAATCGCTGGGAAAGAACAAACGGCTCACCGGGGAGAGCTGCAATGTGGGGCAAACGCCCGTCAAGGCGCTCGGCGTCACCGACCAGCACTCGCAGGTGCAGCTGTATACGGAAGGTCCCTTCGACAAGGTGGTCACCTTCCTCTCCGTGGAGAGCTATAACTCCAAGATGCCCATTTCGAAGACATATGCGGACGGGGAGCTTTCCTTCCTCGGCGGACATACGATGGAGGAACTCATTCAGGCGGAGAACAGTGCGACTGCCTACGCCCTCAAAAAGGCGGGAAGGCTCAATTATACCATCCGTCTGCCCCAGGTCAACGCCTTTTATCTGGGACAGGTGCTCTTTTTGTTCGAATTGCAGACTGCCTACGCGGGCGCGATGCTTCAGATCAACGCCTTCGACCAGCCCGGCGTGGAGGCGGGAAAGCAGGCGACCTTCGCCCTCCTCGGCAAGGAAGGATACGAGAAACTCCGCGAAGAACTCTCGGATGATGAGAGCGATCCGAAATATGTGATATAAGATTTCGTCGAAAAGCTCGCTCCGCGATCTTTCTCGACGAAGAAATGGGCTTGTTTGCCTTGAATAGTCTGATCCTCTTATTCGTTTTCACAACAATAAGCCGAAGGGGTCTTTCATTCGAGGATAGTTGTGTCAGACATGTCATTCTGAGCAGGCACCCGCAGGGGGCCGTCGTCGAAGGCGCGTCGTTTTATTGAGAATCCATACGCGCCTCACGAGCCTTTAGGCGAAGTAAGAATCCCCTTGAGTTTCGACGGGACGTGCCCTTTTGTCACCCTGAGCGTAGTCGAAGGGTCTCGTCCTAATCAATGTGTCATGTTAACAGCCGCGCCGCCTGCTATATGCAGGCGGCGCGGCGTCGTTGGGCGTCGTTGAAGGCGCGGAGTCAAAGTCTTTCACAAATAAAAAATCATACCCAATCCCCCGGAAAGGATCAAAAGCAAGATAGGCGAAAAGGATCTTTTGCGAACGATGGAAAACAGAACGGCAACGGCACCGACAATTCCGAAGATAGCAAGCGCTTTCCAATCAAACGATAGGAAACTTTCGACGGTTTGCAAGCCGAAAATGATCTTCAAGAAGAGGATCACAGCCGTAGCCAATACAAGACTTGCGACCGCGGGACGGATCCCGTTCAACGTCGCTTGCACACCCGCATATTTCAGGACTTTTTTCAACAAAGCCGCAATCAAAATGATGATGATCAATGAGGGAAGCACAACGCCGAGCGTAGCGACAAATGCGCCCAAAAAGCCGCCCTGCGAGGAGCCGATAAAGGTCGCAATGTTGACTGCGATGGGACCGGGCGTACTCTCCGAAACGGCAATAAAATCGATCATCTCCTCTTCCGTAAGCCACGCATTCGACAGAACTTCCTCGCGGATCAGAGAGATCATTCCGTATCCTCCGCCGAAGGAAACGGCGCCGATTTTCAGGAAGACAAGAAATAATTTAAGATAAATCACCTTTTTCCCCCTCCTTTTTCCTGTTTTTCATCTGCTTTATGAGGAAAATCATAAGCCCGACGGCGGCACTGATCAAGATGTAAAAGATCGAAGAAAAGTCAACGGCAAAGATCGAGAATAAGATCATGCAGACGAATGTGGCGAGCGCAACCAAAATATTTGAAACTGTTTTGGGCAATTTGATCAGCATTTTTATCCCCGCCGAAAGAATCAAAAAAATGACGCCGACTTGGATCCCCCGAAAAGCCGCCGCTACCCATCCGATCTCCAAAAAGGCATTGAAAAACAGCGATATTAGATATATGATCACGAAGGACGGAATACATACGCCAACCGTCGAGACGACGGAACCTAAAATACCGCCCTGTTTGTATCCGATGAATGTTGCCGAGTTGATCGCGATCGGTCCCGGTGTGGATTCTGCGATCGCCACCATATCCGAAAACTCGTTATTGTCGATCCAATGCCGCTTGCCGACAAATTCATTTTCAAGCAAGGCGATCATAGCATAACCGCCGCCGAACGTGAACAGACCGATCTTCATCATGATAAAGAATAATTGAAAGAGTTTTTTGATTTTTTCTCTCATTGCGATTTTCCTTCATTTTCGATCAATGATCCTGCTTCTATTATAGTCGCTTGACACAAATAAGTAAAATAGTAATATTTCTCAATTTCCGAAATCGTTTGGCTGACTGCCGGCTGTGCAATGTGCAGAGCCTCTGCGGCTTTGGTAATGCCGCCGGAATCGCAAACCGCAAGGAACGTTTTCAAATGACGAATCGTTGCAGGGGATTGCTCGCGATCATCTGATCGCCGTTGCTTCTCCCGATTATAAGGTAGCCGACAATATATCTCTTGAAGAGTTGATCCGACATCCTTTGCTTTTACGGGAGAACGGGAGCGCGTCGAGAGAATCCTTGAACGGAAAAATTTTAAAACCCATCACGATCATCGGCTGCAATTTTGAGCGTGAATATAAACTTGTCTATCATAAAAACAAACGACTGAATACCCTGCAACAGAAAGCTCTTTCGCTCTGTGAAAGAGTTATAAATTGCGAATTGTAGACAGAAACGGCGCACGAGGTTACCATAGTTCCCATAGGGAATTTAGGTAAGTCGCCGCTCAAAGAGAATTAGGCGTGGCGTGAAGCCACGCCTTTTCTCATA
>CANQBW010000013.1 GCA_947589565.1 uncultured Clostridia bacterium | reverse complement strand
ATTGGAACAAAGGACGAGATGTTTCGACTTCGCTCAACATGACAATGGTAAAAGCATGTCATTCCGAGCGTAGTCGAAGGATCTCGCCCTTATCAAATGACAATAAGCCGAAGGGGTTCGGCAAATGGGGTGCGCTTATGGAAAATGTAATTTCCCAACGCGCCTTTTATTGGAACAAAGGACGAGATGTTTCGACTTCGCTCAACATGACAATGGTAAAAGCATGTCATTCCGAGCGTAGTCGAGGAATCCCCTAAGCTATCGATGGGACGTTCCCAAATTCCAAGAACCATTTCCTCGTCGGGAAAGATCGCGAAGCGAGCTTTTCGACGAAAAAAGCAAAATGCGCCGTCCTTTCGGGCGGCGCACATTTTATCCGATTTATTTTTTCTTTCTCTCCTCTCTGAGTTTTTCGGCGTAAGATTCGAGTTCTTCGAGGAGGTTGCGGGCGGAGCGGAAGGGAAAGCAGAAGTTCGCGTGTCTTTTTTCGAAGGTCTCGATGTGCTCGCGGATATTCTCCTTGAGTTTTTCAAAGTGAACGACGATATTCTTCTCCTTTGCAAATTTCCTGATCTTGACGGACAGATTGAGCGAATGACACAGATCGATCAGGAAAATTCCCATGAACATTCCCACGAAGAAGGCAAACCCCATATGATTGACAAACCAATTGACGGCTCTGAGCACGGGGTCCGTCATGATAAAATAGAAGGCCGCAGCGATGATCAGCCAGAAGAGGGAGAAGAGCGGACAGATGATCCCCTGAATGTTCCCGCGTCGGTCGGAATAGTCCCAAAGCTTGATCTTCATACCCTTGATGAAGATGAGTCCCGCAATATATTCGATGACGGTCATGGAAATTCCCATCAGCAAAATCGTAAGGAGCACATCGAGCCACGCCATGCCCGTTCGGATGGGGATCTGAGAGATCCCGAAGAGTCCGACAAGTCCGAACCCGTAGAGGGGAAGATAGGGCCCCGTCAAAAAACCCGGGTTGATCCATTTTTTCGCCGAAAAAAATCTGCGGAAGAAGACCTCGAGGATCCATCCGAGAAAACTTCCGATACAGAACAAAAAGACGGCGATCAAGAGTATTTCCGAGAATTTCATGGAAAAATTATACTACAAGAAATTTGTCATGTCAAACGCTCTAAACACAAG
Source organism: uncultured Clostridia bacterium (assembly GCA_947589565.1). Taxonomy (GTDB): domain Bacteria; phylum Bacillota; class Clostridia; order Christensenellales; family Borkfalkiaceae; genus Gallimonas. The sequence goes on along the minus strand of CANQBW010000013.1, from coordinate 36,181 downwards.
CGGAAATTGTGCGCCGCCCTTTCGGGCGGCGCACTGATTTTTCGGTTTATGAATGCGGGTAATAAACGCCGTCATCTGCGCTCGGAATGACGACGGTTGCCCTTTATTCTAAAATTACTGCGCGGAGCAAAACCACGCTTTTGCGGCAGCGCACTTAATTTGCCGAACCCCTTCGGCTTATTGTCGTGAAAGCGACCGTGACGACCACCCAATTCAAGGCAAACAAGTAAATTGCGCAGCAAGATTTTTGCCGAAACTATAGCTCTATTTTCATATCCCCTTTCTTGATCCAGCCTACCTTTCGCAGGAGTTCGCTCACGCCGAAGGCGATGGCCGCGGGAAGCACAAAACAGACTAAGATCACGCCCAGGACGAGCTGCCAAGTCGGAATGACGCCGACGGACGCGCCGATCATGTCAATGACGCCGACGAGGCCCGCCGTTCCCATGCCCGAGCCGACCGCAGTCGCTTCCAATTTGAAGAGACAGGTCGAAATGGGGCCGACGACGGCGGACGCTACGACCGCGGGGATCAGAATGCGGGGATTCTTTAAATTCGGAATTTGCAGCATGGAGGTTCCCAGGCCCTGCGCCACAAGTCCCGAAAATTTATTTTCGCGGAAACTTGCGACCGCAAAGCCAATCATGTGGGCGCAGCAGCCCGCAACACCCGCGCCGGCGGCGATCCCCTTGAGTCCGATGGAGACGCCGATCGCCGCGCTTGAAGTCGGGAGGGTCAACAGAAGTCCCATCGAAATCGAGATGACCAGTCCCATCAAAAACGGCTGCATCATCGTTGCGGCGTTGATGCCCTCGCCGATCTTGGTCATGAGCCATTCGACGGGAGTCCCCAAAAGCGCCGCGATGAGTCCGCCCGACAGGATACACACGAGCGGGACGACCAGAATGTCGATCTTTGTCTTTCCCGTGACCCATGCGCCGAGCTCGCAGGCGACGACGACGGCGAGATAGCAGGTGATGGGATTCCCCGTCGCAATGAGCACGGCGGAGGAGAGCTTGCTCGTATCCATCGTACTGATATAGGAGATCAAAGTGGGCGCGTTGGCGGCAAAAATGCCGACTGCGACCGAACACGCCATCGTCATTTTGGGACATTTGAGGGCGTAGGCGATCCCGACGCCGATCCCCGCCCCCATGATGACCTTGGCAAAGGTCCCAAGTCCGTTCAGAAAGCGGAAACAGAGGTTGAAAAACTCGAAGTTGTTCATTCCGTTCCCGAACAGGCGGGCGATCTGACAGATGATCGTCCCCGCGATGAGGGTGCAGAACAGCCCGTTCGCCATGCCCGCAAAGGCGACGATGAAGTAACGGTTGGAATATTTTTTGATCCCCTCGACGAATTTTTGTTTTTTGCTCTTCTCGGACGCCTCGAGGGGCTGAGAATCTTCTTCTTGCATTCTTTTTTGTCCTTTCCCGGAAATATTCGATATTCTACCACAATTTCGCTTTTAATGCAACAAAAAACAGCGAGGATTCGCTGTTTTTTTCTTTTTCAGGACTGACCCGTCGAAGAAATGTCCTCTTCGCCCGGCTTTTCCGCGTCGGGTAGAATCATGCAATAGCGCGGATTGTGCGGATACTTGGTCTTGTCGTCCTTTTTTTCCTGTTCGGTCTGCTTTTTCATTCGTTCACCGCGATCTGCTTCTTGACCTTGGAGAAGGTATCCGCCTTCTGGTCGATGAGCATCTTCTCCGCGGGCTGGACCTGATAGTAGCCGCGGGAGAGCATCTGCTCGAAGACGTTGAACTGCGTGTCCGCGCTCGAGGTGTAATTCTTGAGAATTTCCTTGCGGAAGGGCTTGCAGCTGCCCTCGGTCAGAGCCGCCGAATAGTAGCTCATCAAGAGCTTTTCGACGTTGAGCATGTCCTGAAGGGCGTCCTGTTCGTTGAGCGTCGTATCCTGCTTTGTCTGTCTCATGATTTGCCTCCTATCATCGTGAAGAGCGCGTTGAATCTCTGCGCGTGCGCGTTTGCGATGCGCTCCATCTCCTGCGCGAGCGCAGCGTCGGTCAATGTCTTGGAATAGATCCGCGCCTTCTTGCACGCCATCTCTTCCGCGGTCATGACCTGACTTAAAACATCCAGATCTTTTGCTGTCAAATTGGTCATAAAAAAAACCTCCTTGTCGCAGAGTTTGCGCAAAGGAGGCGGGATTTATTCGGTCTTTTCCCGAAAATACTTACACCATTTGGAGATCGTACAGTTGGCGCAATCGGGCTTTTGGGAGTGGCAGACTCTTCTTCCGTGGTAGATGAGAAGATGATGCGCCTTCGACCACATCGACTTGGGGATCGCCTGCATGAGGCCCTCCTCCACCTTTTCGGGAGTCTTTCCCTCGGCAAGTCCCGTGCGGTTGGCGACGCGGAAGACGTGCGTATCGACGGCGATCGCGTCCCCCTTGAACCAGACGGAATAGACGACGTTCGCGGTCTTTCTCCCCACCCCCGCAAGGCTTTGAAGCTCCTCCCGCGCAGAGGGAACCTGTCCGCAGAATTTTTCGAGAATGTCCCGCGAAGCGGACAGAATGTGCGCCGCCTTGTTGCGGTAAAACCCGCAGGTGTAGATGAGCTTTTCAAGCTCCTCCTGCGAAAGGGTGACCATTTTCTCGGGCGTGTTGTACTTCTCAAAGAGGACCCTCGTCACCTTGTTGACCCGCTCGTCCGTGCACTGCGCGGACAGAATGACGGCGACGAGCAGCTCGTATGCGCTCTCATACATGAGCGCGGGCTTTGCATCGGGATAGAGCTTTTCAAGCTCCCGTAAGATATTTTCACTGCGATCCATATGCCGATTATAGCATATTGCTTTAAAATTTGCAAGTTTCGAACGAAATCTTCCTGCGGAATCTTTCGTTCGAGGAAATGGAACGTCCCGTCGCTTGCTTAAGGGATTCATTCGACGACGGCGCCCTGCGGGCACCTGCTCAGAATGACATCGCTTTGATCATTCCTTCCTATCATTCCGAGCGTAGTCGAGGACGCAGTATAACATTCTATCGACCGAGGGGATCCCCGTTCGCTACGCTCACTTTCGACTCCGTGGCTTCGCCACTCCGCTCAGGATGACAGCGTAAAATTTTTAAAATTATGTGTGCAAGCAGGGTTTCCCTGCGCTGCACGCCCCTGTTTGCGAGCCACCGCACGCTTATTGTCGTGAAAGCGACCGTGAGAGTGACTTAATCAAGGCAAACAAGCCCATTTCCTCGTCGAGAAAGATCGCGAAGCGAGCTTTTCGACGAAATTTTTATATGTATGTGTATAAATTCGTCTTTTTGATCATGAAGCCCGAAAAGGAGGAGTAGGGCTTTTTTCTTAAGATCATACTTGCGCGGCCCAGAAAGCCCTCCTCGAATTTTGCGGAAATGGAGCAGCCGACGCCCGCCTCCTTGGGCGTAGAGACCGCCTGCGCCGGGATCCCCGCCGCCTTGAGCTGTGCTATGTATTCGAGCGCTTGCGCACGCGAACGAAAAACCGCGATCATTGTCATGTTTTGTCTCCTGCCTTCGTATAATAGGTTATGTTATATCTCGATCATGCCGCGACGGGCGGCTTCAAGCCCGCCGCCGTCATCAATGCGGTCACCGCCGCGCTGAAACAGTGCGCGAACCCCGGGCGGAGCGGGCACAGGCTCTCTCTCGCGTGTGCGGAGCGCGTGCTCTCCTGTAGAATGCTTTTAAGCGAGCTCTTCGGCGGCTACGGATACGAGCGCACCGTCTTTACGCGCAGCTGCACCGAGGCGCTCGACCTCGCCCTCTTCGGCATTCTCAAGGAGGGAGATCATGTCGTGACGACCTCGCTCGAGCACAACTCCGTTTTGCGTCCCCTCGAAGAGCTCAAGCGGAGAAAGGTCATCGAATACGACGTCGCTCCCCTCAAGGATAACCGCTTTTCGAAGGACGCCGTCCTCTCTCTTCTCAAAAAGAACACCCGCCTTGTTGCGGTCACCTCCGCATCCAATGTGACGGGAGAGGCGCCCGATTTGAAATCTCTCCGAAGCTCCCTTCCGCCCGAGATTCTTCTTCTCGTCGACGGGGCGCAGGGGGGAGGACATCTTCCCCTCAACATGAAGGAGTTAGGGATCGACTTTCTCGCGCTCGCGGGGCACAAGGGACTCTATGCGATGCAGGGCGCCGCCGCCCTCCTCTTTTCGGAGCGGGTGGGCCCCTCCCCTCTCCTCTTCGGGGGGACGGGCAGCGAGAGTTTTTCCCTGCTCATGCCCGACTTCTATCCCGACAGGTTGGAGGCGGGGACCCTCTCCTATCCCGCGATTTGCTCCCTCTACGAGGGCGCGCTCATCGTCAAGGCGAAGCGGGAAGAAAACTTTGAAAAGCTCCTGCATCTGACGACCGCCCTCATCGCCTCTTTAAAGACGATGGAAGACTACGAGATTTTTTCAAATCCCAACGGGAGCGGGATCGTCTCCTTCCGGCACAGAGAGATCCAATCGGAGGAGCTTGCGGGCATTCTCTCCGAGAAGTACGACATCTGCGTGCGGGGAGGACTGCACTGCGCCCCTCTCGTCCACAGGGCGATGGGGACCTTCCCCGAAGGGCTCGTGCGGGTCTCCTTCTCCCCCCGGGAATCGCTGCGGGACGTACAGACCCTGCTGCGGGCGCTGAAAAAACGCTGAAATTACATATTTTTGAGCTGCAAAACGAGCTTTTGCAGCTTTTTTCTCTTGGCATGATCGAGCATGGGCGAAATCTGCGCGTAAAATGCGTCGATCTGCTCGTTTGTGAGCGTTCCGTTGCGCTTTCCCTCGCGGGCACGCGCATAGATGTCGCCGATGAGTTCGGATTCGTTCTTGCCGTCGTACTTTCTCGCGGCGTCTTTGAGTTCCTGTTCAAGATCGGGTTGATTTTTCCCCGAAGAAAAGCTTGCAAAATCTTCCATAGTTGACCTCTTTCTCTATCTTATGATTCGAACGGCTTTTGCGTTCGCGGCATACCATGAAACTATGGAACTTCTCATCGTCTTGTTGTTGCTTGCACTCTGCGAAAAAAATTCGGAGCTGAAGGAGACGCTGCAAAGCGCGCTCAAATTCTACCGCGAGAACCGGGAGCTCTTTGTCGCGCTCTCTTCCCCGAACAAGGAACAAAAGGGAGAAGAAAAGAGCGCTTCTTCCGAAAGATCCGCCGAGGAGAAAACGGCGGACAGTTTAAAGCTCATAGAACAATTTTTAAAACGTCAATAAACCCTCTCTCTGCGGCTTGACAAACGCTTCCTTTCATGATAAAATATGGGGGAAATCAATATTTAAGGAGCGTTTTATCGTGAAACCCATTTATTATCCGGAACCTTTCCGCATCAAGAGCGTTGAGCCCTTGAAAATGCTGACGCGCGAAGAGCGCGAGAAGAAGATCGCCGAAGCCAACTACAATGTGTTCTACCTCGCTTCGCGCGATGTGTACATCGATCTGTTGACGGACAGCGGCACCAACGCCATGAGCTCCCAACAGTGGGCGGGCGTCATGGTCGGCGACGAGTCCTATGCGGGCGCGGAATGCTACTACAGAGTGCAGGAAGCGGCGCAGAAGATCTTCACGATGCCTTACATTCAGCTTGTCCATCAGGGCAGAGCGGCGGAGAAGGTCCTTCTTCCCATTCTTCTCGAGGGAAAGAAATACGCCATCGCCAACATGCACTTCGATACGACGCGTGCGCACGTCGAACTTGCGGGGGCAAGGGCGATCGACTGCGTCGTTCCCGAGGCGCTCGACACCACCAAATATTACGATTTCAAGGGCAACATGGACACCGCCCGTCTCGAGCAATACATCAAGGAGCTCGGCGCGGAGAACATCGGCGTCATCATCATGACGATCACGAACAACTCCGCCGGCGGCCAGCCCGTCTCCGTTGCAAATATCCGCGAGACGAGGGCCATCGCCAAGAAGTACGGCATCAAGTTCATGATCGACGCCGCACGCTATGCGGAGAACTCCTACTTCGTCAAACAGCGGGAGCCCGAATTTAAGAATAAATCCATTCAGGAGATCATCGCGGCGACCTTCGAGGGCGCGGACTGCTTCACCATGAGCTCCAAGAAGGACGCGATCGTCAACATGGGCGGCCTCATCGGCTGCCGCGACAAGGCGCTCTTCGAGGTCATCAAGCAGAGATGTATCTCCTTCGAGGGCTTCATCACCTACGGCGGCATGTCCGGACGCGACATCGAGGCGCTCGCCATCGGTCTGAGCGAGGGCGTGGACGAACACTACCTTCAGTACCGCATCGGACAGATGCAATACCTTGCAGGCAGACTCGAAGAGGCGGGGATCCCCTTCCAGAGCCCCGTCGGAGGCCATGCGGTCTTCGTCGACGCGAAGAAACTTCTGCCCCATATCCCCTATTATGAGTTCCCCGCGCAGGCACTTGCGATCGAGCTCTATAAAGAGGCGGGGATCCGCGCCTGCGACATCGGTTCCTACATGCTCGGCAACGACCCGGATACCGGAAAGCAGCTCGAGGCGGACTTCGAATTTACCCGCCTTGCCATTCCGCGCCGCGTCTACACGCAGTCGCACCTCGACGTCATCGCGGACGCGCTCATCAACATCAAGGAACGCGCTTCGACCATCAAGGGCTACAAGATCGTCGAGGAGCCCCCGATCTTGAGGCACTTCACCGCAAAACTCCGTCCCCTCGACTGAGAAAGCTAAAACGCCGCGCCGCCTGCAATTTGCAGGCGGCGCGGCTTTCAATAATCGCAAATTCGTAAGATGGGTCAGGAATCGCTCTTGATGGATTCGATGGGATACCTCCGCGACTCGAGAAGGGCGGGAAGGAACGCCGAGAGAAGCGGCCCCACGATCCCCAGAAGAAAGACGAGCACGAACGCCATGGGAGGATAGATCAGAAAGCTCACATCGACGCTGAAACGTGCCATGAGAATGCGGTTGGCGATGGGGACGCTCAGGGCAAGAAGACCGCAGGAGATACTCCCCGCCGTGAGACCGATGAAGAGATTTTCGATGAGGAAGATCTGCAAAATATCCCCTCCTCCGCAGCCGATCGCACGCAGACAGCCGATCATCCTTCGCTTTCTCTCGATGGAGATCTCCGTCAGCTGATAGATGAGGAGCTCGACGAACACGGCGAAGCCGACCGCGGGAAAGATGAATTTTCTGCAAAGCTCGTCGACCTTTTCATAATATTTTATGCTGAGAAGATTCGCGTGGTACTCCGTGGAATTTTCGACGCGATCGAGAAATCCATGGATAAAATCATCATTCATCTGCTTCGCAAAATAGGCTCTTTTGAAACTTCGATCCGTTTGATCTAAAAAATATTCCTCGCTGAACAGCGTATAGCACTCGAATGGAGCGCTCTCGTTCGCCGTGGAGCAGCCCGGGAACATATAGTCGTACATGTTGAAGGTTCCGTTAAATCCCATGTAACCCTTTGTGTAGTCGCAATGATTTCGGTATACTCCGCTGATGACAAATGCTTCTTCCTGAGGTTCCTCTTCCAAATCGTAATAATTGTTCTTGATGAGAAGATGGACCCGCTTTCCAAGCAGCGAGGAATAGTCCTCCTCGGGCAGCCCCTCTGAGATCAAAATCGCCTTCGCGTTGCAGACGGAGATCGCAATCTCGTTGTAATTTTCGGGCACGCCTCCCGCGGCAAACTCCCCCTCGCGGAAGAACTCCTTCCCGAAATAGGCGTACCCCCGGGAGCAGACCGAGAAATGCGTGTTTATGGATTTCGACAGATTCGTTTTGTCAAGCTCAAATTCGATACAAATCATCTTCTCATACGATTCGGTATACAGCCCGAAGGGCGCATGAATGTCGGCGGAGAGCTGTTGGAGCTCTTCAAAGCTCATTGCCTGCCCGCCGTTCCGAGCAAGCTCGAAGTAATCGCGTCCCTTTAAAAAAGTCTGATGAATGGCAAAATCTCTGTCGTAAAAGGCAAAGAGAAAACATATCCCCGTGAGCGTGAGAGTAAAGATCGTGATGAGAAGGGTAAAGACCAACCGCACGGGGGTCTTTACGGAAAAGGCGAAGCGCAGCTTGCGTTTCAGGGACAATTTGTTTGCGTTTTTTTCCATCGTTCACTCCTTGTGCAAAGCGATGTCATCCATGATTGATACAAAACGTGTCATTCCGAGCGCAGTCGAGGAATCCCCCCAAGTTTCGACGGGGCGTTCTGAAAATCGTAATACAATATATTCACTCCCGCGCTTTGATATTTTCCACAATGGGCCTTTTGAAAAAGATGAAAATGGGGATGATCGCTGAGAGGATCGGCACCGAGACCGACATGCCGAACAGAATGAGATAGGTCCATCCGTTGATAATAAAGCGCACGTAGTCCCGATTGAATGTGACAGTCTCTCGGAACCAGCCCCAATAGAGTCCCGTGGTGATGATCGATGAGATCACGAAGATCGCAAACGCCAAAAAGAGCGTGGAGATGAAAATCATCTTCAGAATGCTCCTCTTTCGATAGCCGATCGCCCGAAGGACGCCGATCTCCTTTCGATTCCAATACATAACGTCCGTGATCAGCGACGCGTTGAGGATGACGGCGATCGCAAACAGAAAGCATCCGATTGCCGCCACCGAAATTGCCTCCGAAGCCGAACCCGCCCAAAGGGAATTGGACGTATCCCACGGTCCGATCATTTTCAAGGCGCCGAACATTCCGCTATTATCATAAATATGTCTTTTTGTATAATCTTCATCGCGGTAACTTTCACCGAAGTATGGATCGTCTTTCAGGGTATTGTTTAAGAGACAATAATCGACAATCGCGAGAGCGTTCTTCACGATCTTTTTAACGCTCGACCTCTGCTTCATCTCGTCGTTGACCCTCGCCATGAGAGCATTCACTCTGAGGAGTGAGTTTCCCGAGTCGCCGTATTTTTTTTCGAAGGCATCCGAGAGCAGGATAACGGGATTCCCTCCCGCGGTCAATTGCGCATTCGCGCCGCAGCTGTCAAAATAGAAATCCTCGTCGTACTTCCGGAAGTTTGTGTTGTCATAGACGCCTACGATCGTCAGATCCAGATAAAAATTATCATCGCACGCGGCGACCTTTTTGCCGATGATATCCGAATAGGTGTTTATCTCCTGCCTCTCGTTCGCCCCAGCCTCCGTGTGGAATTTATACATTATGTAACCTTTATCATCTTCGTCCTCGTATGGCTCATAGAGATTGCGGTTGTCCGAGTAGCCGTATTTGCGAAACGCCTCGAAATAGTCCTTGGCGATGACGACCTCATCCTCCGAGCTCGCATATCTGCCCGCGAGCAGAGAATAATTGGAAAACTCGCATTGCTCCGCGCTTCCGCACAGGGGATAACGCATGTACGAAAAATTTTGGTGGTCGGGGTCCTTGGAAAACTCCTCTCCGAAATCCGGGAGAAAATTTTCAGGCTTAAAGAGTATCGGATCCTCTATGACTCCCATCAATTTCACATTTTCATCTTCAAGGAGGGGACGAAATTGCTTCATCCCCTCGATTCCTCTGATATTGGCGTAATAGACCAAATATGGCGACCTTTGAAGCTGCGACAGATACGCCTCGACAAAGAACTCCTCTTCGGTAAAGGTATATCCCGAAGTGGCAAGCGCAAAGAAGGCGAACGAAAAAGCCGAAAGAACGACCGCAAGGATCTTCGATATCAGGCTCCCCTTCCCCCAAAATCCAACCGCTGCCTTCAAGGATAAACCCATGACCTTTCCTCCTTATTCTTGTATTTCAGATTCGTTTTCCCGCGCCCGTCTTGACGTCGGTTTTAATATAGTTTAACGTGTCCCTTCCCCCGATGTCATGTTGAGCGGAACGAAGTGGAGTCGAAGGTGCGCCCGTTCTATTGTGCTACCACGCGCACCTCACGAGCCCCTTTCCTGTCATTCTGAGTGGAGCGTAGCGGAATCGAAGGTGCGCCCGTTCTATTGTGCAACCACACGCACCTCACGAGCCGTAGGCGAAGTAAGAATCTCGTTCGGAAAGGGGCGAAGTAAACATCTCGTCCTTTGACGGCTCTCACAATAAGGTAGAGATCCTTACTCACCCTTTTCCTTAAGGACGAGACCCTTCGACTACGCTCAGGGTGACAGGAAAGGGGTTCGTGCGCCGCGTATGGATTCTCATTAAGACGACGCGCCTTCAACCTCGCTCAGGATGACGACGGGGGGACGAGCAAGTACAAATCTTTCATGCGAGTTTTTGCGTATCGGAGACGACTCTCCCGTCCGAAAGTTCGATGACGCGATCGCCGTACTCCCTTGCAAAGTCCCTGTCGTGCGTGACGACGATGATGAGCTTCTCCTTGGAGAGCTCCTTCAAAAGACGGAGAACTGCCTCGCCCGTCTCTTCGTCTAAAGCGCCCGTCGGCTCGTCTGCGAGAATGATCCCGGGGTCCTTTGCGATCGCGCGCGCGATGGCGACCCGCTGCCGCTGTCCGCCGGAGAGTTCCCGCGGCTTGCGCTTGCCCATTCCCTCGAGACCCACGAGGGCGAGCGTCTCTTCGATATTCTCCGTCTTTTTGCCCGCAACTTCCAAGCCGAGGGCGATATTGTCCTCGACGGTGAGTTCGGAGAGCAGATTATAATCCTGAAAGACGAAGCCGAGATACAGGCTTCTGTACCTGTCGTAATCGGCGGGCTTGAAATTCTTCGTGGAGACGCCGTTCAAGATGACCTCTCCCTCCGTGATCGAATCCAGACCCCCCATCAAATGCAGAAGGGTGCTCTTTCCGCTGCCGCTCCTGCCCAAAATAAACACGAGGCCTCTGTCTTCGAACTTGAGGTCGATCCCCTTCAGCGCCTCTACGGGCACCCCCTTCTTGGGAACATAGGTCTTTTTCAGATTGACGATTTCAAACATGGGCTCCCCCTACGATCAATGATATCACTTTTCGACAGCCTCAGTCAAAAAATTCTTGCAAAATTCATTTTACATTCGTGCAAAATTTCCTTTGCAAAGCCGATTTTTAAGTCGATTTTGAGATTTTCGCCGAAAAATTTCGCGAAAAAATACCAAGCATTTATATTATAACGCTTGGTTTGAAAAAGTCAATAGAATTGGAAAAATTTCCCATGAGATTTACAAAAGTTTTTGAAGATCGGGGAAGGGAGAGAGCGAACGCTTCAAAATGCCGTGCATTTGGGCGATCGCCATGCCGTAGTTGACGATGGGAACGCCCTGCTCCCGCGCACGAGAAACGCGGCTTTTCATCTGCGCCTCGTTGAGCATACATGCGCCGCAGTGAATGACGAGGGAATAGTCCTTCAGCTCCGTCGGAAACTCCCCGCCCGAGGTAAAACTTAAAGAGAGCTCCTTTCCCGTGTACTCCTTGAGCCATTTGGGGATCTTGACGGTGCCGATGTCCTCGCACTGGCGGTGATGGGAACAGCCCTCGGAGATCAAAATTCGATCCCCATCCTGCAAGTTTTTGAGTTTTGCCGCCCCTTCGAGGAAGGGGAGAAGGCTCCCCTTGTATCTTGCCATCAGAATGGAGAAGGAGGTCAAAAGGATATTTTCGGGGACAATTTTGGAGACTTTACCGAAGACCTGAGAATCGGTGATGACGATCTTGGGGGGGGACTTTCTGTCCTTGAGGGCGAGTTCGAGCTCGGTGTCCTTGACGACCTCGACGATGTTTCCCCCCTCGAGCAGGTCGCGGATGGTCTGCTGCTGGGGAAGAATGAGTCTCCCCTTGGGCGCCGCCGAATCGATGGGAACGACCAGGATCGCCCGCTCGCCGTAGGACAGAAGGTCGCGCGCGATGGGTTTTTCGCGCTCCGTCCCTTGAAATTTGCCCAAAAGTTCGCGGAGAGCGTGCACATTCTGCCCCGTCTTCGCGCTGACGTAGATTCCCCCCTCCCCCGCTTCGGGGAGAGTTGAAAGCAGGTCGCACTTATTGAAAACAGTGACATGGGGCAGATTTTTTTCTTGAAAGAGCTCTAAAAGCTCCCTCTCTTCGCGAAGAAGGGGGCGGGTCGCGTCGGAGACGAGGACGGCAATATTTGTCGAATCGAGCACCTGGATCGCCTTTTGGACGCGCAGCTTGCCGAGCTCCCCCTCGTCGTCGATCCCGGGGGTGTCGATGATGACGACGGGGCCGAGCGGCAGAATTTCCATCGCCTTTTTGACGGGGTCCGTCGTTGTGCCCTTCACTTCGGAGACGATGGAGAGCTGCTGTCCTGTCACCGCATTCACTAAACTTGATTTTCCCGCGTTGCGCATTCCGAAAAATGCAATATGGGTGCGCTCCGCACTGACTGTATCGTTTAAACTCATAATTTCTCCTTTTTTTCTTATGGCGACGCCCCTTCCCGTCATGTTGAGCGGAACGAAGTGGAGTCGAAACATCTCGTCCTTAGTAATAAGAAAAGGGCGAGATTCTTCGACTACGCGGCTACGCCGCTCCGCTCAGAATGACAGGGAGAATACTTGTCATTCCGAGCGTTCTTTTTATGTCACCCTGAGCGTAGTCGAAGGGTCTCGCCCTTTTTGTCCCGTCGCTCACTCATGGGGATTCCTCGACGACGGCACCCTCCGGGCGCCTGCTCGGAATGACATGAGAAAAACTTAAGGTGAAGGGAATCGAACCCGCGACGGTTTTGGACGGCGAATTTCCGCCTGTACTTCGTCGACTCCCTTGGAAATACCAAATAATATGCCCCGCCCTCGTTTGCCCAAGCGGAAATCCGCTCGTTCAAAACTGCTTCGCACTCCCGCGCGGCAATTTTCGAGGGATTTGTGCCGAGGAGGAGGAAGGTTTACTGGACGTAAATCGACGACGACGTAGGCGAAAAGACCCGAAAAGAGCCCGCGGGAGCGGCGTGGGTTCGATTCCCTTCACCTTAAAACCGGAAGTCGCGTCTGTTGCTGTTTTTGATGTCCTCGATATGCTGCCGCGCAATGCCCTTGACCTTTTCGTTGGGGATCTTTTCGAGCTCTTTCTCGATGAGCGCAAAGCCGACCTTCTTCGTCTCTTCGGAGGCGTAGTCGACGAGGTACTCCGTGAGCGTCATGAGCGCGTTGGGGTGGCAGCAGTTGAGAATTTGTCCGCTCTTACAGAGGCTCATGAAGCGGTCGCCCGTGCGCCCTTCGCGGTAACATGCCGTGCAAAATGAGGGAATGTGTCCGTTTTCCATGAGCCAGCGGACGACTTCGTCGAGCGTTCTCCGGTCGGAGACGTCGAACTGCTCGGTGTCGTGGGGGCGCTCCTCCTCCGCATAGCCGCCGACCGACGTGCGAGAGCCGCCGCTCACCTGCGAAATGCCGAGGCGCAGCAGCTTGCTCCGCACCTGCTCGTTTTCGCGGGTCGAGATGATCATGCCCGTGTAGGGCACCGCCAAACGGATACATGCCGTGATTTTTTCGAAAATTTCGTCCGAAATGGAGTTGTCGAAGGCGGCGGGGTCGATGTCGTCCGCATGTTTGATGCGCGGCACACTGATCGTGTGCGGGCCGACGCCGTGAACGGCCTCGAGGTGCTCGGCGTGCATGATGAGTCCCGCAAACTCGTACTTATACAGCTCCAGACCGAAGAGAACGCCCAATCCGACGTCGTCGATCCCCCCCTCCATTGCGCGGTCCATCGCCTCGGTGTGATAGGCGTAGTCGTGTTTGGGTCCCGTGGGGTGGAGTTTTAAGTAGCTCTCCTTGTGATAGGTCTCCTGGAACAGGATATAGGTTCCGATCCCCGCCTCTTTGAGTTTTCGGTAGTTTTCGACGGTGGTCGCCGCAATGTTGACGTTGACGCGGCGGATCGCCCCGTTCTTATGTTTGATGGAGTAGATGGTCTTGATACAGTCGAGAATGTACTCGATGGGATTGTTGACGGGGTCCTCGCCCGCCTCGATAGCGAGCCGCTTGTGCCCCATGTCCTGAAGGGCGATGACCTCCCGCTCGACCTCCTCCTGCGTCAATTTCCTGCGCGGAATGTGCTTGTTCTTGAGGTGATAGGGACAGTACACGCACCCATTCACGCAATAGTTGGAAAGATACAGCGGCGCAAACAGCACGATGCGGTTGCCGTAGAAGGCGAGTTTGATCTCCTCGGCGATCTTATAGATTTCCTCGATTTTGTCGGGAAGATCGCAGGCGAGGAGCACGGACGCCTCGCGGTGGGAAAGTCCTGCGCAGGTGTATCCCTTCTCCGCGCGCTTGGGACGCGCCTTCTCCAAAATTTCGTCGATGAGGGCGACGTTGCGCTTGTTTTTCTCCGCATATTCGAGGGTCTCTTTGATCTCCTCGTCATTGATAAACTCCTCCGCTTTCAGCGATTTGGGGTCGTAAATTGCCATATGGGTTCTCCTTTTCGTTTATTTTTTGACGTCGCCGCGCGAAGTGACGACGCGATAGCCGATCGATCGGATTCGTCTTTCGAGACAATCCCTGCACTGCGCGGACTCCTCGCCCGTACAGATCTTGTTGTCGTAGAGTTCGTATTTTTTGCGGACCTCGGTGGGGCTCAGATTGGGCATGACGACGTTTGCGCCCGCGAGGATCCCCTTCTCCCTGCCGTTTGGATCGATCGTGCCGAGCGCGGTCGTCGAGGGGAGCAAGAGACTCGGGGAAATCAATCGCAAAACAGAGAGCAGAAAGCAGCACAGCTCCGCAGTCCCCTGCGGAAAATCTTTAAACGGGGTGTTCCTGTGCGGCACGAAGGGGCCGATCCCGCACATGTCGGGCTTGAAGGTCTCGACGAACTTCAAATCCTCCGCGAGCGTTTCCGTCGTCTGATAGGGCGAGCCGACCATAAAGCCGCAGCCGACCTGATAGCCGATCTCCTTGAGTTCCTCAAGGCAGCGCATCCGATTCTCAAAGCTCATCGAGGAGGGGTGCAGACGCTCGTAGTGGGCTTTGTCCGCCGTCTCATGGCGGAGAAGATAGCGATCCGCACCCGCCGAAAAGAGCGCCTCGTAACTTGCTTTACTCCGCTCGCCGAGGGAGAGCGTCACCGCACAGTCGGGAAATTCTTTCTTGATCTCTTCGATCAAAGGAATCAGCCTCTCGTCCGTAAACCAGAGGTCCTCTCCCCCCTGCAGGACGAAGGTGCGGTAGCCCAAGGCATACCCCTCGCGGCAGCAGGAGAGAATCTCCTCCTCCGAGAGCCGATAGCGCTCCGCCGCCCGATTGCTTTTTCGGATACCGCAATAGAGGCAGTCGTTCTTGCAGTAGCTCGAAATCTCGATGAGCCCGCGGAGGTACACCTCGTCGCCGTAAATTTGCCTGCGCACCTTGACGGCAGCCTCCCGCAGCGTCTCCGAACTCTCCTGCGTGCGGTTTTCAATGAGAAAGGCGTACTCTCTCAAAGAGAGCTTGTGCTCGTTTATGAGCTTATCGGCGAGCTCCTTTTGGTCAAAGAGAGGTGATGACATTGGAAAAAGCCGTCTTGGCGCTCACGCCCGAAAGATTCCCGATTCTGCCCGCCATGGAAGAGATGACGTCCTGCGGCGCGTCGACCGCGATCGAAATGACGTTGATGTTCTTCGCCCGATAGGGGATCCCCATTCTTCCGATGATGTACGCGCCGTACTCGTGCAAAATTTTGTTGAGCGACTCCACAGAGTCCTTGTCTTCGACGATGATGCCGATGACCGCAACCCGCGTCTCCATAACTCCTCCTTGAAAATAAAAAATTCCCGCCCTTTGCAGACCAAAAAGGCGAGAGTATCCCAAGGCATAGCCTTGCGCTTTCTCAATTTTCATTCGCCTTTCTTTCGGACAGTGACGTCCTCGCATCAGGTTGATGATAGTATATTCTTTTTTTTGTCCCCTGTCAAGAGATTGAAGGCAATTTTTTTCGGAATTTCAGTCTCTCTCGCTCGTCTCGTTCAAGAACTGCTCGATGCGGTCGACGGGATAGACGTCCTCCAGTTCGACGACCTCAAAGAGAGACTTTTCGAGGGAATCCTTGCCCGTCAACGCCAAATACTCCTCGACGGCGCGGGAGTCGATCATGATCTTTCCCCTTCCCGCGAAATGGCGGTTGCTCCCCGTCTTTTTGACGCCCGAGATCCAATACTCCTCCCCCGTCTCGAGGTCGCAATAGTTCCCCATGCTCCCCGCCTGCCTCTGAAAGGCGTGGTCGTTGAAATAGAGCGTCCTCTCGCTCTTCGATGTCTTAACGTACCCGATCCACGCGGGTCCGTCGTCGGAATATCCAGATTTTAACTCTACATACATCAATTTTCTGCCCATATCACTTCCCCCTCCCTATTATTTTATCACAAATGGCTTTCTTTTGCAAGCAAACATACTTGACAGAATAAAAGAATAGGTCTATAATATCAATGAGGTATCTAATATGGTGATCAAGAGGATGACGACGAGAAACAGCGCGGAAGTGATCGAGATGATGAGGGATTTTTACGCCTCCCCCGCCCTTCTCACAAACGGCTCGGAGGAAATTTTCGAGACCAACTTCAAAAATTGCGTCGGCGACGAGCCCAATGCGGAGGGGTATATCTTCGAGGAGGAAACGCACATCATCGGCTATGCGATCCTCGCAAAGAGCTATTCCACCGAGTACGGAAAGCGCTGTATCTGGATCGAGGACCTCTATCTAAAGCCCGAATACCGCAGAAAGGGATACGGGAGCCAGTTTTTCTCCTTTCTCGAGGTCAGATATCCGGGCGTCCTCTTTCGTCTCGAGGCGGAAAAGAGCAACGAAGCAGCTCTTCATGCCTATCGAAAGAACGGGTTTGAAATTCTTCCCTATGTGGAGCTCAAAAAATAGATTTAAAATCGGCGTTTCGAGCATACTAACTCCGTAACGGAGGGAATTATGATCGAACACGACACGATAGAACTTTACCGCGAGTGCGACGCGGGCATTCAGATGGGGATCGCCGCGATCGACGAGGTCAAGGATCACGCAAAGAACGGCGACTTTCGGCGGATGCTCGACGACTATCAGCGGGAATACGCGAATCTTCAGAACGAAATGCAGGAAATTCTGCACGAATACCACGACGAGGGCAAGGACCCCAACCCCCTCGCAAAGGGAATGGCTTGGCTCAAGACCAACTTCACGATGGCGATGAAGGAAACCGACCAAACGATCTCCGACCTTCTGACGGACGGCTGCAACATGGGGATCAAGTCGATCAACAAGTATCTCAACCAATACGGCGCAGCCGACGGACGGGCGAAGGACTTTGCAAGACGGCTCATCGAACTTCAAGACCGTCAGCTCAAAGAACTTGCAAGATATCTGTAAAAATATTTCGCGGGCGGCAAAGCCGCCCGCGAGTTTTATGACTCTTGACTGAACTTCGGGATTCTTACTCACCCTTTCACCTTATTTTAAGAACGAGATTCCTCGACTGCGCTCGGAATGACAAAAAAAGCGAAGTCATTCCGAGCGCATTTTCGTGATCTCATTTTTGATTCGCTGTGAAAAGCGCAACATTCCGTCATCGAAGACTTCATTCCGATCGTTCAGATCGAACTCTTCCTCGGAACGGAAGATCAATACGTCGGCATTTCCGCGCAGGCGTTTTTTCGTAAATTCCGCCTTGGATTTCGTGAAATAGTGATCGATCCGCCAACCGTTATGATGCGGCTCTTTCGTAAATGCGCCGTCCACGCGATTCCCCTCCGTATCGTAGGCATGATAATTTTTTAAATAGAGCGCAGAATGCGGATTGACAAAACACCGAACCCGCCTCGGGTTGACGATGCTCTTGATATGCACATTGGGAGGTAAAAAGTTTTCTTCCGCACAGTGAAGATAATTTTCCGTGACCAGACCTTCCGGTTTCTCCAAATATCCGGATGAGCCGAACATCAACCAATTAAAACAGAGCCCTCCGATATTTTTTGAAAAAGCGGCATCCAAATAGGGCAAAATCTCATCGTCCCGGTCGGAATAGAGAAACTCGTCTGCGTCGATGACCGCCAGATATTTTACCTTTTTATAATATCGCAACACCGCGTCATGATAAGCAACTAACTGCCTCTGACGGCCTTTGATGAGACGGTAATCGACGATCCCCTTCTCGATATAGGGCTTTAAGACCGAGCAGGTGTCATCCGTGCTCTCGTTGTCATAGAGAAGAAACTTTTCCACGCCGATCAGCCGATGGTAGCAGATCCATTCATCAAGATAGGGCCCCTCATTTTTGATGATCGCGACGATCGCAAGCTGCGTCTGAAAGTTCTTCTTTTCCGCAAACCTGGACATGATCCTCATCCAGACCGAATACACCCAGGCAAAGGGGAACAAAAGAACGACCAAGACCCGATTGGCGATCTTTCCGTGAAAAAATTGATTCCGATGGATGTACGGCAAAAATCGCTGATCGACAGAGCGCATCCGATCGAAAACTTTATGAAAAAATTTTTTCAAATGAATCTCCTTACTCCATCTCTTTTAAGGCGTTCCAGGCGCTCAGGATCACGTCGTCCATGTCGAAATATTGATAGAGCCCCAGCCTGCCGCCGAATATGACCTTATTCTGCGCTTCGGCGAGCTTGCGATATTGCGCATAGAGACGGGTGTTCTTCCCGTCGTTGACGGGATAATAGGGCTCCTCGCCCATCTTCCATGCGGCGGGATATTCTCTCGTGACGACCGTCTTCGGCTGCGTTCCGTATTCGAAATGTTTATGCTCGATGATGCGCGTAAAGGGCGTTTCGGCGTCCGTATAGTTTATCACGGCATTGCCCTGATAGTTGGGGATATTTAGAATTTCCGTCTCAAAGCGCAGAGAGCGGTATTCGAGAGGTCCGTAGCAATATCCGAAGTATTGGTCGATGGGCCCCGTGAAGATGATCTTCTTTGCCAAATTCAGATAGTTCTCTTTGTCTGCAAAGAAGTCACAGTTGAGGCGGACGGGGACCCCCTCGAGCATTTTTTCAATGATCCCCGTATATCCGCCGACGGGGATCCCTTGGTAGTTGTCGTTGAAATAGTTGTTGTCGAAGGTAAAGCGCACGGGCAGGCGCTTGATGATGAAGGCGGGAAGTTCCCCGCAGGGTCTGCCCCACTGTTTTTCGGTGTACCCTTTGACCAATTTTTCGTAGATGGTCCTTCCGACGAGGTTGATCGCCTGCTCCTCGAGGTTCTTGGGCTCGGTTACCCCGAATTGAACTCTCTCCTCCTCGATCCGGGCAGCCGCTTCCGCAGGCGTGAAGACGTCCCGCCAGAGTTTCGTGAAGGTGTTCATATTGAAGGGCAAATTGTAGCATTCGTCGTGATATCTCGCGATCGGGCTGTTGACGAAGTGATTGAACTCGGCAAAGGAGTTCATATAATCCCATACTTCCTTATCCGAAGTATGAAAGATATGCGCCCCGTATTTGTGGACATTGATACCCTCTACCTCTTCGGTGTAGATGTTTCCGCCGATATGCCCGCGCTTTTCGATCACGAGGAGTTTCTTGCCCCGCTTTTTGAGTTCATAGGCGCAGACGGCGCCGAAGAGCCCGCTGCCTACGATCAGATAGTCATACATCTCTTTCATCGCTCCCCTGCCTTCTTTTTTTCATCCATGCCGCATACGGGCGCACATTTGATCCTCAAATGATGATGTAAGATCCAGACCTGGAACAATCGTTCCGCCAAAAATCCGAACACCCGCTGCTGATATCGATCTCTTCCCGTCAGATCGATCCTCTCCTCCGCCTCAAACAAGATGGGGAAAAGCCATTCCGAATAAAAACGCATACCCCCCCCCTGCATGACAAACATGTTGAACATGTATCCGTATTTTCTGTTCATGACCTCGTCGAAAGAGGGAAGATATTCGGGGCTTTTTTCGCCGATGATCTCGCGGCAGCAGTCCAGATCGGACACGATATGGCAAATTTTATATTGCTCGTAGATGGAATAGGGAAAGGTCATCTTCGTGGGCAATAACACATCCGCCTTCTCCAATTTTTCCTCAATGGCGGCAAGGGAGAGCGGCTTGAGGGTCAAAAGATCGCAGAAAAATCTGCGGTAGTGCTCCAGCCCGACCAACTCGGAACGATCGTTTTTCCAGATCCAGTACAGAGCGGTCAATTCGCAGTAGTTCGGATTTTTTTCGGAAATGTTTTCGCCGCTCGAATCTCGCAGCGAAACATGTTCGATCTCGCCGTTCCCGACGCCGATCAGCGTGCGCTGCGGGGGGATCGCGGAGACGGTTTTATGCGTGACAACATATAGTTTTGTATCCATACCTGCCTTGATATATCCTCTTTCTATTCTCCGCGGCGCGCCTTTTCGATCTCGTCGTAGTCGGGGACATATGCCCCTCTCTTGCGCCACTTTTCATCTCTTTTGCGGCGGAAAGAATCATATCTGCCGATGAGCCTCAAAAAGCTCTTATATTTTTCCTTACATAAATAGACAAGATATGCCCTCTTATTGCAGGCGAGACGAACGCAAGTCGTCTCGATCTCCTCGAGTTTTCCGTGGTATTTTTTGATCATCCGCTTGACCGATCGACGAAATCCCTTCCCGTCCGCCGAACCGAGGGAATCATGACAGACCTCGAGCGGAACGGAATAGTTCTCTCCGCCCGAGAGCTGATTTGCATAGCAGATGTCCGCGCAATAGAAATGCCAGTTGTCGCAGGTGACTTCGTCGAATTTCAGAAGTTCCCAGCGCTCCTTTGTCATGGCGAACATGCACTCATCGAGCGTCTTGACGGGAATGATCTCCCCGTTCGCGGGCCGTGCAAAGCGGTACTTCTTTTGCGTCTGCCAAAGATCGTATTTCACTCCGCTCCCGTCCTTTGCAACGCCGGCGACGCCGATGATCGCATTCGGGTGACTCTCGAGAAAGGACGCGTACTTTGCACAGGCCTCTGTATCCCAGAGGTAGATATCCTGGTGCATGAAGATGAGGTACTCTCCCTTTGCCCTTCTCGCGCCGTCGTTGAGCGCGGCCGCCGCCGAGGAATAGGCGCGGTTTCCGCGATTGTCGAGGACGATCGTTTCGACCTCGACTCCCGTCTGCTTGTCGATCCACTCCTTGGCAAGGTTCAACTGGTCGTCGCGGGTGTAAATGATGATGACGGAGACCATGGCTTTACCTCTTGTAATTTGCGTCCATGAATCTCAGGTACTCGCCCGAGAGAATGTGAGAGAGCCAGTCAGAATGGGTGAGATTCCACTCGATCGTGGGCCCGATCCCCGTCTCGAAGGTGTATTTGGGCTGCCAGCCGAGCTCCTTCATGATCTTCGTCGGGTCCATGGCGTACCTCAGATCATGTCCCGCGCGGTCACGGACGAAGGTGATGAGGCTCTCGGGTTTATGAAGTTCCTTTAAAATGCGTCCGACGACTTCGAGGTTGTTTCTCTCGTTGTGTCCGCCGATGTTGTAAATTTCTCCGTCCTTGCCCTTCCTTAAGATGAGGTCGATGGCGGTGCAGTGATCGTACACATGCAGCCAATCGCGCACATTTGCGCCGTTTCCGTAGACGGGAATGGGCTCCTCGGCGACCGCCCTTTTGATGACGAGCGGGATCAGCTTTTCGGGGAATTGATAGGGCCCGTAGTTGTTGGAACAGCGGCTGATCGTGATGGGAAGAGAGAAGGTGCGGTGATAGGCGAGGACGAGAAGGTCGGCAGACGCTTTCGACGCGCTGTAGGGGCTGGAGGTGCGAATGGGCGTCTCCTCCGTGAAGAAGAGGTCGGGACGGTCGAGCGGCAAGTCGCCGTAGACCTCGTCCGTGGAGACCTGATGATACCGTTTGATACCGAATTTGCGGCAGGCGTCCATCAGCGTCTGCGTTCCCAAGATGTTCGTCTCGAGGAAGATGCGCGGATTTTCGATGCTGCGGTCGACATGGCTCTCCGCGGCAAAATTGACGACATAGTCGAATTTTTCCTCTTCGAAGAGGGAAAAGACCGCCTCTCTGTCGCAGATATTTGCATGGACAAAGCGGAAATTCGGCTTGTCCTTGATGGGCTCGAGGGTCTCGAGGTTGCCGGCATAGGTCAGCGCGTCGAGACAGACGAATCTGTCCTCGGGATATGTATTCACCATGTAGTGGCAGAAATTCCCGCCGATGAATCCGGCGCCGCCGGTGATCAGATAGTTTGCCATAATTTTCCTCTCTATTTTTGTCTTCCTAACAAAATGCCGATCCGAAAACGGATCCCGAATCGTGACCTATAATATTTCGTCGAGAAGATGATTTTTAATCTGCAGGAGAACTTCTTTCGGTAATCACGTGTCCGAATCAGAATTTTAAGATTTTTTTTGGAAATTTCGTCTCCATACAGCGCGATGATCTCTTTTACGCAGGGCCAGCCCCAATAGACTTTTCCCTTTTTTTCCTTAGTCTTTTTATCTCCGCTGCCGATGAGATTTTCGGCGTGCTGACGATAATAAATATCATGCCCTTCGAAGTCGTAAATGAAGTCTGCCGTGTACATCGCCAAGAGAAAGAGCCAATCGTCATGCAGCTGCAAGTCCGACGGATAGTGCTTGGTGCTTTGGAGAAGGAATTTTTTGTCGAAGACGATCGTACAGCCGGTTGCGATATTGAAGAAAGAAGCGGAGTAGCGGTTGACTTTGGGAAATTTTTCCTCCATTCTGTGAAGCGGGGTAAGCTTTTCATCCGTGACGAGGAGATTAGAGCAATACAGGGTGCCTTTTTGGGTCTCCCCCTTTGATTCGATCTGCTCCGCCGCCCTCTTCAGCTTTTCGGGCAGCCATACGTCGTCCTGGTCGCTGAGCGCGTAGTAATCGTAGTCGGTATCCTTGACGGAGAAGATGAGGTCGAGAAAGTTGTAGCAGAAGCCCTTGTTCTTCTCGTTGACGGAATAGGTGAATGCGGGAAATTTTTCCGCATACTCCTTTAAAATTTCTTTGGTTCCGTCCGTCGAGCGGTCGTCCGCAGCTTTGACGGCGACTTCGATGTCTTTTTGACTTAAAATACTGTCGAGCTGTTCGCGGAGATATTTCTCCCCGTTGTAGGTGCAAAGGAGCACCAGACATCTTTTCATGATCCTCTTCCTTCGGGCGCTTCGTCCCTGTAAATTTTCATGACCTTGCGGTAAAACTCCGCCTTATCTCTCTTTCGGCGCAGACGTGCCAAGCGGTATTTCATTCTTGCATGGCGGTATTTGACCTTTTTGAGCTTTTCAAAGTCGAGGGAATACTTTTCCGCGCAGTACTTCATCGAATCGAGCCCGCGGCGAAGCCCGCGAAGATAGGACGCTTCGTTTCTCTCCCCCGTCCCGCCCCCGAGATGGATGAGCTTTTTCTCCCCGAAAAATGCTGTCTTTTTTGCCTCCGAATACAGCTTGATCCTTCGCGTCAGGTCCTCTTCCTCGTAGTACATGAAAATTTTCTCGTCGAATTTTCCCGCTTGGAGAAAGGAACTGCGGCGCACAAACAGGTCTGCGCCGTCGGGGTACATCCTGCCGTCCTCGAATTTTCCCTTCTTTCGGCAGCGTCTCAATTGAAAATATCCGAAGATGTTTTTCGGCCCGCAGAGGCCGAGAATGCCGAAGGAATCGGTAAAATTCCCCTCTTTGTCCGTCTGTTGAATGCCGAACATGGCAAGGTCCTTGTCCTTTTCGAACTTTTCGACGGCAAACGCAAAGATGGGCTCCACAAGTTTGGTATCCGGATTGAGAAAGAGCAGATATTCCCCCGTAGAATGCTCAAATCCGCGGTTGTTTCCCGCGCCGAAGCCGATATTCTCGTTTTTGACGAGTTTGACGGAAGGATAGTCGCGGGAAATATCGTCAAAGAGCCGCATGTCGGGAGAATTGTCCGAGACGATCACCTCGAGCCCGTCACCGATGTCATTGTATTTTTCGATGGAGTTCAGGCAATCTCTGAGAAGCTCGACTGCCTGATAGGAGACAATGATGACGGACAGTTTTTTACCCATGATAAATTTCCCTTATGTATCTTTGCAGGGCGTCCTTCCAATCGGGCAGGAGGGAGAAGCCGCGCTCTGTGAGCTTGGATTTATCGAATCGGGAATTTTTGGGGCGCTTCGCCTGTTGGGAAGCAAGTTTCAAATATTCCTCCGTCGTCACGGGGTTCACCTTGACGTTCTTCCCCGCCAAACGAAAAATTTCGCAGGCAAATTCATACCAGCTGCAAATTCCCTCGTTGCTCGCGTGATAGGTTCCGTACTGTTCCGTCTGCGTCATATCGACGAGCAGCTTTGCAAGGTCGGCGGTATAAGTCGGAGACCCCACCTGATCGCAGACGACGTTAAATTCGCTCCTTTTTTCAGAGGCGTTCAGCATCGTCTTGACAAAATTTTTGCCGTTGACGCCGAACACCCAGGAGATACGGACGATAAAATGTTTCTCCGTTGCGGCTCTGACGGCGTCCTCCCCCTCCGACTTGGTCGCGCCGTACACGGACAGCGGACAGCGCCTATCCTCGGGGGAATATAGTCCCTCTTTTTCGCCGTCGAAGACGTAATCGGTCGAAATGTAAACGAATTTCGCATCGCATTCCCTTGCCGCCTCGGCGAGATACTTCGTCCCGAATGCATTGACCGCGCGGCAGAGGCCGGGCTCCGCCTCCGCCCTGTCCACGGCGGTAAAGGCGGCGTTGTGCATCACGACGTCCGGATGATATTCCCTCACAAAGCGGGAGACCGCCTTCTCGTCGGTGATATCCAAATCGTCGATATCGATTCCGCACACATCTTGATATCCGCGGCTTTTGAGCTCGCGGCAGACGTCATAGCCGAGCTGGCCCTTGATTCCTGTCACCAAAAATTTCATTTTTGAAAGAAAAAGCGCACGTCACTGTCCCGAAAAAGCGGCGCATTCTTGTCTTTTTCGGAGAGAATGGGAGCGTTCACGTCCCAGTCGACCCCGAACGCGGGGTCGTCGTAGCGAACGCTTCTGTCCGAGGGTTTGTCGTAGTAGTTGTCCACTTTGTACTGTACTTCGACGTTGTCCGTCCGCGTGACGAATCCGTGCAGAAAGCCCTGCGGAATGTAGAGCTGGCGGAAATTTTCCGCAGAGAGGCGCACTTTGATCCACTTCAGATAGGTGGGAGAGCCCTCCCGAACGTCGACGATGACGTCGTCGATCTCCCCCCGCGTGCAGCGGATGAGCTTGGTCTGGCAGAAGGGGTCCCTCTGGCAGTGAAGCCCCCGCACGATTCCCTTTTGGGAACTGTAACTCTGATTATCTTGGACAAAATCGGGCACTTTGAGACCCGCTTCGCTTAATTTTCGGACGCTGAAGGTCTCGGTAAACCAACCCCGCGCGTCCCCGAACACCTGCGGCTCGATCAAAAAGGCGCCCACAAGTTCCGTTTTGATGACGTTCATATTTCCCCCTCAATACTTGATCTTCTTGTCGAGCACCCGCAAGAGGTGCTTGCCGTAGCCGTTCGACTTCATTCCGTTTGCGAGTTCTTCGAGCTGCTCCGCCGTGATCCATCCGTTGATATAGGCGATCTCCTCGGGACAGCTGATCATGAGTCCCTGGCGCTCCTCGATCATCTTGACGAAGGCGGTGGCGTCCGCGAGGGCCTCGTGCGTCCCCGTGTCCAGCCAGGTGAATCCCCGTCCGAAGGTGATGACGTCGAGTTTTCCCGCCTCTAAGTATCTCTGATTGACGCTCGTGATCTCGAGCTCTCCCCGCGCGGAGGGACGGATCGTCTTTGCGATCTCCACCACGTCGTTGGTATAAAAATAGAGCCCCACAACGGCATAGTTGGATTTGGGGCACTGCGGTTTTTCTTCGATGGAGACCGCCCTTCCCTCTCCGTCGAATTCGACCACGCCGAAGCGCTGAGGGTCGGGAACATAGTAGCCGAAGATCGTGGACCTTCCCTCCCGAAGGTTAGAGGTCGCACGTTTTAAGCTCTGTTTCAAGCCGTTTCCGTAGAAAAGATTGTCTCCGAGGACCATACAGACGTCGTCCTCTCCGATGAACTCCTCCCCGATCGTAAACGCTTGCGCGAGTCCCGCGGGACGGGGCTGGACGGCATAGGAGAGTTCGAGCCCGAATTTTTTCCCGTCGCCGAAAAGCGCCGAAAAGCGGGGCGTGTCCTCGGGCGTGGAGATGATCAAAATTTCGCGGATCCCCGCCAACATCAGCGTCGAGAGCGGATAATAGATCATGGGTTTGTCGTAGACCGGCAAGAGCTGTTTGCTTGTTACCATTGTGAGCGGATAGAGCCGCGTTCCGCTCCCCCCCGCAAGAATAATTCCCTTCATTTGTCTCCTGTGTGTTTTCAAAGCATTTTGTAAGATTATAGCATGTTTTGGAGGAATCTGTCAAATCTTTAAAATCGCTTCTCAAAAGAATTTATCCCGGGCTCCTTCCGCTCATTTCGAAGAAGCTGCCGCAGAACGGAGCGCGGGCGTCCTCTTTTGGGAGAGAAGTTGTTGGGTGTGGATGTCGCTCTGTTCCCAATGCAGCGTCAAGTACATGATAAAGTAAAAAGGGAAGACCCACAACCCGTAGTAGAGCAGATTGTTGAAATTGCAGATCACAAGCGCCGCAAAGATCAAAGAGATCATTGCTTTCGGCACATTCTTTTTCACGACGAATCGGAAAATATGGACGAAGAACAGGGCAAGTCCCGGAATGCCGGTCGTGATCAGCGTCAGGATCAGAGAGGAATCATTCCCATAGAGGACGGAGATCGCTTCCGAGCCGTAGATCTTCTTGTTATAAGAGCCGAAAAGGTTGTATCCGAGTCCCAAGAAATTATCCCAAAAAGTTTCGAGGCCCTTTGCCCAGGAGGAGAGCCTTGCCCCCGCGGAGGCGTCGGTAAACATGGTGCGTATCCGAACGAAAACGGTGATATCCGAAAAGACAAACAGACCTGTGAGGACCGCAAGGGCGCCCGCCGCCGCGACGACGACCCAAATTTTCATATTTTTCCGATCGATCGACAGCAATAGGTCAAGAAAGAGGATGATGACGAGCCCCAACAGCCCCGAACGGGATCTTGTCAGAAAGATCGTCAGCGTATAGACCGCAAGAAACAGCCAATATTTGATCTGCCTTTTCTTATCCCGCTCGAGACTTAAAAGATAGAGATCGACGCACACCCCGATCAAAAGGCAGGCAGCCAGATAGTTGGGGTCGAGATAGGTCGAGAACAATCGGTTGATATGGGGGTCGGCGTTGGGGAAAAAGACCCCCATCGTCCAAAGAAGACGGTAAAAATCATAGGCTACGGGGAAGAAGATCAGCTGAATGAACCCGAACCCACAGACGAGAAGGTATAAGACGTTGATGTATTTCAGCGTAAAAAGCCCCAAACCCTTCGAACGCATGTACCTTGCCACAACATTTGCAAGCCACATCATAAAGATAAATCGGAACAGATATAAGACCGCGGTCAAAACATCCTCAAAGTCGAACTGATAGATGATGACGTTCATGAGGATCAGGGCAAGCGAAAGAATGCTCCATATGAGCATGATGCCGACCGAAAAGTCGATCTTTTCTTTCCAGAAGCTTTTGAGAAAGACCAGACCTAAGATCAAAGCCAAAACATCGCTCAGTTTGATCGCAATTCTACCGAAAACCTGAAAATTGGAGACATTTCCCGCCAATATCAATACAAATAGAAAGATATAGACGAGATGTTTTTTCTCAAAATGAAAATTTTTGAGTCTTTCCACTATGAATCCTCTCCATCGCCATACGCACGTTTCCGGTCAAAAAAGTAAAATCAAACACCTGTTTCGGCCCACCGATTTTATCCATTATACACTTCGGAAGAGAAATTGTCAATCATATAGAGGATAGGCCCGGAAAAAAGTTCCTGAACGCAAAAAAACGGCAAAAACAACGATTGCGGGAGCAGAATACTCGCGCTCCGCGCTCGTGATGTCCAAGGAACCGTAACAGTAGAAAGACATTCGAACCCAATGCGCTCAAGCGACTTCGGGAGTACCAAGAGGGGGGGCAGTTTATCTGCCCCCCTCTTGGTACTCCCGAGCAGAATCGAACTGCTAACTAGCCCTTAGGAGGGGCTTGTTATATCCATTTAACTACGGAAGCGTTTGAGATGTCTTTTCCCCCGTCCGAGTTTACGGGAGACATCTCTATTTATTTTACACCTTCCGCAAGAAAAAAGCAAGGGATTCCGTCGGGTATTCTTCCATAAGTTTTAATTATACTTTTTAAATATAATTTTGATATCGTTACGTTTGAAATCATTTTGAAACTGTGCTATAATACAGTCACAATGATTGTTAAAGGAGAAAATCATGGAATACGTAGAAAGAGTTCTTGAAGACCTCAAAAAACGGAATCCCGGCGAAGCCGAGTTCCATCAAGCAGCGACCGAAATTTTAACCGGTCTTAAGCCCGTCATCGCAAAGCATCCCGAATATGAGAAGGCTGCGCTTCTCGAGCGTTTCACCGAGCCCGAGCGCGTCATCATGTTCCGCGTGCCGTGGGTCGACGATAAGGGCAACGTCCACATCAACAAGGGTTACCGCGTTCAGTTCAACAGCGCGATCGGACCTTACAAGGGCGGTCTTCGCTTCCATCCTACGGTCAATCTTTCCATTATCAAATTCCTCGGCCTCGAACAGACCCTGAAGAACAGCCTCACGAGCCTTCCCATGGGCGGCGGCAAGGGCGGTTCCGACTTCGATCCTCAGGGCAAGTCCGACGCAGAGATCATGCGCTTCTGCCAGAGCTTCATGACCGAGCTCTATCGTCACATCACCCCCGACCGCGACGTTCCCGCTGGTGACATCGGCGTCGGCGGCAGAGAGATCGGCTACTTGTTCGGACAGTACAAGAGGATCGTCGGCGAGTTCAAGAACGGCGTCCTCACCGGCAAGGGCATTTCCTTCGGCGGCAGCCTGATCCGTCCCGAGGCGACCGGCTTCGGCGCGACCTACTTCCTTGTCGAGGTCCTCAAGCACCTCGGTCAGGACATCAAGGGCAAGACCTTCGCACTCTCCGGCTTCGGCAACGTGGCTTGGGGCGCAGCGACCAAGATCAGCGAGCTCGGCGGCAAGGTCCTCACCATTTCCGGACCCGACGGCTATGTCTATGACAAGGACGGCATCTCCGGCAAGAAGATCGACTACATGCTCGAGATGAGAAACTCCAACCGCAACAGAGTTCAGGACTATGCAGACAAGTTCGGCGTCGAGTTTGTCGCAGGCAAGAAGCCTTGGGGCAACGTCAAGGCAGACATCTACATGCCTTGCGCAACGCAGAACGAGATCCGCATCGAGGACGCGAAGGAGATCGTCAAGATGGGCGTCAAAATCGTCAACGAGGTCGCAAACATGCCCACCACGAACGAAGCGCTCGAGTATCTCAGAGCGAACGGCGTGCTTGTCGCTCCCAGCAAGGCAGTCAACGCGGGCGGCGTCGCAGTCTCCGGTCTCGAGATGAGCCAGAACAGCGAGAGACTCGCTTGGTCGGCTGAGGAAGTCGATCAGAAGCTCAAGACGATCATGACGAACATTCACAAGCAGATCGTCAAGGCTTGCGAGGACTACAACCTCGGCTACGACCTGGTCGTCGGTGCGAACATCGCCGGCTTCGTCAAGGTCGCAGACGCAATGATGGCTCAGGGTATTGTCTGATCCCTTTTAAAACCAAGAGAGCAACGGAACTCCGTTGCTCTTTTTTTGTAAAAAAGGGCATGAAAAGCGCCGCGCTACTATCGTAGCGCGGCGCACTTGCCCTTTGTTCTTTTACTTTACGGTGCGAGCAGGGTTTCCCTGCGCTGCACGACTCAATTTGCGCCCCACAGGACGCACATCGTCGTGAAAGCTTATCGATAGCTTAGGGGATTCACGCTCGCTGCGCTCGCTTTCGACTCCGTGGCTTAAGCCACTCCGCTCAGGATGACAGAAAGCGAGCTTTTCGACGAAATTTACTCTTCCTTCCCGGGAAGAATATAATCGCAGTCGCTCAGCTCATCGGGGAAGATGTTCTGTGAGGACATATCTTCCCATTCGCCGGCAGTATATTCCTTCAAAAGTTCCTTATAAGCGACGTCGGTATACTGTCCCTGTTGATCGGTGTATGGATCTGTCGAGAGGTAGCCGATCTGGATCTTAATGATGACGCCCTCATGGTCGATAAACACCGTGGCGGGTGCGCCGGCGATCCCGCTGAACCTCTGATAGAGGTATCCTCCGACTTCGGCGTTGTCCTGGACAATGGGGAAGGGGATCCTGTACTTGGCAACTTCTGTTCTCAATTCTTCCACGGAGTTATTCGGGAAGGCGAGAGGATCGGTAGGCGCAATGCCGATCGCCGCGACGCCCTTATCCACGTATTCGTTGAATGCCTTGATATACCCCGGGTACTCCCTGTTGCACCACATACATGTCGTATAGAAGAAGTGGAGCATGACGACCTTGTTCTGCTGCACAAGCTCCTTGAGGTGAATGGTATTGCCGTCGATGTCCTTGAGTGAGAAGTCCATGGCAAGGTTGCCCTGACCGAGCTTTGCGGGAATGTTCTCCGCACCGATCTCATAGAGTCCCTTCGACTTGAGCTTGATCTCTCCGACGGGATGTTCGGGTGCAACTTCTACGGAACCCTCCAGATAGCTTCCGAGTCCGGAGACAGTCGCAGTGTAATTCTTTCCCTGATGAACGGGAAGTTTCAGCTGCAATTCGCCGAATTTGAGATCACGCTCCCCCGCCGTCTTCACGACGTTTCCCTCCGAGTCCTTGACCTCGATCTGAATGTTATGGGTCGTGATGATAGGCTGGCCGTTCGTGCGGACTGCCTTGAAGGTAAATTCGATCTCCATGCCCTCTTCGAGCCGGGGCATATTCTTGCTGAAATCCTCTTGACAGACAGAGCATTTTCCGACGCAGGAGCCCGCTTTTTCGAAGGTCGGATAGACCAGGGAATCGTAGACGGGAGTGTGTCCCTTCGCAGCAACTTCCTCCTCTTTGTGCGCCGTGCAGCCCTGTGTAACGCAGTCGAAGTAGTTTTTACCGGGCTTTTCGCATGTCGCCGCAACCGACAGATTGGGATTCTTCGCCCAGGCGTGCTCCGTCATGGGTGACTTGACATGTTCCTCCCGATAGTCGCACTTGGAGCACTTCATGTCCGCGTCGCCCTCCTGATAGCAGGTCGCCTCGGCGTAGATCTTATCGTAGATCATGTTGTGTCCGGTCGCCTCCGTCGCCGCGCCGATCTTCTTGTCGCCGCAGACCGTGCATTCCTGGACCATGTTTCCGGGCTCGGTGCAGGTCGCCGTGTTCTTTTCGGGGCCGTAGGTGTGCGGTTTCTTCGGGACCACTTCGGGCTCGGAGGTCGCCGTACAGCCGGCCACGAGGCACTTGTGATACCGCTCCCCCTCCTGCGTGCAGGTCGCGGCGGTTTTAATGACATAATTCGTGTCCCAGACGTGCTCATGGTTTTTGATGCCGCCCTCATCCTCGCCGCAGGCGGTGAACGCAACTGCGCCCGCGCAGAGGGTCAGCGCCGCACAAGTTGTCAGAATCCATTTGAGTTTCTTCATTTCCTTTTCTCCTTATCGATCAAAAATCTCTCTCGTCGCCGAGAATGTAGTCGCCGCGCAGCACAGAGAGCGTCAAGCCGTCCGCATCTTGCTCGGGTTTCACGGAAATCGTTTGATCGTTTGATTCCTCCATATCATCCCATTTCATGTTAAGATAGCTCGTGATTTTCATCTCATGGTACTCCTTGCCATAGGCGCCGGTGGCCATCGATCTGACGAATCCCTCATGGTCGATGACGACCGTCGTCGGGAATCCGCTGATATCGAACCGATCGAAGAGGTACGCCTCGGTGGCCGATGCGGGCTGACGGACGATCGGATAAGTGATCCCGTGGTCGGAACGGAAGGATTTCAATTTCGTATCGCTGCTGTTTTCGTAGGCATCCGAAGAGATCCCGATGATCGTAAAGCCCCGCGATTTATATTGTTCGTAAAGCTCCTGAAGATGGGGCGCCTCGATGTTGCAGGCGGGGCAGTTGCCGTAGAACAGGTCGAGCATGACGACTTTATTCTGCTTCAGAATATCCTTGAAGTGAATTTCGTTTCCGTCGATGTCCTTGAAGTTGAAATCCTGCATTATGGAGCCGACGGAATAGAATTTGGGCGCTGCGGGATCGCCGATCTCGAATAGTTTTGCGGAAACCTGCACTTCGCCGCTCGGCTCTGCAGGCGTGAGCGTGATCTCATCTGCGGTGTAGCCACTGATGTTTTCCATCTTGAGCGTGTATTTCGTATCCTTATGAATGGGAAGTTTGACCTTGAATCTGCCGCCGGCGACGTCCTTCATCGTTCCCGTCGCGACTACCTCGCCCTTTTCATTGATGACTTTGAAAGTCGTCGTAGAGAGGTTGAACACGCGGTCGCCCTTCATGATCAAATAGGTAAATACGATCTCATCGCCGTCGACAAGCTTGGGGATGACTTCGTTGATGGGTGTTTTGCAGTTGACGCAGACGCCCTTGCGGTGTCCCTCGCTCTCGAAGGTGGGAAGGATGTTTTCCTCATACTCGACCTCGTGATCGAGCTTTTCGATAATCTCCTCTTTGGTTTCGTTGCAGCCGTTGACACAGGTGTAGACCTCTTTGCCGGGCGCCTTGCAGGTCGCCTTCTCGCTCTTTTTTTCGTCATATCTGAAATCATGTTCGAGCTGCGGAAGTTCGACGGTCACCTCGCGTTCACAGCGCGTACATTTCATGACGACCTCTCCCGCCTGCAGGCAGGTGGCGTCCCTTACGATGTTCTGCGCGACGTCGTCATGCCCGAGCGCGGGTACGGGGTTCCCCTCTTCCGTCGCGCCGCAGACCTTGCACGTCCAGATGATAGTGCCCCCCGACTCGCAGGTCGCCGTGCTCGAGGGTTGGTCACCCCAGGTGTGCGGAGCCTTTTCGACGGGTTCGGGTTTCTCCGCCGTACAGCCGGGGACGGTGCAGTAATACACTCTTTCGCCCTCCTCGCTGCAAGTCGCGCGCTTGGTTGTGGTAAAGGTATCGCTCCAGACATGCTCGTGTTCGGGGACATCGGTCTTGCCCTTGCCCTCGTCCTCGCCGCAGGCGGAAAACGCCATCGCGCTTGCCCCGAGCGCAAGTACCGCACACGCCGTAAACAATAAAAATCTCTTTTTCATCTCAGAA
This sequence comes from uncultured Clostridia bacterium, assembly GCA_947589565.1. GTDB lineage: Bacteria > Bacillota > Clostridia > Christensenellales > Borkfalkiaceae > Gallimonas. Next base: position 3,154 of record CANQBW010000013.1, on the reverse strand, counting down.
CCTCCCAAAATGAAATTATTTCCTGATTGATATTATAACATAAGGATGGATTTTTGTCAATAACTTTCTATTTTTTGCTTGAATTTTCACAGAAATTTAACATCATTTTTTGCCGAGCTCGCCGAGTCTCTTTTGAATCGCGGAAAGTCCCTCCGATAAATCGAAAATTCCCTCCGTCGCCTGCTCGATCGGACATCTGCCGTCCCTGTTTCGGTTGAGAATGCAGTCGACTCTCTCCCCGAAGGAATAGGTGACTTTGTAGTTCTTCAAGACCTCTTCCGCGGAAAAACTTAACACGGAGGCGTAGAGCGTCTCGATCCCGAGCATGATATGAAGGAGCGCCGCGCCCCGCCCGACGACGCGGTCGGCGGCAGCAAATCCGCGAAGGTCTTTCCCCGCGTCCAGAAGCTCGAGAAGGGGAGCAACTCCCCTCTTTTCGCAAAAAATATGCTCCTCCCCGCGCACAAACACGACGCTGTATGAGGAATTTTGCTGTAAAAATTCTTTCGCTTTTTCAAGATCGTTCATTGGGTTTCTCCTTAAGACGGGGTTTCTTTTATGTCATCCCGAGCGGGCTTAGGGGATTCCTCGACTTCGCTCGGAATGACATGCTTTTTACATGCTCTTTTCTTCCTGTCATCCTGAGCGGAGCGGCGAAGCAGCGGAGTCGAATGGATCCCCCCGGTCGATAGACTGTCAGCGGGAAACGGCGTCCTTATACTTGCGCCGCCGACGGGAACCGTCGGCGGCGCAAAAGTCCTATTTTATATTGTTAGTCAGTCTCTTCCTGGCGGAATCCGCCCTCGCCTGCCATTTCCGTGAAGATGGCGCCGTCATCGCAGTAAATCGTGAGGCGAATCGGATTTGGTTTCGTTTCGGTTGTTGCGCCGTTCAGAAGCTCATCACCCGTCTTCTGGACCTGCTTCCACTGCTCGGCAGTTCCTTCAAAAGTGATATCCTCGAGCAACGGGCAGTTGCCGAAGCACTTCTCTTGCATGAGGCGGAAGCTCGATCTTGTGGTCGTGTTGCCTTCGGCGTCAGTCTCCTCCACGTCCATGGTCTTGATCGTGACATCGCTGAGTTTCGTGCAGTTGGAGAAGGCGTTCGAGCAGATGGTATTCACGCCCGCCTCGATGGTGAGTGTCTTCAAGCCCGTGCAGCCGTCGAAAGCGCTTCTGTTGATCGTTTTGACGCTGCCGGGAATGACAAGTTCCTGAAGGTAGAAGTGACCGAAAAACGCATATTCGTTGATGCTCTTGACGGTTTCGGGAATTGTGACATGCTCGACGCTGCTTTCACCGATCTTATCGATCTTCATGGACGCCGCGATGAGTTCCCCGGTGCCATTTTTGATCAGAAGGTGATTGTCATAGGAGGTGAAGAGCTGGCTTCCCTCTTCGACCTTGATCTCTCTGAGCGCGTCCGATCTGAAGAATGCCTGCGCCTCGACAACGCTGCAGGTCTTGGGGATCGTGATCTCGGTCAGCTCATAGCAAGCTGCAAAGGCCATGGTGTTGATCCTCTGAAGGCTCGAGCCGAGGTCGACGGTCTTAAGGTGGGGCATGAAGGCAAACGCACTATCGTCGATCATTTTGATGCCGCGCATCTTGACTTCTTCGACCTCATTCAGAAGGGCAGCTTTTTTGTCGAAGTCGTTCTTCTGATCCTGCGACCAGGAAGTGGAGTATTCGGTGGGTTTGTTCGGGCTGAACGCGGACTCGCAGATATCGATGACGGGTCTTCCCTCGTACTCCTCGGGAATGGAAATGACCTTATCCGTGCAGGTGCCGATGCCGACGACACGCGCCGCTGCGCCCACGATCTCGATCTCGAGACCTTCGCTTGCCTTGAATCTCGTCTTGTGGCACATCTCGCACTGTGCGGTTTCATCCTCGCTCGGATACTTGTGAGGGATCATGTCGAGGTATTTATCTTCGGGGACAGACTCGTCGTCGCGCGAATCGTAATCGCAACGGGAGCAGGTCTTGTAAGCCGTCCAGCCCGCCTCGGTGCAGGTCGGCTCCTGCGCTTCGTGGGGGACATAGTCGTGACCGAGCGCATCTTCCTTATTTGCCTCGAAAGTCGTGTAGTCGCACTGCGTGCAGATCTCGTACTCTTTCCAGCCGTCCTTTGTGCAGGTCGCGGGCTGAGCCGCCTGCTTGACGATGATGTGACCCGATGTCTTGATGGGACGCACTTCTCTTCTGCCGCAGATGGAGCAGGTACGCGTCTGAACGCCGTCCTCCGTGCAGGTCTTGTCCTTGGCGGTCTTCCAACCACCGTCCCATTCGTGATCGCAGTTGGGATTTCCCTCGATCGGATCGAGGTCGGAACCCGAAGTTCCGGGATTTTCGCCGCTGCTCGACTGTTCCTGTCCGCAGACGGTGCACTTGCCGTCCGTAAAGCTGTGGTTCCCCTCATCGTACTTCTGATTGCACTCGGGGCAGACCTTCCAGTGCTTCGTCGCGTCCTTTGACCATTCGGCGTCGAGGTGTGTATGCGCCGTCTCGCCGCACGCGGCAAAGGCGACCGAAAGACACACGCAAGACACGATCATACAGAAAAGAACGAGCAATCTCTTTAATTTCATGCATTTACCTCCTAAAATCTTGAAAGTTTCTATCCTTCCAATTGTGAGACAGATTAATTATATCATAGCAAGCGGAAATTTGCAAGTGTTTCCGAAGAAAATTTCTATAAATATCATGAAAAACTGCCTTTTTTCGGCAGAGAAATAAGCGGCAAGCCGCTTAAGCACTGTCTTTTCTGCAAGACTTGCATTGCTACTTTTTTACGCATACAAAAAAGTAGCGCAAAAAAATGTTGGGACACTTGCGACGTGTCCCAAACCCCGCGACGCTTTTTATTCGGTTTACTACTTGTCTATCGACCGAGGGGATTCCTCGACTACGCTCGGAATGACACGTTTTTTGTCACCCTGAGCGCAGTCGAAGGGTCTCGTTCTTAGGAAAGGGGCGAGTAAACATCTCGCCCTTTGTTCTTAATTTACTGCGCGAAGCAAAACCACGCTTTTGCGGCAGCGCACTCAATTTGCGCGACCCTTCGCGCTTAGTGTTAAACAAGGCGACCGCGAGTGGAGCGTTGCATTCCTGCTCAACAGCCCGGTGGGCTGTGAGCGCAACGCGACAGCCGA